>NZ_CP108430.1:4588750-4930000 GCF_041435335.1 Streptomyces sp. NBC_01283
CGCGGCCTCGGTGCCCAGGACGCGATACGGCTCGGCGTCGGGCAGCAGCGGGGCGGGATCGGTCCTGAGCTGCCATGCGGGTGGCGGGGTGGGCCGGTAGACGCCCCGCTGCTCCATGACCGTCATGTCGGCACCTCCATGTGGAAGCGATCTCCTCTTGGGAGCGGCAAAAGAGGCGCGGCAATGTGAGGCGCCTCACCTACCGATTGTTCGGTCGTCGGCACATTTTGGCTACAGGCACCTCCGGGCTGTGGACAAACGGTTCTGCACAGCCTGGGATGGATGCAGTACGTCCATGGTAGGGAGGCGGGGGGACATGGCATCTGAACGAATGGCCGACGGACGCGACGGTGATCGCCCGGAGGGCCGGTCCGGCGACCGCCAGGAGCCCCTGCCCCGGCCGCTGGACTCGATCGACCGCGACATCCTGCAGATCCTGCACACGGACGGTCGCGCGTCGATACGGGCCGTGGCCGAGCGGGTGCACGTGTCGCGCGCCAACGCGTACGCGCGCATCAACCGCCTCATCGACGACGGGGTCATCCGCGGATTCGGCGCCCGTATCAACCATGAACGAGCAGGTCAGGGCGCTTCCGCGTACATCACGCTCAAGATCGTCCAGAACACCTGGCGCACGGTCCGCGAGCATCTGCGCACGCTGCCGGGGGCCTCTCACATCGCGCTGGTCAGCGGCGACTTCGACGTGCTGCTCCTGGTGCACACGCCGGACAACCGCGCGCTGCGCGAGCTGGTCCTGACCCGGCTGCAGTCCATCCCCGAAGTGCTCAGCACGCGTACGTTGCTGGTCTTCGAGGAGGACGACCTGGAACCGGAGAGCTGACCGTCAGATCCCGCTGCGCAGCCCCGCGAAGGCCATCTGGACCACGGCGTCGGCGACCTGCTCGCCCGAGGAGGCACCCCGGGCGTCGGGGCGGTACCACTCCACGATGGAGTTGATCATGCCGAAGAGCAGCCGGGTGGCGAGGCGCAGCTCGACGTCGGAGCGCAGGTCGCCGTCGGCGACGGCTTCCTTGAGCAGATCGGCGACCTGCTGGTCGAACTCCCTGCGCCGCTCCATGGCCCACCGCTCGGTGTCCGTGTTGCCCCGCACGCGCAGCAGCAGCGTCACATAGGGCAGTTCGGCGATCAGCACCTCGACGGTGCGCCGTGTTACGTGCTCCAGGCGCTGCACGGCGGTGCCCACGCGCGCGTGCTCCTCGGCGAGGATCCCGAAGAGCCCGTCGAGCGCCCGGCTCACCGCGCGGCGCAGCAGTTCCTCCTTGCCGGAGACGTGGTGGTAGATCGACGACTTGGAGATGCCGGCCGCCTTGGAGAGGTGCTCCATGGAGGTGCCGTCGTACCCGCGCTCGTTGAAGATCCGGACCGCCACCGTCAGGAGGGTCTCCGGGGTGTACGTGTCGCGCCTGGTGGTGTTCATGCGTTGAGGTCCTCTCGCGCTGCCGCGCGGCGCAGCGCCTGGGACGGCGCGTAGCGGCCGGCGGGGTACTCCTGGTGCAGGCATTCCAGGGTGTCGATGGCCCAGTGCGCGCCGAGCGCGTCGCCCCATGCGAGGGGTCCGCGGGGGTAATTGACGCCCAGGAGCATCGCCGTGTCGATGTCTTCTCTGCTGGCGACACCGCGCGCGACGGCGTCCTGGGCGAAGTCGACGAGCATGGCGACGGTACGGGCCACGATCATCCCCGGGGCATCGGCGATGACGCTGACCTGCTTGCCCAGCGCCTGGAAGAGGCCCACGGCCTCCTGGAGCTGCTCCTCGCTCACCGCCACGGAGGGAGCCAGGGCGATCCTGGTCGCGGAACGGTAGTCCAGCGCGAGATCGAACTGGACCACCGCGGTCTCGGCGTCGTTCCCGGTGGAACCGTCGCTCAGGAACATCCGCACGCCGCTGGGCAGTTCGATCCAGCCGGGGCGGCCGGGGTCGAAGGGCTCCTTGTGCACGAGGCCGATCCCGGCGTCGTCGATCAGCCCGGCAAGGTCGTGCGCCTGGAACAGGTCACCGTGCACCGCGACGGACGCCGGGGCCGGTGCGGGCGCCGCCGTGTGCGGCTCCGCGCGCGGGGCGTCGTCGCCGTACGCGTACCAGCCCTGCCCCGACTTGCGGCCCAGGCGGCGGGATTCGACGAGGCGGCGCTGGGCGAGTGACGGCGTGAACTTGGGGTCCTGGAAGAAGGACTCCCACACGGAGCGGGTGACGGCCTCGTTCACGTCCTGGCCGATGAGGTCCGTGAGCTCGAAGGGGCCCATCTTGAAGCCGCCGCACTCGCGAAGGACGGCGTCGATGGTGGCCGGGTCGGCGGCCCCCTCCTCGTGGAGGCGCAGCGCCTCCGCGTAGAAGGGGCGGGCGATCCGGTTGACGATGAAGCCGGGGGTGTCCGCGCTGCGCACCGGCGTCTTGCCCCAGGCCCGCGCCGTCTCGTACGCGCGCGTGGCGGCCGTTTCGTCGGTCGCGAATCCGCTGACGACCTCGACGAGGGGGAGGAGCGGGGCGGGGTTGAAGAAGTGCAGGCCGACGAAGCGGCCGGGCTTCTTGAGGGTGCCCGCGATGGCGGTGACGGAGAGGGAGGACGTGTTCGTGGCGAGCAGACAGTCCTCGGCGACGATCTCTTCCAGCTCTTCGAAGAGGCTCTGTTTTACGGCCAGTTGCTCCAGGATCGCCTCGACGACGAGTCCGCACCCGGCCAGCTCGGCGAGGCTCTCGACCGGCGCGAGGCGCTCCCCCGCGGCGGACCGGTCACCGGCGGTGAGCCTGCCCTTCTCGACCAGCCGGTCCAGGCGTGCGGCGATCGCGGCGGCCGCGGCCTTGGCCTGGCCCTCCACGGCGTCGTACAGCCGCACGGGGTGGCCCGCCAGCAGGGCGACCTGGGCGATGCCCTGACCCATGGTGCCGGTGCCGACCACGGCAACGGGGCTGCTGAGCTCGAGTGCTGTCATGCTCGCGATCCTCCCGCACGAGGTGTCCGCCGGAGGGTGCGGGGGTGCCCGGCGAGAAGTTGTCCACAGGTTCGGCGGACCCCCTTGTCCCGACCGATCGTTCGGTTACTCTAGCTCTGTCTGTCCGTTCCTGCCCACTGCCCTGCCCAGCTCGCCGGCTCGACGAAGAGCCGGCTCGACGAGGAGTTGGTCCGATATGGCCGCCGAACTCACCGCGCACCAGCTGATCGCCACGCACCGGCCCACACTCGACCAGGCGCTGGAGACGATCCGCACGCGCGCGTACTGGTCGCCGCACCCCGAGCACCCCAAGGCCTATGGAGAGAACGGCAGCCTGAGTCTGCCCGAGGGCAAGGCCGCCTTCGACGCGCTCCTGGGCAGCCGCTTCGAGCTCGACCAACCGGGCACGGACGACTGGACGGGCGCGGAAGTCTCTCCGTACGGGCCCGAGTTGGGCATCACGTACCCCCACCCGGACATCGACACGCTGCTGCCCGCCATGCGCACCGGAATGCGCGCCTGGCGCGACGCGGGCGCGGAAGTGCGCGCGATGGTCTGTCTGGAGGTCCTGTCGCGCATCAGCGCGCGCACGCACGAGCTGGCGCACGCGGTCATGCACACCAGCGGCCAGGCCTTCATGATGGCCTTCCAGGCGGGCGGCCCGCACGCCCAGGACCGCGGCCTCGAAGCGGTGGCGTACGCGTACGTGGAGCAGGCCCGCACCCCCGACAACGCGGAGTGGTCCAAGCCCCAGGGCAAGCGCGACCCGATCGCCCTGGACAAGCGCTTCACGCCCGTGGGGCGCGGCATCGCGCTCCTGATCGGCTGCAACACCTTCCCGACGTGGAACGGCTATCCGGGCCTGTTCGCCTCCCTGGCCACCGGCAACCCCGTGCTGGTCAAGCCCCACCCGCGCGCGGTGCTCCCGCTCGCGCTGACGGTGCGCATCGCGCGCGAGGCCCTCACCGACGCGGGCTTCGACCCGAACCTGGTGTGCCTGGCCGCCGAGCGGCCGGGCGAAGGCATCGCCAAGACCCTCGCCGTCCGCCCCGAGGTCAAGATCATCGACTACACGGGTTCGACGGCCTTCGGTGACTGGCTGGAGACCAACGCCCGCCAGGCGCAGGTCTACACGGAGAAGGCCGGCGTGAACACGGTCGTCGTCGACTCGACGGACAACTACAAGGGGATGCTGTCCAACCTGGCCTTCTCCCTGTCCCTCTACAGCGGCCAGATGTGCACGACCCCGCAGAACCTCCTGATCCCCCGGGACGGCATCACGACGGACGCCGGCGCGAAGTCGTACGACGACGTGGTGTCCGACCTCGCCGCGTCGGTGAACGGCCTGCTCGGCGACGACGCACGGGCGAACGGCATCCTCGGCGCCCTGGTCAACCCGGATGTGAAGGCCCGCCTGGAGGCCGCGTCCGGACTCGGCGAAGTGGCTCTCCCCTCACGGGAGATCGCCAACCCGGAGTTCCCGGACGCCGTGGTCCGCACCCCGGTCATCGTCAAGCTGGACGGCGCGAAGCCGGACTCCGAGGCGGTCTATCTGAACGAGTGCTTCGGGCCCGTCTCCTTCGCGGTCGCGGTCGACTCGTCCTCGGACGCCGTGGACTTGCTGCGCCGCACGGTGCGCGACAAGGGCGCGATGACGGTCGGCGCGTACACGACGTCGGACGAGGTGTCCGACGCCGTGGAGGAGACCTGCCTGGAGGAGTGCGCCCAGCTCTCCTTGAACCTCACGGGCGGCGTCTATGTGAACCAGACGGCGGCGTTCTCGGACTTCCACGGCTCGGGCGGCAACCCGGCCGCGAACGCCGCCCTGTGCGACGGCGCCTTCGTGGCCAACCGCTTCCGTGTGGTGGAGATCCGCAGGGACGCCTGATTCCTGACGCCTGACGGCGGGTTCAGGCCTCCGCGCCCGGGGGCCTGCCCGCCGACCAGTGGAAGAGCGTCATCCCGACACTGGTGGCCAGGTTGTAGCTGGAGACCTGGGGCCGCATCGGCAGGGACACCAAGTGGTCGGCGCGCTCCCTCAGCCGCGCGGACAGGCCGCTCCGCTCGGACCCGAAGGCCAGCACGGCGTCGTCCGGCAGCTTGAGGCCGCGGATGTCCACGCCCTCCGCGTCGAGCGCGTACACCGGGCCCTGCGGCAGCTCGTCTACGTCCATCCGCTCGACGGCCGTGGCGAAGTGCAGGCCCGCGCCACCGCGCACGACCGTGGGGTGCCACGGGTCGAGCGTGCCGGTCGTGACGACGCCTGTCGCCCCGAAGCCCGCGGCGAGCCGGATCACGGCCCCGGCGTTGCCCAGATTGCGCGGATCGTCGAGGACGACGACCGGCGCGGTCCTCGGCATGCGGGCCAGGGCGTCGAGGTTGGCCGCCCGGGACGGCCGTACCGCGAGAGCGGCCACCCCCGTGGGGTGCAGACGCGGCACAAGGGCGCGCAGGGTGGCGTCCGGGACCTGGACGAGGAGCGTGTCGAGGGCGTCCTTCACATCGGGCGCGAGCTCGTCGGCGAGGGCGAGGACGGCGGCCTTGTCGCTGGTCAGCGCCGAGGGGATGAGTGCTTCGAAGCGCAACGCGTGCTTGATGGCGTGGAAGCCGTCGAGCAGCACCGAGGTGCCGGCGAGCCCTCGCCAGGCACGGACGGCGTCGTCCGGGTCACTCTGCCGCGTCCCGTTCATCCCGCACACGTCCCGTTCACGAAGGAAAGCCTACGCGCGCGTGCTCGGCGGATTCCGGGGCCGGTTCCTCGTCCGCCCCGCGCTGCCCCGGCACCGCCCTGCCGCGCGGAAACCGCGAGAACAGCGCGTCACGCGCGCGCGTGGCCCATCCGCCGACGCGGCGCAGGAACGACGTCGGCAGGAACACCGCGTCGGCCGCGATCATCGCGAGCGAGAAGAACGGCAGGCCGAGGACGACCGCGATGACCGCGTGCTCGAAGATCATGGCGGCCAGGAGGACGTTCTTGACCCGCCTGTTGAAGAGGGTGAAGGGGAAGGCGACCTGCATGGCAACCGTCCCGTACGTCACCAGCATCACCATGAGGCCGTGCGAGGCGAGCAGGTCGGAGAGCGCGGGCCAGGGGGAGAAGTAGTCCAGGCGCAGCGGGTAGTAGACGGCCGTGCCGTCCTGCCAGCGGCTGCCCTGGATCTTGTACCAGCCGGCCGTCGCGTAGATCAGACACGCCTCGACCATGATCACCAGCAGTGCGGCGTTGTGCGCGAGCCTGACGATGACGTCGAGCAGCTCGCGCGCCTCGCTGTCGGGCGCGCGCCGTCCGACGGCCCACCACAGGCCGTGCGCGAGCCACAGCCCCCAGAAGACCAGCAGCCAGCCCCCGCTGAGCTCCCCCATGAACGTCACCACGGAGAGAGCGAGCCCCAGGACCCACCACAGGACAGGGCCGGTCCGGTCGGCCTTGTCGACGGGGCCGGCCGTCTTCGCCAGGTCGAGCGGTGCCTCCCCCTGCTCGGCAGGCGCCCTACGCGCGCGTGCCGCGCGCCGGGCGTCGAGCGACCAGACCTGGCCGCAGCGCGTGAACACCAGGTAGGTGGCCATGAGGTGGATGACGTTGTCACCGCCGTCGCCCATGAAGATGGAGCGGTTCTGCAGCGAGAGCACGCCGATCATGAAGAGCACGGACACCGTGCGGGTGCGCCAGCCGACCACCAGCAGGACGCTGCTGAGGACGGCGAGCGCGTAGACGACCTCGAACCAGAGACGTCCGTCGGACCACATCAGGACCGTGAAGGCGTCGTTCTCCGCGATGAGCTGCTGGGCCATGTCCCAGTTCCACGGGCCGTCGGGCCCGTAGAGCTCATGGCGGTGGGGGAGTTCGCGCAGCAGGAAGAGCAGCCAGGTGGCGGCGAATCCGATGCGGATCACGGCGGTCTGATAGGGGCCGAGAGCGGACGCGGTGATCCGTTCGATGCCGCGCCCGAGCAGGGAGCCGAAGCGGTTCATCGGGCGTCCCCCTCGGTTCCCTGAGCCTTGCCCAGGGGCATGTCGTCGGGCGTCACGGACCACCACGGCAGCTGGCGGAGCGCCGGTTTCGTCGTGACTTTCTCATCGCTCCACTCGGGGGGCGGCACGTTCGTGGTTCTGGAGCGGACCTGGACGCGCTCGACGGTGGCGCCCCGGTCCAGGGCCCCCTCACGCTCGACGCGCATCATCGCGATGCGGCGGATGTAGCGCTCCGAGAGCTGTCCGCGCAGGCCGCGGGGACGATTCTGCGTGTCGTGGGCGGCGACGTAGAAGTCCCAGGCCCTGCGCAGTTCGTTCTGCTGCGTGTGGCTGGGCAGCAGATTGCCGTCGATGGCGGCGCCGTCGCGTGCGGAGAGGTCGTACCAGCCGGTGGTCCGGGTGGTTCCGTCTTTCGTACGGATCTGGGCGCGGGCCTGCACCGCGATGTTCTGCTGCATCGGATTGGGCGCGAAGAGCTTCCAGTTCTGTTCGAACTCCGGGTAGATCCAGTCGTCGACGGCCTGCCCGTGCTGCTTGGTCATGGTGTTCGCGGGGGCGACGTGGAGGAAGAGCATCCCGACGTGGACGCAGGCCGTGACGGCGATGAGTGCGAGCGCGAGGGCGGCCGCCACCTGGTAGCGCGGGGAGAGGACGGCGATGCCGATGCGGGGCGCTGGTGCGGGTGCGGGCACGATGCCGGGGGCCGGCGGGGCGGCGGTGGTGCCGTCCGGGGGCGGGGGCACGGTGTCGAAGGATGGGGACGGCGGCTCGCTCGCGTTGCTGTCGTTCGCGTCCATTCCGCCCCGATTCCCGATCCCGCACGGTGATGCGCCTGTCGGCCCGCTCGTCACACGGCTCTCTGCCCGCCCGTCGCAGCGGAACGGTACTCATGCCTGCGCGCCAGGCACAGCGTCCGTGAAGTTATCCACAGGGTTGACACCTTATGGCGCTGAGCCGCACCATTGAATTCCACGAACCGAACGATCGGTCGGTAGCTAGCTAAAGGTCGAGGGGGACCGCGATGGCGACAGCAGCCGAGCATCAGACGGCCCGGTCCGAGCCGGACCAGGCAGCGGCCGACGCCGCACGCACGGCGGAGCACGAGGCGGCCTTCGACGCCGCCGTCGCGGCCGACGAGCGCATCGAGCCGCGGGACTGGATGCCCGACGCCTATCGCGCCTCGCTGGTCAGGCAGATAGCGCAGCACGCGCACTCCGAGATCATCGGCATGCAGCCGGAGGCCAACTGGATCACGCGCGCCCCGTCCCTGCGGCGCAAGGCGATCCTGATGGCCAAGGTCCAGGACGAGGCCGGCCACGGCCTGTATCTGTACAGCGCGGCCGAGACCCTGGGCACCAGCCGGGACGAGCTGCTCGACAAGCTGCACTCGGGCCGCCAGAAGTACTCATCGATCTTCAACTACCCGACGCTGACCTGGGCCGACGTCGGCGCGATCGGCTGGCTGGTGGACGGCGCCGCGATCACGAACCAGGTCCCGCTCTGCCGCTGTTCGTACGGCCCCTATGCCCGCGCGATGGTCCGCGTCTGCAAGGAGGAGTCGTTCCACCAGCGCCAGGGATATGAGTCCCTGCTCGCCCTCAGCCGGGGCACCGAGGCCCAGCACGCGATGGCGCAGGACGCCGTGGACCGCTGGTGGTGGCCGTCCCTGATGATGTTCGGCCCGCCCGACGACGAGTCGTCGCACTCCGAGCAGTCGATGATCTGGAAGATCAAGCGCCACTCGAACGACGAGCTGCGCCAGCGCTTCGTGGACATCTGCGTCCCCCAGGCCGAGTCCCTGGGACTCACGCTCCCCGACCCGGACCTCGTGTGGAACGAGGAGCGGGGACAGCACGACTTCGGCGCGATCGACTGGACGGAGTTCTGGGCGGTCCTGAAGGGGAACGGCCCCTGCAACGAACAGCGGATCACGCAGCGCAGGAGCGCACACGAAGAAGGCGCGTGGGTGCGCGAGGCAGCAGCGGCGTTCGCCGCCAAGCACGGGGAGGCGAAGGCATGAGCAGCTCGACCGACTGGCCGCTGTGGGAGGTGTTCGTGCGCTCCCGCCGCGGGCTCTCCCACACCCACGCGGGCAGCCTGCACGCGCCGGACGCGGAAATGGCCCTGCGCAACGCCCGCGATCTGTACACCCGCAGAAGCGAAGGCGTCTCGATCTGGGTCGTGCCGTCCACCCAGATCACCGCCTCCTCGCCCGACGAGAAGGACTCCTTCTTCGAACCGGCGGGCGACAAGCCCTACCGCCACCCGACCTTCTACGACATCCCGGACGGGGTGAAGCACCTGTGACCGCGCCGCTGGCCCCGACGGCCACCGCCACCGCCCTCGCCCTGGGCGATGACGCACTGGTGCTCTCGCACCGGCTGGGGGAGTGGGCGGGCCACGCGCCCGTCCTCGAGGAAGAGGTCGCCCTGGCGAACATCGCCCTCGACCTGCTCGGCCAGGCCCGCGTCCTGCTCTCCCTGGCCGGGGACGAGGACGAACTGGCCTACCTCCGCGAGGAGCGCGCCTTCCGCAACCTCCAGCTCGTCGAGCAGCCGAACGGCGACTTCGCCCACACCATCGCCCGCCAGCTCTACTTCTCCACGTACCAAACGCTGCTGTACGGCCAGTTGGCGAGCGGAGAGGGCACGTTCGCCCCGCTGGCGGCGAAGGCGGTCAAGGAAGTCGCCTACCACCAGGACCACGCGGAGCAATGGACGCTGCGGCTCGGCGACGGCACGGCGGAGAGCCATGAGCGGATGCAGCGCGGGCTCGACGCGCTCTGGCGGTTCACCGGCGAGATGTTCCAGCCGGTGGAGGGCCTCGACGGCGCGGACGGCTCCGCGGGCCTCGACTGGGCAGCGCTGCAATCGAGTTGGACGGCTTCGGTGACCTCCGTCATCGAGAAGGCGACCCTGACCGTGCCCACCGGCCCGCAGGAAGGGGCCTGGGCCGCCGGTGCGGGCCGCCAGGGCCTGCACACCGAATCCTTCGGGCGGATGCTCGCCGAGATGCAGCACCTGCACCGCAGCCACCCGGGGGCGTCATGGTGACCACCGCCCTGGAGGAGGAGCTCCTGGCCCTCGCGGGCTCCGTGCCCGACCCGGAGCTGCCGGTCATCACGCTGGCCGAGCTCGGGGTGCTGCGCGGCGTGCACGTCCGCGGCATCGGCAAGGTCGACGTCGAGCTGACCCCCACGTACACCGGCTGTCCGGCCATCGAGGCCATGACCGCCGACATCGAGCAGGTCCTGCGTGCGCGCGGCATGGCGGAGGTCTCCGTGCGTACCGTGCTCTCCCCCGCCTGGTCGACGGACGACATCAGCGCCGAGGGCCGCCGCAAACTGGCGGAGTTCGGCATAGCGCCCCCGCGCCCGCACAGCGCGGGCGGGCCGATACCCCTCACCCTCTCGGTCCGCTGCCCGCACTGCGGCTCGACCGACACCGAGCTGCTCAGCCGTTTCTCGTCGACGGCCTGCAAGGCCCTGCGCCGATGCGTCTCCTGCCGGGAACCGTTCGACCACTTCAAGGAGTTGTGATGGCACGCTTCCACCAGCTCCGGATAGCGGCGGTCGAGCGGCTCACCGACGACTCCGTGACGCTGACCTTCGACGTGCCCCCCGCCCTGCGCGAGGAGTACCGCTTCGTGCCGGGCCAGCACCTCGCCCTCCGCCGCTTCGTCGACGGCACCGAGATCCGGCGTACGTACTCGATCTGCGCACCGGCGCCCCGCCCCGAAAGCCCCACGGAGCCGCGGACCCTGCGGGTCGGGGTGCGCTTCGTCGAAGGCGGCGCCTTCTCGACGTACGCCCTGAAGGAAATCGCCGTCGGCGATGAACTCGAAGTCATGACCCCGGCCGGGCGCTTCACGCTGGATCCGGCACCCGGGCGCTATGCGGCGGTCGTCGGCGGCAGCGGGATCACCCCGGTGCTCTCCATCGTCACGACGCTCCTCGAACGCGAACCGCAGGCCACGTTCTGTCTCATCCGAAGCGATCGCACCGCCGCGTCGACGATGTTCCTGGAGGAGGTCGCCGACCTCAAGGACCGCTGGCCGGACCGGTTCCAGCTGGTCACCGTGCTCTCCCGGGAGGAGCAGCAGTCCGGTCTCGACTCCGGACGGCTCGACGAGGAGCGGCTCGGCAGCCTGCTGCCTGCGCTGCTGTCCGTCGAGGAGGTCGCGGGCTGGTTCCTGTGCGGCCCGTTCGGTCTGGTGCAGGGCGCGGAGAAGACACTGCGCGGACTGGGCGTGCCAAGGCAGCGCATCCACGAGGAGATATTCCACGTGGACGGCGGCCTCACCGCCCCGGCACCCGCAGCCGCGACGGCCGCCCCCGCGCACAGCACCGTGACGGTGACGCTCGACGGGCGCTCCGGCACGTGGCCGGTACAGGACGGGGAATCCCTCCTCGACACCGTGCTGCGCAACCGCGCGGACGCTCCCTACGCCTGCAAGGGCGGGGTGTGCGGGACCTGCCGGGCCTTCCGGGTCTCGGGCGAGGTGCGGATGGACCGCAACTTCGCGCTGGAGCCGGAGGAGACCGAGGCGGGGTATGTGCTCGCGTGCCAGTCCCATCCGGCCACGGACACGGTGGAGCTGGACTTCGACCGCTGAGTGCTCCAGCGGCTCGGAGGACCGCCACTGTTCCCTTCCCGTAGAACCTGTTCTATCTTGACGACCCGTCAGAAACGGCGGGCACAGCAAGGACAGACCGTCGGGCCGGTGCGCGGGAGGACAAGCAGTGGACTTCACCTTCACCGAGGAACAGCAGGCGGCCGTCGAGGCGGCGAAGGCGCTCTTCGCCTCCGTCGCCCCCGACGGAGTGCCGAGCCCCGCCCTCGTGCCGGGCGCCGTCGCCGAGGACTTCGACCGCGCCCTGTGGGCCAAGCTCGCCGGAGCCGATCTGCTGAGCCTGCTCATCGACCCCGAGCACGGCGGTGCGGGCCTCGACGCCATCGCCCTCTGCCTGGTCCTGCGCGAATCGGCGAAGAAACTCGCCCGAGTCCCGCTCCTGGAGAGCAGCGCTGCCGCGTATGCCGTACAGACCTACGGCAGCGAGGAGTTGAAGCAGCGGATCCTGCCGAAGGCCGCCCGCGGCGAGCTCGTCCTGACCGTCGCGGCGAACGGCCGCAGCGGGCACGACCCCGCCGAACTCGCCGTCACCACACGGCGGGACGGCGACGACTGGCTGCTCGACGGCACACAGACGGCCGTGCCCTGGGCGCAGAACGCCGACCTCGTCGTGGTGCCCGCCCACACACCGGCCGGCCGGACCGTCCTCGCCCTGATCCCCCGCGACCACGACGGCCTCACCCTCGCCGACCAGGTGTCCACCAGCGGTGAGCGCCTCGGCGAGCTCAGCCTGGAGTCCGTACGGATCGCCGGCGCCGACGTCATCGAGGCCGAAGGGGCCTGGGACTGGCTGCGCGATCTGCTCGCCACCGGGACCTGCGCGCTCGCACTCGGCCTCGGAGAGGGCGTACTGAGTATGACCAGCGAATACACCGGAAAACGCGAGCAGTTCGGTTTCCCCGTCGCCACCTTCCAGGCCGTGGCCGTACAAGCGGCCGACCGCTACATCGACCTGCGCGCGATGGAAGTCACCCTCTGGCAGGCCGCCTGGCGCATCAGCACCGGCGCGAGCGGCGCCCTGCCCGCCTCGGGGGACGTGGCCGTCGCCAAGATCTGGGCGTCGGACGGCGTACGCCGGGTGGTGCAGACGGCACAGCATCTGCACGGCGGCTTCGGATCCGACACCGACTACCCCCTCCACCGCTACCACGCGTGGGCCAAGCAGCTGGAGCTGTCCCTCGGCCCGGCAGCGGCGCACGAGGAGGCACTGGGCGACCTGCTGGCCGCCCACCCACTCGGCTGAAGCCGAAGCCGAACCGGCTGAACCAGCCGAACCAGAGGAAGCCGAACGAACTAGATGACGACGCCCGGCTGGCCCTTGTCGTCGACGACCGGCCGGCCCGCGGCCTCCCAGCTCTGCATGCCGCCGTCCACGTTCAGCGCGTCGATGCCCTGCTGGACGAGGTACATGGCGACCTGCGCCGAGCGTCCACCGACCCGGCAGATGACATTGACCTTGCCGTCCTGCGGGGCGGCCTCGGTCAACTCACCGAAGCGGGCGACGAACTCGCTCATCGGGATGTGCAGCGCACCCGCCGCGTGGCCCGCCTGCCATTCCTCGTCCTCGCGGACGTCGAGGATGAAGGCGTCGGGCGCGAGTTCGCCGATCCCGACCGTGGGCACCTGTGATCCGAAAGCCATGCCCCGACGCTACCCGACCCGCTAAGCGCTCAGCCGCGCAAGCTCCGCCTCGCGCTCGGTGACCTGCGTGAGCAACTGCTCAGCGATCTCGTCGAGAAGCTGGTCCGGATCGTCCGGAGCCATCCGCAGCATCGCGCCGATCGCCCCCTCCTCCAGCTCCCGGGCGACCACCGTAAGGAGCTCCTTGCGCTGGGAAAGCCACTCCAGGCGGGCGTAGAGCTCTTCGCTCTTGCTCGGCCACTGCTGCTCGGCCACCGGCCCCGCGGCCCACTCCTCGGACAGCTCCCGAAGCAGGGGCTCGTCGCCACGCGCGTACGCGGCGTTCACCCGCGTGATGAACTCCTCGCGCCGGCCGCGTTCCTGGTCGTCCTGGGCCAGGTCGGGGTGGGACTTGCGGACGAGCTCGCGGTAGAGCTTGCGTGCCTCGTCACTGGGCCGCACCCGCTGCGGCGGCCGCACCGACTGATCGGTCAGCATCGCGGCGGCCTCCGGATAGAGGCCGTCGCCGTCCATCCAGCCGTGGAACAGTTCCTCGACCCCGGGCATCGGCATGACCCGCGCCCGCGCCTCGTCCGCCTTGCGCCGGTCCTCCGGGTCACCACTGCGGGCGGCCAGGGCCTCGGCGATCTCCGCGTCCAGCTCGTCGAGGCGCGCGTACATCGGGCCGAGCTTCTGGTGGTGCAGCCGGGAGAAGTTCTCCACCTCGACGCGGAACGTCTCCACGGCGATCTCGTACTCGATCAGCGCCTGCTCGGCCGCCCGGACGGCCTTCTCCAGCCGGTCCTCCGGCCGCGCGGCACCGCCCTGGCCCGCCGCCCCGTCAGGAGCCTCGCGACCGGCGGTCACAGGATCGGGATCGGGTGTCTGGGGCTGCGTAGGCTCGGCTTCCGGGGTCGTCACCCGTCCAGCGTAGGCCACCGCGACACCGCCCTGTCCGCGTGACGGGCCATGCCACCTGAGGCCCCCCGAAGCCTCGCCACCCAACCTCTCCGGGGGGCCTCCCCCTCCCCCCTCCCTCCCCCCTCACCCCACCCCCCTCACCCCACCCCCCTCAAACCCCCACCTCCGCCTCCACCCGCCCCTCCTTGACCGCGCGCACCAGCTCCGCGTGGTCGGTCTCGGTCCGGTCCGCGTACGCCACGGCGAACGCGGCCACCGCCGTGTCCAGCTCGTCGTTCTTGCCGACGTATCCCGCGATGAGCCGTGGGTCGGCGCTGTGTGCGTGGGCGCGGGCCAGCAGGGCGCCGGTCATCCGGCCGTAGTCGTCGATCTGGTCGGCTGCCAGGGCCGCCGGGTCCACGCTGCCCTTGCGGTTTCTGAACTGCCGTACCTGGAAGGCCCGCCCGGCCACCGTCGTCCACCCCAGCAGGAAGTCGCTGACCACCTGCATCCGCTTCTGTCCGAGCACCACCCGGTGCCCTTCGTGCGCGACCTCGGGCACCGTGAAGCCCACCGTGGGCAGATGCGGCAGCAGCGCGGAGGGCCGTGCCTCCTTGACCTGGAGCACCAGCGGCTCGCCCCGGTGGTCGAGCAGCAGCACCACGTACGACCGCAGGCCGACGCTGCCCGTGCCCACGACGCGGAATGCCACGTCCTGGACCGCGTACCGTTCGAGCAGCGGCAGCCGGTCCTCGGGCAGCGTGCCCACGTACTCCGCGAGGGCGGACGCGACCTCGGCCGCTTCCGCGTCCGGTATTCGCCGCAGCACCGGCGGGGCGTCGACGAAGCGGCGTACCGCGTGGCCGGCCTCGTCCTCGACGCGCTCGGTCGACTTGGCGGCGAACCGGGCGCTGGTGTTCTGCCGTGCTTTCTCGGAGACGCTCTCCAGGGTGCCGAGCAGGTCCCGCGCGTCCGTGTGGGAGACGAGTTCCTCGTCCGCGATGGCGTTCCACGCGTCGAGCGCGGGGAGTTTCGCGAGCAGCCGCATCGTGCGCCGGTACGCCCCCACCGCGTCGAACGCCGCTTCCTTGCAGACGTCCTCGTCGGCTCCCGCCTCGCGTCCCGCGAGTACGAGGGATGCCGCGAGGCGTTTCACGTCCCACTCCCAGGGTGCGTGCACCGTCTCGTCGAAGTCGTTCAGGTCGATGACGAGGCCGCCGCGCGCGTCCGCGTACAGACCGAAGTTCGCGGCGTGGGCGTCTCCGCATATCTGGGCGCCGATCCCTGTCACGGGGGTCCGCGCGAGGTCGTACGCCATCAGTCCGGCGGCGCCGCGCAGGAAGGCGAAGGGCGACGCGGCCATCCTGCCCATGCGGATGGGTGTGAGCTCGGGGAGCCTGCTGTGGTTGGACTCCTCGACGGCTTGGACCGGATCGGGGCGGTTGTCGTCCTCGGCGAACCACTCGTGCGAGGCACGGCTGACGCGTTCCCGCAGCGCCTTGCCCTTCCGCTTCGGCGAAGCCACCGAGCCCGAACCACCCGGGCCGCCGCCCGGACCGCCCGAGCCCGAAGAACCCCCCGAGCCCCCCGAGCCCGCCGAGCCGTCAGAACCAGCCGAACCGCCCGAAGCCGCCCCGCTCTGTGAGGGCCACCGCGCGAACCCCTTTACGTACGGCAGCCGCGCACCCTTGAACTCCGTCATGCCCACCCCCAGCCGTCCGGGCGGCCCCCCGCGGGCCTCACCTGGCATGAAGGTACCGCCGGGTGCGGAACAGCGTCAGAGCCTGTGGACAACCCGCGGCCTGTGGACAACTCGGCGCACCGAACCGATAGCCGGTGACATACATCACCGTGCCGGGCACCCACGGCACGACCCGCCGCAGCACAACGAGAAGCGGGCCCCCACCAGGACTTTCATCCTGGTGGAGACCCGCTCCACATGGTGCGCGAGGGGGGAGTTGAACCCCCACGCCCTTTCGGGCACTGGAACCTGAATCCAGCGCGTCTGCCTATTCCGCCACCCGCGCATGGGTGTTGTCTTGGGTCTCTCACCGCTTGCTCTGTGGTGCGAGCGCCTGCCGACATCCAGAAGATTAGCACGCTGCAGACGGTGGATTCACATCCGTATTCGCGGGCACCTGCCCTGGTGATCCGGAGAGATACGGGTCCGACCGACCGACTTGCGCCGTACCCGGCGAAGGTCCGCAGTCGGGTGCGCGACACTGGTTTGAGGCCCCCTCTACGATCCCTGGTAGAGGAGCCTGAGAGGAGCCCGGAAGGATCCCGGAACCCTGGTGCGGGCATGCCTTGTGAGAGGCGACACTCATCGACTGGGCGGACAGGGGGAACCAGCCGATTTCCCGGCGCGTGGATACGATCAGTAAGCAGTACCAGGATGACTACGACGGAGGAGGTGCCCCATGGGAGTCATGAAGAAGTTCGAGCAGCGACTCGAAGGTCTCGTCAACGGCACCTTCGCCAAGGTGTTCAAGTCCGAGGTCCAGCCCGTCGAGATCGCCGGCGCCCTGCAGCGCGAGTGCGACAACAACGCGACGATCTGGAACCGCGAGCGGACCGTCGTCCCCAATGACTTCATCGTGGAGCTCAGCGCGCCCGACTTCGAGCGCCTGAGCCCCTACTCGGGGCAGCTCGGCGACGAGCTCTCCGGGATGGTGCGCGAGTACGCCAAGCAGCAGCGGTACAGCTTCATGGGTCCCATCAAGGTCCACCTGGAGAAGGCCGAGGACCTCGACACGGGCCTGTACCGGGTGCGCAGCCGCACGCTCGCGTCCAGCAGCTCGCAGAGCCCTGAGCGTGCCCCTGCGGGCCCCTCGGGCCCCGCAGGCGCCGGCCACAGCCCCGCCAGGCCGCCCGCCGGCGGCGGAGGCGGCGCGGGTGGCGGCTACGGCTACCCACAGCCCCCTCAGCCCTCCAGTGCCCCTCCCATGCCCGCCGCGCCGCCTCCCGGCGGTCGTCCCGGCGGGGCCGCACCGGCTCCGAGCCGCCCTCAGGGGCCCGGCGCGGGACCTCTTCCGGGTGCGCAGGTGCGGCGCTGGGTCGAGATCAACGGCAATCGCCATCAGATCTCCCGCCCGACGCTGGTGCTGGGACGCAGCACCGACGCCGATGTGCGGATCGACGACCCCGGCGTATCGCGCCGGCACTGTGAGATCCGGACCGGAACGCCCTCGACGATCCAGGATCTCGGGTCTACCAACGGCATCGTGGTAGACGGGCAGCACACCACCCGCGCTACGCTCCGCGACGGCTCGCGGATCGTCGTGGGCCAAACCACCATCGTTTACCGGCAAGCCGAAGGGTGAAGCGGGGGCAATGTCAGAGCTGACCCTGACGGTCATGCGGCTGGGTTTCCTAGCCGTTCTGTGGCTGTTCGTGATCGTGGCCGTCCAGGTCATCCGCAGCGACCTGTTCGGTACGCGCGTCACACAGCGCGGTTCGCGCCGTGAGAACGCACGACCGCAGCAGGCCGCACGCCAGCAACAGCAGGCGGCAACACCACCTCCCCAGCGCCAGCAGCAGGGCGGCGGGCGGCAGCGCCGTGGCGCCCCCAGCAAGCTGGTCGTATCCGAAGGGATCCTGGCGGGTACGACGGTCGCCCTGCAGGGTCAGACGATCACGCTGGGCCGTGCGCACGATTCGACGATCGTGCTGGACGACGACTACGCGTCCAGCAGGCATGCCAGGATCTACCCGGACCGTGACGGTCAGTGGATCGTCGAGGATCTCGGGTCCACCAACGGCACGTATCTCGACCGGACCCGACTCACCACCCCGACGCCCGTTCCGCTGGGCGCGCCGATCCGCATCGGCAAGACCGTCATCGAGCTGCGGAAGTAGTACTACGTCATGACAGAGCGCGAGCGGAGCGAGCGAGCCGAAACGGCTGTCCACACACTGGACGCCAGCGCGCTCCCGACCGGAGGGTGGGCACCGTGCGGATGTACCCGGAGCCGACGGGCGAGGTGCGCATGAGTCTGTCTTTGCGCTTCGCCGCCGGATCGCACAAAGGCATGATCCGGGAGGGGAACGAGGACTCCGGTTACGCCGGTCCGCGTCTCCTCGCGATCGCCGACGGCATGGGGGGCCAGGCCGCGGGTGAGGTGGCGAGCTCCGAGGTGATCTCGACGCTCGTCACTCTCGACGACGACGTACCGGGGTCGGACATCCTCACGTCGCTCGGCACCGCCGTGCAGCGGGCCAACGACCAGCTGCGGCTGATGGTCGAGGAGGACCCCCAGCTCGAGGGCATGGGGACGACCCTGACCGCGCTGCTGTGGACGGGGCAGCGCCTCGGTCTCGTGCACGTCGGTGACTCGCGCGCCTATCTCCTTCGGGACGGCGTCCTCACGCAGATCACTCAGGACCACACCTGGGTGCAGCGGCTGGTCGACGAGGGCCGGATCACCGAGGAGGAGGCCACCACTCACCCGCAGCGCTCCTTGCTGATGCGCGCGCTGGGCAGTGGTGAGCACGTCGAGCCGGACCTCTCCATCCGTGAAGTCCGCGCCGGCGACCGTTACTTGATCTGCTCGGACGGCCTCTCCGGCGTCGTGTCGCACCAGACGATGGAAGACACCCTCGCGAGCTACCAGGGCCCCCAGGAGACCGTGCAGGAGCTCATCCAGCTCGCTCTGCGCGGCGGCGGCCCCGACAACATCACGGTGATCATCGCCGATGTCCTGGACATCGACAGCGGCGACACCCTCGCCGGACAGCTCTCCGACACCCCCGTGGTCGTCGGTGCGGTCGCCGAGAACCAGCTCCAGTCGCAGGACGACGGCGCGATGCAGACTCCCGCGGGCCGCGCGTCGGGCCTCGGTCGTCCGGTGCCGCCGCAGCCCTCCGGAGGCGGCTTCGGGCCGCCCGGGAGCGGCGACACGGCGGGGTACGTGCCTGAGGGGAGCTTCGGCGCGTACAGCGACGAGGACTTCGTGAAGCCCCGCGGCGGCCGCAAGTGGCTCAAGAGATCTCTGTACACCGTGCTCGCCCTGGCGGTCATCGGCGGCGGTCTCTACGGCGGCTACCGCTGGACCCAGACGCAGTACTACGTGGGCACGAACGAAGAGAACGTCGCCCTGTACCGCGGCATCGACCAGGATCTGGCGTGGGTCAGCCTGTCGAAGGTCGAGAAGGACTACCCCAAGATCGAACTCAAGTACCTGCCGCCGTATCAGCGCAAGCAGGTCGAGGCGACCATCGCCGAGGGCAATCTCGACGACGCCAAGAGCAAGATCGAGGAGCTCGGTCTGCAGGCCTCGGCCTGTGAGAAGGATGCGAAGCGCCGCGAGGCCGAGCGCGAGAACGCCAAGCCCGGCGAGGGCGAGGCGGGCGGTACGACCGGCCTGGCGGCCAAGGCTCCCAGCGACGATCCGACCGACCCGGCGGGCAAGAACGACAAGAGCGACACGAACGACAAGAACAGCTCGACCGACAAGAACAAGTCCAAGACCGCGCCGACTCCCACACCCGGCCCCAGCCTCTCCGACGATGAGGAGAAGCTGGTCCCGCTGTGCGGTAAGCAGTAAGCAGCCGTTGGGGGCCTCTGCACGCCATGAGCAGTAGCACTACACACACGTCGACCATCGGCGCGATCGGAGCGCCCAGCAGGCGCAACACCGAGCTCGCGCTCCTCGCGTTCGCCGTCGTCATCCCGCTGTTCGCCTACATCAACGTAGGCCTGGCGATCGACGGGGAGCTGCCCTCCGGCATGCTCGGGTACGGGGCGGGAATCGGTCTACTCGCCGGCATCTCCCACTTCGTGGTGCGCAAGTTCGCCCCGTATGCCGACCCTCTGCTGCTGCCCCTGGCGACGCTGCTCAACGGGCTCGGTCTGGTGGTCATCTGGCGGCTCGACCAGTCGAAGCGGCTGCAGGCGCTGCCCAACTTCAGCCCTGCCGCGCCGAACCAGCTCATGTACTCCGCGGTGGGCATCGCCCTGTTCGTCGGTGTGCTGCTTCTACTGAAGGACCACCGTGTCCTGCAGCGCTACACGTACATCTCGATGGTCGGCGCGCTGATCCTGCTGCTGCTGCCCCTGGTTCCCGGCCTCGGCATGAACGTGTTCGGCGCCAAGATCTGGATCCACGTCGGCGGGTTCTCCATCCAGCCCGGTGAGTTCGCGAAGATCGTCATCGCCATCTTCTTCGCGGGCTATCTCATGGTGAAGCGCGATGCCCTGGCGCTGGCCAGCCGCCGCTTCATGGGGCTGTACCTGCCGCGTGGCCGTGACCTGGGCCCGATCGTCGTCATCTGGATCATCTCGATCCTGATCCTGGTCTTCGAGACCGACCTCGGTACGTCGCTGCTGTTCTTCGGCATGTTCGTCGTGATGCTGTACGTGGCCACGGAGCGCACCAGCTGGATCGTGTTCGGCATGCTGATGTCCGCGGTCGGCGCGGTCGGTGTCGCGTCGTTCGAGCCGCACGTCAAGCAGCGTGTCGACGCGTGGCTCGACCCCATGCGTGAGTACACGCTGAGCCAGGACGGTGTGGTCGGCCACTCCGAGCAGGCGATGCAGGCCCTGTGGGCCTTCGGTTCCGGTGGCACGCTCGGTACCGGTCTCGGTCAGGGCAACTCCGACCTGATCAAGTTCGCCGCCAACTCGGACTTCATCCTCGCCACCTTCGGCGAGGAGCTCGGCCTCGCCGGGATCATGGCGATCCTGCTGATCTACGGTCTGATCGTGGAGCGCGGTGTCCGCACCGCCCTCGCCGCGCGTGACCCGTTCGGCAAGCTCCTGGCGATCGGCCTGTCCGGCGCCTTCGCCATTCAGGTCTTCGTGGTCGCCGGCGGCGTCATGAGCCTGATCCCGCTGACGGGTATGACGATGCCCTTCCTCGCGTACGGCGGTTCATCGGTGATCGCCAACTGGGCGCTGATCGGGATCCTGATCCGCATCAGCGACACGGCCCGCCGTCCCGCGCCCGCGCCTGCCCCGAATCCCGATGCCGAGATGACCCAGGTGGTCCGGCCTGGCTGAGCCGCGTGGCGGGCGAGTGTGAGGGCGCCCGCCCTGTCCGCCGCCCGGGGAAATGCCGCGCTGTACGGCTCGATTCCGCCTCCGGGCTGCCCGTAATCACTCACCGTAAGGCGACAGGCCCTGGTACTAGAATCTTCCGGACCTGGCCATGGTGACCGCAAGTCGAAGAGGTTCGGACCGTGAACAAACCGCTACGCCGGATCGCTATCTTCTGTGGTCTGCTCGTCCTGGCCCTGATCGTCCGGGACAACTGGCTCCAGTACGTCCAGGCCGACACTTTGGCCAAGGACGAGAAGAACCGCCGCGTGACCATCGAGCGGTACGGCACTCCGCGCGGCGACATCATCGTGGACGGCAAGCCGGTGACGGGCTCCAAGGAGACGAGCGGCGGCAACGACCTCAAGTACCAGCGGACGTACACGAACGGTTCCATGTGGTCCCCGGTCACCGGCTTCGCGTCGCAGAGTGTCGGCGCGACGCAGCTGGAGTCCATCGAGGACGGCATCCTGACCGGCAACGACGACCGTCTCTTCTTCCGCCGCAGCCTCGACATGCTGACCGGCAAGAAGAAGGAGGGCGGCAATGTCGTCACGACCCTCGACTCGGCCGCGCAGAAGGCCGCGTACGACGGTCTGAAGGGCCGCGGCAAGGGTGCGGTCGCCGCGCTCGACCCGTCGACGGGCGCGATCCTGGCGCTGGCCTCCGCTCCGTCGTACGACCCGTCCACCTTCGCCGGGTCCGACGGTGAGGCCTTCCAGAAGCTGGACAAGAACAAGAACAAGCCGATGCTGAACCGCGCCCTGCGCGAGACGTATCCGCCCGGCTCCACCTTCAAGGCGGTCACCGCCGCCGCGGCCCTGGAGCACGGCCTGTACGACGGCATCGACTCGCCGACCAAGTCGCCGCTGCCCTGGACGATGCCCAACACCCAGACCGAGCTGAAGAACGAGGGGAACATCCCCTGCAAGAACGCCACGCTGCGCGAGGCGCTGCGGGTGTCCTGCAACACCGTCTTCGGCAAGATCGGCTCGGACCTCGGCAAGGACCAGATGCGGGAGACGGCCGAGAAGTTCGGCTTCAACGAAGAGCAGTTCGTGCCGGTCCGCTCGAACGCCTCGGTCTTCCCCAAGGACATGGACAAGCCGCAGACCGCGCTCTCGTCCATCGGCCAGTTCGAGACGGCCGCGACACCGCTGCAGATGGCCATGGTCGCCTCGGCCATCGCCAACGACGGCAAGCTGATGGAGCCGTACATGGTCAGCGAGCTGCAGGCCCCGAACCTGGACGTGATCGAGAAGCACGCGCCCAAGGAGATGAGCCGGCCGCTCTCCGAGGAGAACGCGCAGAAGCTCCAGGACATGATGGAGACGGTCGTCAACGACGGCACCGGTACGAACGCCAAGATCCCCGGTGCCACGGTCGGCGGCAAGACGGGTACGGCCCAGCACGGTGTCGCGAACAGCGAGAACCCGTACGCCTGGTTCATCAGCTACGCCAAGACCGAATCCGGTTCGCCGGTGGCCGTCGCCGTGGTCGTCGAGGACAGTGACGCCAGCCGTGACGACATCTCCGGTGGTGGTCTGGCCGCCCCCATCGCCAAGGACGTGATGAAGGCGGTTCTCGACAGCAAGAAGTGACCCCCGTCACGGCCTCTTCGCATCAGTGCACGTTGCGATACCGGTCATGTATCGGGTGACGGTCGTGGCCGGGTCACGTAAGGCGAGCCGGGTACGGTATGCCCGGACAGCACACCGCCGGACCACACAAGGGTGCGGTCGGGACCGACGGAGAGGGCTGGATTAGCTATGGAAGAGCCGCGTCGCCTCGGCGGGCGGTACGAGCTGGGCCAGGTGCTCGGCCGAGGCGGGATGGCGGAGGTATACCTCGCGCACGACACCCGCCTCGGACGCACCGTGGCGGTGAAGACGCTGCGCGTTGACCTCGCGCGCGACCCGTCATTCCAGGCCCGGTTCCGCCGCGAGGCCCAGTCGGCCGCCTCGCTCAACCATCCTGCGATCGTCGCGGTCTACGACACCGGCGAGGATTACGTGGACGGGGTCTCGATCCCGTACATCGTGATGGAGTACGTCGACGGCTCCACCCTGCGTGAGCTGCTGCACTCCGGGCGCAAGCTGCTGCCCGAGCGCGCCATGGAGATGACGATCGGCATCCTCCAGGCCCTTGAGTACTCCCACCGCAACGGCATCGTCCACCGTGACATCAAGCCCGCGAACGTCATGCTGACGCGCAACGGCCAGGTCAAGGTCATGGACTTCGGCATCGCCCGCGCCATGGGCGACTCCGGTATGACGATGACGCAGACCGCGGCGGTCATCGGCACCGCGCAGTACCTCTCGCCGGAGCAGGCCAAGGGCGAGCAGGTCGACGCGCGAAGCGACCTCTACTCGACGGGCTGCCTGCTCTACGAACTCCTCACGGTGCGCCCGCCGTTCGTCGGGGACTCCCCGGTGGCGGTCGCCTACCAGCACGTACGGGAAGAGCCCCAGGCCCCCAGCGTCTTCGACGGCGAGATCACGCCGGAGATGGACGCCATCGTCCTGAAGGCCCTCACCAAGGACCCGGACTACCGCTACCAGTCGGCCGACGACATGCGCGCCGACATCGAGGCCTGCCTCGACGGCCAGCCCGTCCAGGCGACGGCCGCCATGGGCGCGGTCGGCTACGGCGGCCACCCGGATGACCAGCAGACGGCGATGCTGCGCCCGCAGAACGGCGGCGGCCAGACATCGATGATGCCGCCGGTCGGCCCGGACGACGGCTACGACGACCACTCGCGGCGCCGCCAGAAGAAGAGCAACACCTCCACGATCCTGCTGGTCGTGGCGGGGCTGCTCGTCCTGGTCGGCGCGATCCTCATCGGGAAGTGGGCGTTCACCGGGGGCGGTGGCGGCGACGATTCGATCAAGGCTCCGAACTTCGTCGGCGAGAAGCTCGCGGACGCGAAGCAGTCGGCCAAGAACGTGGACCTCGTACTGGACGCTTCCACCCACAAGCCGTGCGAGAAGTACCCGAAGGGTGAGATCTGCTCCCAGGACCCGGGCGCGAACGCCACGGTCAAGAAGGGCGACACGATCTCCGTGACGGTTTCCACGGGCGCGCCGAAGGTCTCCGTGCCCAAGGTCATCGGCCTGGACATCGACGCCGCCACGAAGAAGCTGGAGAGCCCCAAGTACCAGTTCGACGTCGACACGAAGCCCGTGGAGTCCAGCGGTACGCCGGACGAGGTCCTCGACCAGGACCCGTTCGCGGGTACCGATGTGGAGAAGGGCAGCAAGATCACCCTTGAGGTGGCGAAGAAGGCCGACAAGGCCACGGTGCCCGACGTCACCGGCAAGACCTGCGACGAGGCCAAGGCCCAGCTGCAGACCAACGACCTCGTCGGCACCTGCGAGGAAGAAGAGAGCGACTCCGTCGACCCCGGCAAGGTCATCTCGCAGAGCCTCCCCCCGCAGAGCCAGGCCGACCCCGGCTCGACGGTGACGCTGAAGGTCGCCAAGAAGGCCGAACAGGCCACCGTCCCGGCCCTCACCGGCCAGAAGCTCAAGGACGCCCGCAAGGCCATCGAGGACGCCGGCCTGACGGTCGGCAACATCCAGGGCCCGCAGGATGACAACGCCCTCGTGGTCCTCTCGGATCCGCCCGCCAACCAGCAGGTCGATCCCGACACCGCGATCAACCTGACCACGGCCGGCGGCAACCAGGGCGACAACGGCGGCGGCAACGGCGGGGACGACGGCGGAGGCACCCTCTTCGGAGGCGGCATGGGCTTCTCCCGCGACAGCGAGGACTGACGGGTCCAGGAACCCCCAGCAGTACGGAGAAGAGCCCCGGACACCGGCCAGCAGGCACGGTGTCCGGGGCTCTTTCGTATGCGTCGTATGCGTTCGTATGCGTACGGATACGTGCCGGGCGGCTAGTTCAGCTCCGCCGGCGGCGTGCGCTTGTTGTCGACCTTTTCGATGCGCTCCAGCTCGCCCCACACCACGTAGCGGTAGTTGGACGTGTAGACCGGCGTGCACGTCGTCAGGGTGATGTAGCGGCCGGGCTTCTTCGCGCCCGATTCCTTCGGGACCGGGTTCAGGACCTTCACGTTGTACTTCGAGGTCTCGGGGAGCGTCGAGTACACCTTGTAGACGTACCACTTGTCCCGGGACTCGTAGACGATCGCGTCGCCCTTCTTGATCTTGTCGATCTTGTGGAACTTCGCGCCGTGGCCGTCGCGGTGCGCGGCCAGCGTGAAGTTGCCTTCCTTGTCCTCGGGGAGAGCCGACTTGACGGGGTCCTCGTAGTAGCCCGCGACACCGTGGTTGAGCACCTTGCTGCTGGTGCCCTTCGTGACCAGGACCTCGCCGTTGCCCATCGCGGGCACGTGCAGGAAGCCGATGCCGTCCTTGGTGTTCAGGTTCCCCGGGCCGCCCGCCCAGCGGTCGCGCACCCTGTCGCCCTGCTTGTGCGCCTCGCGGTCCGCGACGACGTTGGTCCACCACAGGGAGTAGACGACGAAGAGGCCGAGCACCAGGCCCGCGGTGATGAGGAGTTCACCGAAGACGCTGACCGCGGTGGCGACGGGGCCCCGGCCCCGTGGCCGGGGTGCGCGGGAGGGCGCGGGCTTCTCGGCCTGCTGCTCCTCGGACCGCTCCTCGGCCTGCTCCTCGTCGTTGTCGGTCGTGGCTGCCACTGGTTCCGCCCCGTTCTCACCGTTCTAATTGACGAGCGCGCTCGGTTTGCCCTTGCCGCGCGGTCGTTCCTCGACCATCTTGCCCCAGACGATCATTCGATACTTACTCGTGAATTCCGGGGTGCAGGTGGTCAGTGTGATGTACCGGCCCTCTTTGGTGAAGCCCGACCCCGGCGGTACCGGCCCGATCACCGAGGTGTTGCTGGGCTGGGTCTGCGGCAGGATGCTCGCCATCTTGTAGACGAAGTACTTGTCCTGCGTCTCCACGATGATGGGGTCGCCCGGTTCGAGCTGATTGATGTAACGGAACGGCTCACCATGGGTGTTGCGATGCCCGGCGACCGCGAAGTTGCCCTTCTTGGCGTCCGGCATGGGCGTCTTGGTGCCGCCCTCGTTGTAGTGCCCGACCATGCCGCGGTCCAGGACCTTCGACTTGTCGATGCCCTCGGCGATCGGCACGACCACGTCGAGGCGGGGGATGTGCAGGAGCGCGAAGCCCTGTCCGGGCTCGAACGCGCCCGGCTTGCCCTTGCCCTTCGCCCACTTCTCCTGAAGGTCGCTGGCGGCGCCGTTGGCCTGCTGGTGGGCGCGGATGTTCGTCCACCACAGCTGGTACGTGACGAACAGGAGCATCAGGACGCCGACGGTGATGAACAGCTCGCCGATCCCCCGGCTCACCACGGCGCCCGTGGTGGGCCTGCGCGCGCGCTCGGCGCGACGGGCCTCCACGCGGGAGAGGGGGGCGGCGGAGCCCGCGGTGGCACTGGAGCTGCCGGAGGCGCCGCCACTGCCTGAGGGGCGCGGGGAGCCCTTCCTGGCGGCCTTGCGGCGCGCGGCGCGGCCCTCGCCTTCCAGCGGTGCGTCGTGGGCCGGTTCCGGATCCGCTATTCGGCGCGTGTCCGCCGTACGCAGGCCTACGGTCTCGTCGTCGACCGGCGGCTGGGGCTGGGGCTGCGGGACTTCGGATGCCGCCTGCTGAGGGGCGTACGCGCCGTACAGCTCCTCGTACGTCGGCTCCCGCACCCCGTACCAGTCGCGGGCGTACCCCTCGGGGTCGTACCACTCCCGCTCCTGAGGCTGCTCCGGCTGCTGCGGCGGCACCGGCTGCCGTGGCGGCTCCGGCTCGGCGGGACCGCTGCGGAACCACGGTGAAGGGTGCTGACCCGGCAGTGGGTCGGTCAGCGGATCGGCAAGGTGATCGACAGCCGCTTCGAACGCCCCGGGCTCCTCAAACGCCCCAGGCTCCCCGTACGACGCGTACTGCTCGTCGTACGGAACTCCGGAGGAATCGCGCTCGGGACGCAACGCGGTCACGCCGTGGCCCTGCCCACCACCGGGGCAAGCCCGCTCGACCGGCCGACCGCCCCCTTGTCGCCGCACTCGACGAGCCAGTTGGCGAGCATCAGATGGCCGTGCTCGGTGAGGACGGACTCGGGGTGGAACTGCACGCCCTCGACCAGCAGTTCACGGTGGCGCAGGCCCATGATGATGCCGTCCTCCGTACGCGCGGTCACCTCCAGCTCGGCCGGAACCGTGGCCGGCTCGGCGGCGAGCGAGTGATAGCGCGTCGCGATGAACGGCGACGGCAGACCGGCGAAGACACCCTTGCCCTCGTGGACCACCGGGGACGTCTTGCCGTGCAGCAACTCCGGCGCACGGTCCACCACTCCGCCGTACGCCACCGCCATCGACTGCATGCCGAGGCAGACGCCGAACACGGGCACACCGGTGCCGGCGCAGTGGCGCACCATGTCGACGCAGACACCCGCCTGCTCCGGGGTGCCCGGTCCCGGGGACAGCAGGACGCCGTCGAAGCCGTCCTGTGCGTGGCGCAGCTCGACCTCGTCGTTGCGCACGACCTCGCACTCGGCACCGAGCTGGTAGAGGTACTGGACGAGGTTGAAGACGAAGCTGTCGTAGTTGTCGACGACCAGGATGCGGCGGGGGCGCTCTTCGGTACTCACAGGGCTCACCGGGCTCACAGGACTCACTGGCCGTCCACCGTCACATCGTTGAAGGGAAGCAGCGGCTCGGCCCAGGGAAAGACGTACTGGAAGAGTACGTAGACCACAGCGAAGACGAGCATCAGCGAAAGCAGCGCCCTTACCCAAGCGTTTCCCGGCAGATGCCGCCAGATCCAGCCGTACATGCCGTCCCTTCCGTAGCCGTACGGCACCAGACTAACGGCGCAGTGCCTCCGGTTTCCCGGCCTCGACGGGCTGGGTGGCATCAAGGTGTGCCCAGACGATCAACCGGTGGCTGTGGCCCCACTCTGGCTCACAGGTGGTAAGCGTGAGGTAACGGCCCGGCCCCTCGTATCCGGACTTGCGCGGAACCGGATCGATGACACCTATGTCGCCGGGCAGCGTTTTGTACGGCTTCTTGTCGATGCGGTAGGTGAACCATGTGGTGCCGTCGGTCAGGACCACGGGGTCGTCCGGCCGTAGCTCGGGGAAGTCCTTGAACGGGTCTCCGTAGGTGCGGCGATGGCCCGCCACGGCGAAGTTGCCCCGCTGGCCGAGCTGCGCGGTGTCCCCGTAGTGACCGAGGCCCTTCTTGAGTACGTCGGTGCCCGTGCCCTGGAGCACCGGCTTGTTCCACGTGAAACCAAAGCGCGGGATGTACATCACGGCGAAGGGCTTGCCGTCTTCGTAAGAAGGGGGCTGCTTCGGGGACGACGTCTCCGAAGGCGCGTCATCCGCCTGCGCCGGCACCGAACCCTGCGCCCACTGGTCCTGCAGTGTGTCGATCTGGCTGTCCATGGCGTTGTCGGCCTTCACGCCGGTCCAGAACAGGACGTACACCACGAAGAGCACGATCAATGTGCCGACGGTGATGCACAGTTCGCTGAACGTCCTGACGAGCACTCGCACCGACACAGGCTCCCCCAGCGGCTTGCTCGACGGGCGGCTTACTCCACGGGCTTCGCGTAGTGGAGATCCACTGTGCCCGAGTAGCCGGGAAGAGTCATCGCCCCGTCGTCATCGACTTTCCAGCCGAGGCCGTACGCGTTCACGTACAGCATGTAGTTCTGGATCTCCGGGGACGCGGCGAGCGCCGTCTTGAGCTTCTCCGGGTCACCGACCGCGGTCACCTTGTAAGGGGGCGAGTAGACGCGGCCCTGGAGGATCAGGGTGTTTCCCACGCAGCGGACGGCGCTGGTGGAGATGAGCCGCTGGTCCATGACCTTGATGCCCTCGGCTCCGCCCTGCCAGAGCGCGTTGACGACGGCCTGGAGGTCCTGCTGGTGGATGACCAGGTCGTTCGGCTGGGGCTCGGGGTAGCCGGGGAGCTTGGCGGTGGCGTTCGGTGGGGCGTCGGCGAGGGTGACGGAGACCGCGTCACCGCTGAGCTTCTTGGTGCCCGCGTTCTTCTCCAGGGCCTTGAGCCGCGCCTCGTCGGCCTTGGTGCCGCCGTTGTCGCGCTCGGCCAGGGACTCGACGTCGTCACGCAGCGAGCCGTTGGACTCGTCCAGCTTGCCGTTCTTGTGGCTGCGTTCCTGGATCAGGTCGGAGAGCTTCAGGAGAGAGGCGTCGGTACGGATGTTCGTGCCCTTGGCCGTGTTGAAGCTGGTGAAGAAGATGAGGCCCGCGAGGGCGAAAACGGCGGCCGTCAGCAACCGGACCGGCCGCCAGCGAGGGCGACGACCCGGACCTGTGGGGGAGTCGGCAGAATTGCTCAACGTACCCTTATCTCCTTCAGCGCCGCGGAAGCACTACGCTAACGGACGCCCGGGGGAGGGCTCAGCTCCCCGTATCGACAGGAGAGACCCTCGTGCCGAAGTCACGGATCCGCAAGAAGGCCGACGATTACACGCCGCCCGCGAAGAAGGCGACGAACATCAAGCTGACCAGCCGTAGCTGGGTGGCTCCGGTGATGCTCGCGATGTTCCTCATCGGGCTCGCCTGGATCGTCGTCTTCTACGTCACCGACGGCAAGCTGCCGATCGACCCGCTGGGCAACTGGAACATCGTGGTCGGCTTCGGCTTCATCGCTGCGGGGTTCGGCGTCTCCACACAGTGGAAGTAGCCCCACCTCCGCAGGGCTGTGCGCAAGCCTTGCCCTGAGTTATCCACAGCGCTATCCACATTCCGGCACGGGCTGGGGAAAAGAACGACGATCTGTGGATAACCCTCTCGGTGTTGACGCCGGTATGACTGGCTGATCGCCCGTAAGCCCTCACAGGCCCCTTGTCCTTCCTGGGGAAACCCAGGTCAGCGACAAGGGGCACTGTTGTTCCCCACAGAATGCACAAGCGTGGGCACACGCTGTGGACAACTTTGGCCATCGGACGACAACGGGGCCGTCCCGGGGGTTCTCAGATGAGCTGAGCGGTCCTGACGACCACGGTCACCAGGATGACGACCAGCACCACGGCACAGGTCCCCCATTGCACGAGCGTCCGCCGCTCGCGGGGCGCGTGCACCATCCCGTACGCGATCGCGACACCGGCGACCAGACCGCCGACGTGCGCCTCCCAGGCGATGCCGCTCCAGGTGAAGGTGAAGAGCAGGTTCAGCGCGAGCAGCGCGATGACGGGACGCATGTCGTAGTTCAGGCGCCGCATCAGGACCGCCGTCGCGCCGAGCAGCCCGAAGATCGCCCCGGACGCCCCGAGCGAGGCCTGGTCCGGGGCCGCTACGACATACGTCAGTGCCCCGCCGGCCAGGCCGGACAGCAGGTAGAGCGAGAGATAGCGGGCGCGGCCGAGCGCTGCTTCCAGAGGGGCGCCGAGCCACCACAGGCCGAGCATGTTGAACGCGATGTGCCAGACCTCCTGGTGCGTGAACATCGACGTGACCAGGCGGTACCACTGGCCTTCGGCGACGCCTTCGGTCGGCACGAAGGGTTCCGGCGGCCACGCCCCGATCAGGACCAGCTCATTGACCAGGCGGTCGCCCATGGCGAGGACGGCGATGAACACCGCGACGTTCAGACCGAGCAGGATCTTGGTGACCAGACGCGGGTCGTCGGTGATCGAACCGCCCGCGAGCGTGCGCGGCTGGTTCGCGGTGGGCGCGTGGCCGGTGCCCGATCCCTCGCTCACGCACTCGGGGCACTGGAAGCCGACCGAGGCGCTGATCATGCACTCCGGGCAGATCGGACGCTCGCAGCGGGTGCAGCTGATGCCGGTCTCGCGGTCCGGATGCCGATAGCAGCCGGGGAGGCGCGATGCGTCCTTCGGCCCCTGCGGGCTGCCTGGTGCCTGGTCCATGGGGTCCCCTCAATTTCCGTACGAAGGCACGGCGACGCCCACGCGTGCGAACGCACCGCCCCGCCCTTCCTTACGGATGAGCGGGGCGGTTTGGTTCCCTGGTGGGATGCGCCGGTGTCAGGCGTCGCGGGTCTCGATGACGACGGACTCGATGACCACGTCGTTCACCGGGCGGTCGGTGCGCGGGTTGGTCTGCGTGGCCGCGATCTCGTCGACGACCTTCTGGCTCGCCGGGTCCGTGACCTCACCGAAGATGGTGTGCTTGCGGGTGAGCCAGGCGGTCGGGGAGACCGTCACGAAGAACTGGGAGCCGTTGGTGCCCGGGCCGGCGTTGGCCATGGCGAGCAGGTAGGGCTTGTCGAAGGCGAGGTCGGGGTGGAACTCGTCCGCGAACTCGTAGCCCGGGCCGCCCGTGCCGTTGCCCAGCGGGTCGCCGCCCTGGATCATGAAGCCGCTGATGACGCGGTGGAAGACCGTGCCGTCGTAGAGCCGGTCCGTGGTCTTCTTGCCGGTCGCCGGGTGGACCCACTCACGCTCGCCCTGAGCGAGCTCGACAAAGTTCTTGACCGTCTTCGGCGTGTGGTTGGGGTGCAGCAGCACCTCGATGTCGCCTCGGTTGGTCTTCAGGGTGGCGTAAAGCTGCTCGGCCACGGTCTGCCTTCCGTTGTCCTCTGTGACGTTCGATCCTCCCACGGACCGGATTGCGACGAGTAGTCACCGAGTGGGCGCGCGCCGCGACGATCCGTGGCATTGTCGGCAAAGCACTCCCCTTGTGCCGATTTGATCAGAATGATCGCACCCGGATGCCCGGCTGCGTCATGCCTCGGAGCGATCCGGAAGGCATGATCCTTGAAAGGGTGGAAAGGTGACATACCTATAAGCCACCGAGGAGGAGGATCCTGTGACCCGCATCGACAGCGTGCGCGCCGCGACCGGTTCGGCTAGGGACAGCGTGCGGCATGCCGCGGAGGCGGTGGCCCCTTACGCCGGAACGGCCAAGGAGCAGGCCGTCCATTACGCGCACGAAAGCCGTGCCCGCCTCGCGCCCAAGGTGTCGCAGGCCGCCGAGCAAGCCCGTGTCCAGTACGGCGCTCACGTCGGCCCGCGCATCGAGCAGGCCCGTACGCATGTGCCGCCGAAGGTCGACCACGCCGCGCACGAAGCCGCTGTCCGCACCCGCAAGGCGGCCAAGCAGACCCGCAAGGCAGCCAAGCAGGCCGCCGACTACTCGAAGCCCCGGATCGAGCACGCCGTGGCCGTGGCTCAGCCCGTCCGCGACGAGGCGGCGTCCCGCGGGGCCGCGGCCCTCGCCGCGCTGCGCGGTGAGGTCACTCCCAAGGAGATCCAGCGGCTGGCCCGCAAGCACAACCGCCGGGCCCGCGCCGGACGCGTCGCCAAGGGCCTCGTGGTCCTGGGCGTCCTCGCGGGTGGCGCGGTGGCCGCCTGGAAGTGGTGGGACAAGCAGGCCAACCCGGACTGGCTCGTCGAGCCGCCGGCCGCGACCGAGGTCCCCGACAGCGCGCCGCTGACTTCGGTCGACGGCAGCGGTCAGGCCTCACTCGACCCCGAGGTCCAGGCCAAGCAGGCCGAGTCGGAAGCCTCGGAGCGCGACGACCTGCGCTGACCTGCGCTGACCGTACTGAAAACGCCGTAGGGCGGGTGGTCCCCAGCTGGGGACCACCCGCCCTACGGCGTTTCTGTGGAGCCTAGGAGATTCGAACTCCTGACATCTGCCTTGCAAAGGCAGCGCTCTACCAACTGAGCTAAGGCCCCAAAAATGGTGCGCCCAGCCGGAAGATTCCCGCTCCGGTGAGCAACGCAGACCAGAGTACCGGGTCTCCCCCCAGATCTCGCAAAAGGATTGGGGGTCCCGGTGAACGACCACGCTCCGTAAGATGCTCGGCGTGGTTCGCGGCAGCGAACCACGGTTTTTGGGGAAGCGATGGGGAGACGCAATGGACGCCGCACAACAAGAGACGACCGCGAGAGCACGAGAGCTCCAGCGGAACTGGTACGGAGAGCCGCTGGGGGCGCTCTTCCGTCGTCTCATCGATGATCTGGGCCTCAACCAGGCACGCCTCGCCGGCGTCCTCGGTCTGTCCGCGCCCATGCTGTCCCAGCTGATGAGCGGACAGCGCGCCAAGATCGGCAACCCGGCGGTCGTCCAGCGCGTCCAGCTCCTCCAGGAGCTGGCGGGCCAGGTCGCCGACGGCAGCGTGAGCGCCGCCGAGGCCACCGACCGCATGGACGAGATCAAGAAGTCCCAGGGCGGCTCCGTACTGACCAACACGACGCAGGCGACGACGAGTTCGGGTGCGCCCACGGTGAAGCGCGTGGTGCGCGAGATCCAGTCGCTGTTGCGCTCCGTCGCGGCGGCGGGCGACATCATCGATGCCGCGGACTCCCTCGCCCCGACCCACCCGGAACTGGCAGAGTTCCTCCGGGTATACGGTGCCGGACGCACCGCGGACGCGGTCGCCCACTACGAGGCGCACCAGAACTGAGCCGTCGACCGGGCCACCGGGCGGCCCGGAGGGGGAGCAATGCGCGACCATGGGTGAGGTCTTCGCCGGCCGCTACGAACTGGTCGACCCGGTCGGCCGCGGGGGAGTCGGAGCGGTCTGGCGCGCCTGGGACCACCGGCGGCGCCGTTATGTGGCGGCCAAGGTCCTCCAGCAGAGCGACGCGCACGCGCTGCTGCGCTTCGTGCGGGAGCAGGCGCTGCGGATCGACCACCCTCATGTACTCGCGCCCGCCAGCTGGGCCGCCGACGACGACAAGGTCCTGTTCACCATGGCCTTGGTCGCCGGCGGCTCGCTGGCCCATGTGGTCGGGGATTACGGCCCGCTGCCGCCCCGCCTGGTCTGCACGCTCCTGGACCAGCTGCTCTCCGGGCTCGCGGCGGTGCACGCCGAGGGGGTCGTGCACCGCGACATCAAGCCCGCCAACATCCTGCTCGAGGCCACCGGCATCGCGCGCCCGCATCTGCGGCTCTCCGACTTCGGCATCTCCATGCGGATGGGCGAGCCACGCCTGACGGAGACCAACCACGTCGTGGGGACGCCCGGTTACTTCGCGCCCGAGCAAATGCTGGGCGCCGAGCCGCACTTCACGGCCGATCTCTTCGCCGTCGGCCTGGTCGCCCTCTATCTGCTGCAGGGCGCCAAGCCGGACGCCAAGGCGCTGATCGAGCACTTCGCCGCGCAGGGCACACCTGGGGCGCCGCAGGGCGTGCCGGAGCCGCTGTGGCAGGTCGTCGCCACGCTTCTGCAGCCGGATCCGCAAGCGCGGTTCCGCACCGCCACGGGCGCGCGCAAGGCGTTGAACTCGGCCACCGAGCTGCTGCCCGAGCCGGGGCCCGACGACGAGATCGTGGAGATCTTCGACCAACTGGGTCCGCTCCCAAAGGGGTTCGGGCCCGACGGCCCTCTCACGGCCCCACCGCAGCAGCCAGGCTTCGCTCCCCCTTCCGTACCGCCCCCGCCTCTCTCCGCACCCCAGACCGGCAGCTACCCGCAGACGCCTCCGCCACCACCTCCACAGGCGACGCCACCGCAGTCGATGCCACCGCAGGCCACGCCGCCGTCGGTGCAACCGGTGCAGCCAGTGCAGTCGGTGCAGTCGGTGCAGCAGGCTCAGCACGATCAGCAGGTACAGGCCCAGCCACCGGTCCAGCCGATACAGCAACCGGCAACGCCGCCTCCGCCGCCCGGTCCCCCCGCTCAGTCCCCGCATGTCCCCTCCCCCCACTCGTTTCCGGCTCCGACTCCCGCTCCCGCTCCGGTCCCAGTCCACGTACCGGCTCAGACCCCCGCCCAGCTCCCGGCGCACCATCCGTCACATTCCGTGATGGAACTGGCGCATGGCGTATCCGCCCCTACTTATCCATACACCGCCCACGCCCCGCAGGTTCCACTCCAGCACCGGCCGGTTCCGCACCGGCAGAGGCGACAGAAACGACCGGGACCGCCCGCGAAGGTGGCGATCCCGATGCTGCTCGCCGCTCTGGCGTGCTTCGCGGTGGGCATCTGGGCCCTGACCCAGATCTGACGTCTGGCCGCCCTCAACTGCCGTTCGCGGTCGAAGCGGAAGCCGCAGCCGCAGCCCTCCGCCGCCCGATCAGCGTCCACACACCCAGGACCGTCAGCAGCAAGGCCCCACCACCGAACCCACCGGCGGCAACCACCTTCATGGCGTCTCCGTCGCCTTTGCCGTTCCCGCTGCCGCCACCGCTCCCGGCATCCGTCTCACCCCGCACCGCCGCGTCCTCGTCCTCACCGGTGACGCTGAACTCGTCGGCGGGCCGCGCTGTCCCCACGTACGCGGGCCCCTCCTTCGCCACCCCGTCGACGTTCACCCGCAGCGTCAGGTCCAGCGGCCCCTTGCCGAACTGCCGGGCGACCTGCGGGTTGAGGTGGACCGAGAGGTAGTACCACCCGGCGAACCGGGTTCCGGCCACGCGGTCCATCGGAGAGAAGCGGTTCTCGTACGCCACGGGAGCCACTGGTTTCAGCGCGGTCGTCTTCTGCTGGCCGTCGTATGCCGTGTCGGCGTCGTCGATGCGTGCGCGAACCGGATTGGCCAGTGACATCACGAGCGCCGACGTGACGTACTCGTCCCTGCCCCCGCTCGCACTGCCCAGCTCGGCACTGGCGGAGATCTGCTGCCCCCAGTCGACCGGCACACGGTAGAAGAGCGTCTGGCCCGGCTTGATCCGGTCGCCCCAGACGCCCGTCTTCAGCGCCCGCGCATCGTTGAAGCCCGTGCCGCCCCTGCGTTCCTCGCGTGTACCGTCGGCCGGCGTGGGCGAGGCGGAGTTCCACGAGTCGGGTGGCGTCGTGGAGCCTCTCTTGGACACTCCGGGCTCCGAGACGACACGAAGCTCCGTGTCCCACGTCTCCGTACTGGAGCCGGGGTCACTGTTCCGCTCCACCACCACGTAGTACGTGCCGGCCGCTTTGCACCGGTTCTCGGCGGGGCCCACCGCACGTACCGCCCAGGCGGAAATGGGCCGCGGACTCTGCGACGTACCGAATCGCGCGTCTCCGGAGTCGCAGTTGTTGCCGTTCGCGTCCTGCAAGGACACCTCTACGCCGTCCCCATAGGCGACCTTGGCATCAAGGCCGGGAACGGCGGTCGCTGAGACGTACACGGTCTCACTGGCGTCGAGTCGGAGCTGGTAGTAGACCTTGCCCCCGCGCGCGAGGGAGCTCTTGTACGTAGCCCCGGGCGTAAGCCTCACGCTGTCCACGCTGTTCTGCGCGCCGTCGACCGACGTGGCCCCTTCGGCGAAGGCGTACGGGCTCGCGTTCGGACCCGGGTTCGGACTCGACGTGCCGCCCGCCGCGGCCCCGGCCTGTCCCGGGGCCTGGAACGCCATCACCGCGCACAGTGCTGCCGCCCCCACGGCCGACATCGCCCGGCCTCTGCCCAGCCGCCCCATCACGCGCCACCCCTCCCCTGAGCCCCAGCCGTCCCGCCCACTATGCCCACGCGGAAGCACGACAACCTCTGCTCACGCGGAAGCCCGACAGTCTTTGCTCACGCAAGGCGAGAGCTTGCCCGCGCAAACCGGATCGGCCGCAGGACCGAAGAGATCCGGACAGCACAGAGCCCCGGCCGCAGAAGCGACCGGGGCTCTGTAAAGAGACTGTTGTCGGTACTCACGAACCCGTGGGCACGGAGTCAGTCGCCTCCGTCCACAGATCCTGCTCGGCGCGATCCGCCTGGATCTGGCGGTACACGAGGAGCCCGCCGATGGCGGCCAGTGCGACCAGGAGAAGCTTCTTCACCGCGCGACCTCGTCTTTCTTGACGTAAGGGACCTCTGGCGCCCGACTATACACACCGACCGATACCGATCGGTGACCTGGATCCACCCCAACTGCCGCCCTGAACACAGCAGTCGAATCGGGCATCGCCGCTCTCCGCCGCCTCACGGCCCGCCGCGACATTCACCGCTCCGGACCTCGCCCGGACCTCTGCCAGGCCCTCCAGGGGCCTTTTACGGCCATACGGGTGGTGTTCATCTGAACATCGACGCGCCACGAGCGTCGGTCCCCCACTCTCGGCCCCGCATACACATCATGAGGAAAGTACGCAAATCGCCCAACCCGAAAGTGAGACGCCATGACCGGCACCAAGGCCATGAAGCTGTGGACCACGCTCATCACCGCCTTCCTCGCACTCTTCGCCACACTGGGATTCACGACCACGGCAACGGCGGCCACGCCCGTGCAGCAGGCCACGGAAACGTGCAAGAGCACGCCGGCCATGACGGCCCCGCTCGCGGCCTACTGGGCAGCAGCGTACGAACGGTCCCTGCCGCCCACGATGAAGCAACGCATCCGCGCCGAGGCCCACGGATCGTCCCCGAGCTGCCGACACCTCCCCACGGACGGCACGGAGACGGCCATTGAGGCCGAAGCCCATCCGGGCGGGCTCGCCGCGGAGCCGTAGTCACACCAGGGCCCCGCAGACACAGACAGCCCCACAGACACAGACAGACGAAGACAGACGAAGACACAGATACGAAGAAGACCCCCAGCCCGTCGGCTGGGGGTCTTCTTCGTATCTGTGGGGCTAACAGGATTTGAACCTGTGGCCTCATCCTTATCAGGTCGATCAATGGGGCTCCTCGACCTCGTCTAACCGCACGCCTGCCCCTGCTCGACGGCTGCCGAGGTTCGGCGTAGACCGACGTCGTCCGTCCGTGTTGGTGTCAGGTGCTGATGTCACGAGTCCGGGCCGTCTTGAAAAGGCGCCCCCTGCCTCTCCCGAGGTATGCGCGTCCAGCTCCATCTGTTTTGGCACGAGAGCGACAACACGATTTCACTTCCAGCGACACTCGCTGTGGGCTGCTCAGAGGTGCTGTTCCCCTCCGGATGCCCGGCGAGCCACCACGACGAAGACATGTCGCTGACTTAGGCGGCCTGCTCGGTCGGGGGCCGTTCTTCCGTGAAGCTGTGACGCTGTCTCACGTCGGCCTGTGCCATTCAGCAGCAGGCCGGTAGCGGTCACATACTCCTCGACTGCTTTGAAGTAGATGGCTCCAGCGGGCTCGCTCACCTCTACTGGCCGTGGAGCACTGCCACGTGCATAGCGTGGTCCAGGTCTTTGAGGGCCGCTTCGGCTGTGGCGATTTGGGCTGGCGCCTGCTCGGAGAGGTGTGAGGGCGGCCTCAACGTCCATATGTCGTCGAGCGCCATCCATGCTTGTGTCGCTGCGGTCAGAAACGTGGCGTAGGCAGTGCGACGCGCTTCTTCCCGAGCTGACGCGCGCTGGGAAGCACTCTGCTTCGCATGCAACCAGAGGGTGAAACCGCCGGTTAACGCAGCACCACAAAGAGTAGATCCGGCTGTGATGGCTGCGACTGCGACGGTGGCGTTCACGTCGGCAGTATCCCCTCGCGCCCCGTCCTCCACCCACCACTCACCCCAGCTCCCATCCCGTCTGCCGTCGACCCACACACCGTGGAGTGGGCGTGGTTCAGGGCGTCAAGGTGGAGCGCGCCACTGTACGAACGACCTTGACGCCCTGGGCCGCGTCCGCTCGGCTCTGCCTGGGTCGATGGCAGACGGGATGGGAGCTTCCTACGCCCGCCCCATTCGCCCGGCACTCGCAAGCGGCGCCCCCGCCATCCCAGAGTCAGAGCGCCCCCGCCGGAGGCATGTCCTTGACCAGGGCCGCCATGGTTACGGTGTTCGGCTCATGGCCCCGGGCCTTATCCATGTGTGGGCGGGCGTCGGCGCAGCCGGGGCGGAGCGGGCCGGAGGCAGGAGCGGCAGCCCCGAGCGGAGCCGGGAAGCCCGCCCGGCGGAGCGGAGCGCAGCCGGGTGCTTGATGAGGTAGAGAAACTCGTAACAGCTCTTCGACCCACGGGCAGTTGGCCTAGTTGCCGTCCGGCTCGATGAGCTTGCGGCCGTCATGGGTTCGGATGTGGGGCACCAGGTCGTCGGTCAGGGCATCTGCGATGCGGACGCTGTGGGCCTCACTCATCTTGGTCATGGCTTCGTCCGGGGGTAGCCACTCCACAGCGGTCGACTCGTCCGAGAGCTGTTCGCGACCACCATTCGGCCGACATCGGAAGGCCAGGGCGACGACACCCATCGTCATGTTCTTGTAGACCCCGGTGAGCCGCTCGACGTGCACCTTGATCCCGGTCTCTTCATAGACCTCGCGGCACACCCCAACCTCGATCTTCTCGTCCCTCTCAAGCACACCGCCTGGCGGTTCCCACCGCCCGTTGTCGGCACGACGGATCACCAGCACGCGTCCGTCCTCACGTATGACGACCCCCACCACGGATACCGAATGTAGGGATTTGCGCACTCTGTGAATTCCTTCCGCTCTTGTCTTCGCGCTCGGTGGTAGTCACCGGTACGGTGGAACCACCCTAGGGACCTGGAGGCTGATCGATGCCCGAAACGGCGCGGCAGATCGCCGACGACCTGCGGGCACGGATCGATGATGGTGAGTTCGGGCCTGGTGCTCGACTCCCAGGGGAGCCCGCGCTCGTCAGGGAATACGGCGTGGCCAAGATGACAGCGAGCGGCGCACTGAAACTGCTCGTGGCGGAAGGTGCTGCGGTCTCACGCCCCGGCTCCGGCACGTACGTGCGGGAGTTCAAGCCGATCCTTCGTGACGCCACGAAGCGCCTTTCGCGGGAACGGCGGGATGCGGGTGAGTCGATCTGGTCGAGCGATGTCGGCGAGCGCCCAATGACCGTCGCCGATCTGGAGGTTCGCGAGGAGGAGGCTCCTCGTTGGGCGGCCCGCGCGCTTGGGCTCGATGAAGGTGCGCGCGTGGTTGTGCGCAGTCGGCGGTACCTAGTGGACGATGAGCCGGTGCTCAGGGCTGTCTCCTATCTGTCTGCCGATCTGGTGCGAGGGTCTCGTATCGCTCAACCTGACCCCGGCGAGGGCGGTATCTATAAGCGCCTGGCGGAGCTTGGAGCTGAACCCGTTCGCTTCGGCGAGGACCTGCGAGCTCGTATGCCCAACTCTGAGGAAGCATCGGCTCTGGCCATCCTTCCGGGGACGCCAGTGATCGAGATTTGTCGAACGGCCCTCACATCGGAGGGGCGCGCGGTCGAGGTCAACCGGATGCTGCTGGATGCTGGCGCCTACGCCCTGCGCTACACCTTCGACAGCTGACGCTCCATCAGAATTTAAGCAAGTGAACACAAAGGCCCACTTCGGTGGGCCTTTTTGCTGTGCCCTTGAGTCGCTTTGTGACGGCACCCTTGAAAAGGATGGTTGACCTCCCTAGGGAGGTGCGCTTCAATCTCCCTAGGGAGGTTGATTCCACTCCCGCTCTCACCCTCTGTGAGGAGAACTTCCATGCCGTCCTTCAAGATCGACGTTTCGACCGCTGTGGTGTTCGTGGCGACCGCCCCGACGCCCAAGGTCATCAACAAGCAGACCGGCGAGCGGGCCATGGACCGGGAAACCGGCGCGGCTCTGTCGACGGTGGGCCTGCTCATCTCGGACGAGGGAGAGGGGAACCTCTACCAGGTGACTGTGCCGGAGACGGGTATCCCGGAGAGCCTGACGCCGGGCATGCATGTCTCGGTGGTCGGCCTCAAGGCGCGTGACTGGGAGAACGAGTTCAACGGCCAGAAGCGCCACGGCATCTCCTTCCGTGCCGTCGCCATCACGACGGGGTCCTGATCATGGAGAACCTGACCGGCTGGTTACTGCTTGCCGCTGTCGCGGCGGTCGCCGGTGGACTCGGCTTCGCGAAGGTCCGCGCTCCTCGCGTGTACTGGTCGCTGGTCGGCCTGCCGCTCACCTGGGGCCGGTTCATGCTGACCTACCGCTCCACGATGGAGGTCTGCGGGCTCACGGTGCAGCCCTCGGGCCTGCGGGCGTTCATGACCCGCAACGTGGCCCGGCGGGAGGTTCGGCCGCAGCCCCCGAAGGTCCGCCGGGTGCGGCCCACCTCCACCGGACTACGAATCTCCCTGCGGCTCCCCGCCGGGCTGGAACCAGCGGATCTGGCGGCGGCCTCTGAACGGCTGCGGCACGCGTGGGGAGTTCGCTCGGTAATCGTGCGGGAGACCCGTCCAGGCATCGTCGAACTCCGGATGACCGGCTATGACGTCCTTGCCCGGGTCCGCATGCCGCGCTCGAAGGTCGACGGCCCGATGGTCGTTCCCGTCGCGCTGCGGGAGGACGGCTCGGTGTTCGCCCGGGACTATCCCCAGGTGCCGCACGCCCTGACGCTCGGTGCCAACCAGTCGGGCAAGTCGATGTATCAGCGCAACCTGGTCGCCGGTCTGGCGAAACTGCCAGTGGGGCTGGTCGGCATCGACTGCAAGCGCGGGGTGGAACAGAGCCGGTACGCCCCTCGCCTGTCGGCGCTGGCGACCACCCCCCAAGAGGCCGGACGCCTGCTGGACGCACTGGTCATCGAGATGGAAGACCGCTTCGACCTGCTCAGCCTGCACGGCGCCTCCGACCTGTGGGACCTGCCGGAGGATGCCCGCCCGGTGCCGCTGGTGGTCCTGGTCGACGAGGTCGCCGAACTCTTCCTCGTGGCCGCCAAGAAGGATGAAGCGGCCCGGGACCAGATGGTCATGCAGATGGTCCGGCTCTCGCAGATGGCCCGCGCGATCGGCATCTACCTGGAGATCTGCGGGCAGCGCTTCGGCTCCGAACTCGGCAAGGGCGCCACCACACTCCGAGCCCAGCTCACCGGCCGCGTCGTGCACCGCGTCAACGACAAACAGACCGGTGAGATGGGCCTGGGGGACATCGCCCCTGAAGCGGTCCAGGCTGTGACCACCATCGCACCGGATCGCCCCGGGGTGGCGGTGGCCGGTGACTCCTCCGGCGGCTGGTCCCGTATCCGCACTCCCGCCATGACGCCCGCTGAGGCTGCGGCTATCTGCCGGGAGTTCACTCATCTCACTCCCGAGCTGGCCTTCTTGGCCCCCTTCCGGCCGCTCGTGCGCCCCGAGCCGCCGGAGCCTGCCCCGCCGCTGGTGAATCCACGGCCGGTCACCGAGTAACAGCGCATCCCCGCTTCCCGGTCGGCGTGACCATCTCGCGCCACGTCCCTACCCGCCCCATGCCAAAAGCCAGATGGGAGACCGCTCATGGCCGTACGCAAGCCCGCCGCCAAGCCCCGGGTCAAGAAGTGCTCGGAGTGCAAGGGCAAGGGCGAGATCACCGAAACCGTCCGGGTCGGCGCCCGCAAGGGACGCGCCACCGCCAACCAGCAGACCGCCTTGTGCACCAAGTGCTGGGGCACCGGCGAAGCGCTCCAGGACTGAACACCCGCCGCCAACAGGAGAGGAACCCCGTGATGGCTCTGTTCGGAAAGTCGCCGCGTACCGCTGAGTCCACGCCTGAGGACGAGTGCCCGCAGTGCTGGAGGCACGCCCATGACCGCACGGTGCACAGGGGCCTGAGGGGGGACTGCCCGCAGTGCGTGGACCACATGGTCAACGGGTGCCCCGGCTTCGACCGACGCTGACCGCGCCGGGGTGGGCGACAGGACACGAATCCCCGCCCTGGCTCAACCCCACGAAGGAGGTGAGGACATGAACCGCTCGATCCGCGTGGATGCGGTGCTCGTGCAAGCCGTCATCGCCGGTGCGCTGTCCTTCGCTCACCTGCATGACCTTGCCGCCGCTGCCGGACAAGACGGCTGGAAAGCCTGGGCCTACCCGATCTCGGTTGACCTGCTGTTGGTCGCCGCCTGGCGTCGGCTCCGGGCCGGTGGACCGTCCCGGCTGGCCTGGTGCTGGTTCGTGGTCGCCCTGGTGGCCTCGCTGGGCGCCAACGTGGCCACCGCCGGATTCCTGGACATGCAGCACCCCCCGGCCTGGCTGCGGTTCGGCGTTGCCGGATGGCCCGCGCTGGCCTTCCTCGGCGGCACACTCTTGGCCCACTCACCCAACCCGGCTGGGGACCGGGTGCCGGTTCCGCCGGCGCCCGCAGCCCCGGCCCCCGCACCTGAAAATCCCACCCCGGACCCGGAACCCGAGCACGAAGAGATCCCCATTTCCGAGCCGGTTGCAGCGCTGCCCGAAGCGGTGGCCCCTGCGGTTCCCCCGGCGCTCATCGAGCACGCCCGGAAGGTCGCAACCGAGCACCACACACGGACCGGAACCCGGATCGACGCGGCCACCCTGCGCGCCCGGCTCGGGGTCCCCGAAGCACTCGCCAGCACGCTCGTCGCCCAACTCGCCTGACACGAGAGGAGATCCACCATGCCTCGCCCGAACCGCTTCTACGACCTGATCCTTATCGGTCCCGTCAAGGTCGCCAGCTACAAGGACGGACGCGGACGCACCAAGCACACTGCCGCCTGCACGGCTCCGAACTGCGGCTTCTCCACCGAGCATGGCAATCGCTCGGCGGCTGAACTCGCGGCCCGCACCCACCGCTGCACGGTCTGACGAGGGAGCGCCGTCCCATGCGACTGCCTGACGAACAGTTCCGTGCCGGTCACATCCCCGCCGATCTCTACGAGCGTCTTCCGCCCGGCACCGACCCGCGAGCGGTCGTGATCGTGCAGGAGGCCCCCCGCTCCTACAAGGGCCCGATCCTGCTCACCCTGGCCATCACCGCAGGATGCGCGGTCGTGCTGCTGGTGCTCGCCTTCGTCGTCCAGATCATCGCCGCATCCATCATCGCGGTCCTTTCCGCGAGCTGCGGTCTCAGCTACACGCTCAACCGCGCATCCAAGAGCAGCGGTTCATCCGGCCGCACCTCCAAGGGCCGCTCCCGCTCACCTCGCAGGCGCCCTACGCGCTCACGGCCTGTTCGGTCCAAGAGTCGCTCTCGCAGGTACTAGCGCCCCCCGGGGCGGCCTCGGTCGCCAAACTTCCGCCGCCCCGGACGGCTCCGCCCATCCAGATCCAACGGACCCGAAAGGGAAGTCCCATCATGGCCCAGCCCACTCCTGCCCGTCGTATCTGCCGCGACTGCGACGGCTTTGCCACCGTCGCCATCACCACCGGCGCCCGCAACCGCGACGGCTCCCGCGTGACCCTTCAGGCCGACTGCCGCACCTGCAACGGCCACGGTCACACCACCCCGGCCGCCGCCTTCGCTCGCGCCGGACGGTGACCTGCTGATGACCGACACCGCCACCATGGCGGGCCTGGACCCGGCCACCCTCATCGACATCCTGAGGGTGGCCGGATCTCCCGGCTTCGACCGCGTCCAAGACCAGATCCGCCGCACCGGCGGCTGCTCCGACCCGATCCACCTCCAGGGCGCCACCGTCACCCGCGACCGCACCACCGGACAGGCCCTCTACTCCTACTCCACCGAGCACGAACCCGGCGGCAGACTCCGGGTCGCCTGCGGCAACCGCCGTGCCTCGCGCTGCCCCTCGTGCGCCTGGACCTACGCCGGGGACACCTACCACCTGATCCGTGCCGGTCTCGTCGGCGACCCGGACAAGGGCACCCCGCACACCGTGCGCGAACACCCCCGCGTCTTCGCCACCCTCACCGCACCCAGCTTCGGCCCGGTCCACAATCGGCCTGGCTCCCGTGCCTGCCGCTGCGGCACCCGGCACTCGGAGGACGCATCCGAGCTGGGCACCCCGCTCGACCCGGAGACCTACGACTACGCGGGCTCGGTGCTGTGGAACAACCACGCCTCCGAGCTGTGGCGCTTCTTCACGATCTACCTGCGCCGCGAGATCGCCGCCCGCGCCGGGCTCACCCAGAATGCCGCGAAGGAACAGGCCCGGCTGTCCTTCGGCAAGGTCGCCGAGTACCAGAAGCGCGGTGCGATCCACTTCCACGCCGTGATTCGGTTCGACGGTCCAGAGGGACCCGACACCCCGCCCCCGCTCTGGGCAACCCTCCAGCTGCTCACCGACGCCATTCATGCCGCCGCGTCCCGTGTTCGTGTCGACCTATTGGCTTCCGGCGACCAGCCCGCCCGCGTCCTGCGCTGGGGTGACCGGCTCGACGTCCAGCCGGTCAAAGCGTTCGGCGACGGCTCCGAGATCACGGAACAGGCCGTGGCCTCCTACGTCGCGAAGTACGCCACCAAGGCCGCCGAGACCACCGGCACCGTCGACCGCCGCATCGGCAACAAGGAGGCTCTGGCCCTGCTTGGCGTGCCCGACCACCCCCGACGGCTCATCGAAGCCTGCCTCGACCTCCACCACGCCTACCCAGACCGCAAGCTCCGCGACTGGGCCCACATGCTCGGCTTCCGTGGCCACTTCTCCACCAAGTCGCGCCGCTACTCGACCACCCTCGGCGCCCTGCGCCAGGTCCGCGCCGACTACCGCGCCGCTCAACACCGTGCCGCCCTCGGGCTGCCCGACCCCGGCGACATCCCGGAGGAGACCACCCTCACCCTCGCCCACTGGACCTACGCCGGGCACGGCCACACCCCCGGCGAATCCTGGCTGGCGGCCAACATCCGCCGCGACATCGAGCAGAACCGCGAACTCGCCCGCGAGGAGAAAGCCACGCTCCTCGACATGGAAGGAGCCGTCACGTGACCACCGCCGTACCCGAGTTGCTGACCGTGCCCGATGTCATGGCGCGACTCAAGGTAGGTCGGACCAAGGTCTACGACCTGATCCGCACGCACCGTCTGGTGTCCATCAAGGTCGACGGGTGCCGCCGTATCCCGGACCAGGCGGTTCGCGACTTCATCACCGGTCAGATCGGGGAGGCTGCCTGATGGCCAAGCGACGCCCCAACGGCGGAGGAACGATCACCAAGCGGGCAGATGGCCGCTACCAGGGAGCCGCGTACGTCACCGACTCGGACGGCAACCGCGTCCGTAAGTACGTGTACGGCCGGACGTGGGACGAAGCCAACGAGAAGCTCGGCAAGCTCCAGGACCAGGAACGGAACGGCATCCCGGTGCCGTCTCGCTCGTGGTCGCTCGGCGAGTGGCTGGCCTACTGGCTAGAGCACATCGTGAAGCCGGAGAAGGAGCACAACACGTACGTGAAGTACGAGTCCAAGGTGCGGCTCTACCTCGAACCCCACCTGGGCAAGAAGTCGATGGTCAAGCTCACTCCGGCGCAGCTCCGTGCGTTCATGAGTGCTCTCACGCGCGCGAAGGTCGGCGCGGCTACCCGCTTCGAGGTCCTGCGGACCCTCCGGAACGCGCTCAATCGCGCCGTGAAAGAGGAGATCCTCACGCGGAACGTCGCCCTGCTGGTCGACATGCCCAAGGTCAGCAAGGACAAGAGCAAGGCGTGGAACGCCCCGGAGGCGATCACCTTCCTCCGGGCGTCGCGTGCTCACCGCTTCTATGCCGCCTGCGTCCTGGTGCTCGTCCTCGGCCTTCGCCGCAGTGAGGTCCTGGGCCTGCGCTGGCAGGACATCGACTTCGAGACCGGACAGTTCACGCCGACCAAGCAGGTCCAGCGCGAGAAGGGCGTGGGCCTGGTCCTCAAGGACCTCAAGACTGAGTCCTCACAGGCGGTTCTACCCCTGCCAGAGTTCTGCGCCCGAGCCCTGGAGGAGCGGCGAACGCTGCAAGAGCTGGAGCGGAAGATCGTCGGTGATGCCTGGGCGCAAGAGCCGGGCTACGACGTGATCTTCTCGTCCGAGCGCGGTGGGCTGACGGACCCGGTCGGGTTCTCGCGGATGTTCAACGCTCTGGTGAAGCGTGCCGGAGTCCGCCGGATCACGGTCCGGCTCGCTCGGCACACCTGCGGCACCCTGCTCGCGTTCCTGAAGGTGCATCCCAAGGTCGCTCAGGCGATCCTTCGGCATAGCCAGATCAGCATGACCATGGATGTCTATACACACGTTGTGGGCGACGGGGAGCGGGAAGCCGTCTCGCTGCTCGCCGACCTGTTGGAAGATCCGCTCATCGGCTGATGTCAGCCGTAGATGTCAAAGACCCCCAGCCGCGATTGGCTGGGGGTCTTTGTGCTGGTGGGGCTAACAGGATTTGAACCTGTGGCCTCATCCTTATCAGGGATGCGCTCTAACCAACTGAGCTATAGCCCCGCCGCGCTGCGGTATGTCCCGCGCGCTGACCTCTGAAGATTAGCGCACGTGCGGGCCAGTCCCAAAATCGATACCTCCGCGGGCACCGGGCCGGCCGTGCGGGCCGGGCTCAGCCCGGCTCAGGCTGGTCCACCCCAGGGTCCGACCACCCCACTGCCCGGCCCAGCCGCAATACGGAACAGGGCCCCGCTCCGTACGAGCGAGACCCTGGACCAGTAACCAAGAGAGCGGGAAGAGAACGGGAAACGAGAGGCGAGAACTACTCGTCCTCGGCCAGCGTCAGCTCAACGCCGCCCACGAAGCCCGCGGAGAGGTTGTAGATGAACGCGCCGAGCGTCGCCAGCGCCGTGGCGAGGACCACGTCGATGACCGCGATGATCGTCGTGAACATCAGGACGCGCGGCAGCGACAGGAAGGACTGCAGGTCGAAGCCGTTGGACTCGTTCGAGCCCGTCGCCTCCGAGATCGTGCCGCCCACCGTGGAGAAGACGCCCATGGCGTCCATGACCATCCACAGCACGGCGGCCGCGACGATCGTGCAGATGCCGAGCGCGATGGAGAGCAGGAAGCTGACCTTCATCACCGACCAGGGATCGGCCTTGGCCACCCGCAGCCGCGCCTTGCGCGTACGAGGCATCGTGCGCGCCCCCGTCCGCGGCCTGCGCACGGAGCCCGTCTGGGATCCCTGCTGGTAGGCCTGCGGCGGGTGGTACGGCTGCGATCCCTGCTGCTGGGGCTGGCGCTCGCCGGGCAGAGCACCGGTGGCGTTCTGCGCCCCCTGGCCCCCTTGGGTCCCTTGGGCTCCTTGAGTCCCGCCGCCGTACTGCGCTGACTGTGCGGGCTGCGGCCCTCGGGTGTCTGTCACGGTTCCCCCCTGGGATCCACGAGACTCATGCGAGTCGGGAGAATCAGTGGCGGAGCCACGGACACCGTCTGTACCGGCTGGGCCGGCTCCACTAGCTCCGGCGCCCGTGGCTCCACTCACGATGACTCTCTCCTCGCGCTACTCGGCCGCGGACTCCGTGCCCTCGTCCGTACCGTCGGCCTGCTCGCCCTCGGCCGAATCGACGACGATGTCTCCGTCGACCTCTTCGGCCTCGCGCCCGGCCTCGGCGTTACGAGCGATACCGACCACGGCATCGCGCTTGCCCAGGTTGATCAGTTGGACGCCCATGGTGTCACGGCCCGTCTCCCTGACCTCGTTGACTCGCGTACGAATCACACCGCCGCCCAGGGTGATCGCGAGGATCTCGTCGGTCTCCTCCGTCACCAGCGCGCCCACGAGCTCCCCGCGGTCCTCCACGATCTTGGCGGCCTTGATGCCGAGGCCGCCACGGCCCTGGACGCGGTACTCGTCGACGTTGGTGCGCTTCGCGTACCCACCGTCGGTTGCGGTGAAGACGAAAGTACCCGGCCTGACGACATTCATCGAGAGCAGTTCGTCGCCACCGCGGAAACTCATTCCCTTGACGCCCGAGGTCGCGCGCCCCATGGGACGCAGCGCATCGTCCGTTGCGGTGAACCTGATCGACTGTGCCTTCTTGCTGATGAGCAGCAGATCGTCCTCGGACGAGACGAGCTCGGCGCCGATCAGCTCGTCGTCCTTGCCGTCGTCCGTCTCACGGAGGTTGATCGCGATGACGCCACCGGCGCGCGGTGAGTCGTAGTCCTTGAGCGGGGTCTTCTTCACGAGACCGCCCTTGGTGGCGAGCACCAGGTAGGGCACCGCTTCGTAGTCCCGGATGGCGAGGATCTCGGCGATCTTCTCGTCCGGCTGGAAGGCGAGCAGGTTCGCGACGTGCTGGCCGCGGGCGTCGCGTCCGGCATCCGGCAGTTCGTACGCCTTCGCGCGGTAGACCCGGCCCTTGTTGGTGAAGAACAGCAGCCAGTGGTGGGTCGTCGACACGAAGAAGTGGTCGACGATGTCGTCCTCCTTCAGCTTCGTGCCGCGGACGCCCTTGCCGCCGCGCTTCTGGGAGCGGTAATCCACCGTCTTCGTACGCTTGACGTAACCGCCGCGCGTGATCGTGACGACGATGTCGTCCTCGGCGATCAGGTCCTCCATGGACATGTCGCCGTCGAAGGGCACGAGCGCCGAGCGACGGTCCTCGCCGAACTTGTCGACGATCGCCGCGAGCTCCTCGCTGATGATCTGGCGCTGCCGCTCGGGCGAGGCCAGGATCGCGTTGTACTCGTTGATCTTCGCCTGCAGTTCGTCGTGCTCGGCGACGATCTTCTGGCGCTCCAGGGCGGCGAGGCGGCGCAGCTGCATCTCGAGGATGGCGTTGGCCTGGATCTCGTCGATCGAGAGCAGGCCCATCAGGCCCTCACGCGCGACGTCGACGGTCTGGCTGGCCCGGATGAGTGCGATGACCTCGTCGATGGCGTCCAGGGCCTTCAGCAGGCCGCGCAGGATGTGGGCCCGCTCCTCGGCCTTGCGCAGCCTGTACTTCGTACGCCGGACGATGACCTCGACCTGGTGCGTCACCCAGTGGCGGATGAACGCGTCCAGGGAGAGGGTGCGCGGCACGCCGTCGACGAGCGCCAGCATGTTGGCGCTGAAGTTCGACTGGAGGTCGGTGTGCTTGTAGAGGTTGTTCAGTACGACCTTGGCGACCGCGTCCCTCTTGAGGACGACGACGAGGCGCTGTCCCGTGCGCGAGGACGTCTCGTCGCGGACGTCGGCGATGCCGCCGACCTTGCCGTCCTTGACCAGGTCGGCGATCTTCTGCGCGAGGTTGTCGGGGTTGGTCTGGTAGGGGAGCTCGGTGACCACCAGGCACTGGCGGTTCTGGATCTCCTCGACCGCGACGACCGCGCGCATCGTGATGGAGCCACGGCCCGTGCGGTACGCCTCCTCGATGCCCTTTCGGCCCACTACTAGTGCGCCGGTGGGGAAATCGGGGCCCTTGATGCGCTCGATGAGAGCGTCGAGCAGCTCCTCGTGCGAGGCGTCCGGGTGCTCCAGCGCCCACTGCGCGCCCGCCGCGACCTCGCGGAGGTTGTGCGGCGGGATGTTGGTGGCCATGCCGACCGCGATGCCCGCCGAGCCGTTGATCAGCAGGTTCGGGAAGCGCGCCGGCAGGACCGTCGGCTCCTGGTTGCGGCCGTCGTAGTTGTCCGTGAAGTCGACGGTCTCCTCGTCGATGTCACGGACCATCTCCATGGCCAGCGGCGCCATCTTGCACTCGGTGTACCGCATGGCGGCCGCCGGGTCGTTGCCCGGGGAGCCGAAGTTGCCGTTGGAGTCCACCAGGGGCATCCGCATCGACCACGGCTGGGCCAGGCGGACCAGGGCGTCGTAGATGGAGGAGTCGCCGTGCGGGTGGTAGGTGCCCATGACGTCGCCGACGACGCGGGCGCACTTGTAGAAGCCCTTCTCGGGGCGGTATCCGCCGTCGTACATCGCGTACAGGACGCGACGGTGCACGGGCTTCAGGCCGTCCCGTACGTCGGGCAGCGCACGCGACACGATGACGGACATCGCGTAGTCGAGGTACGAGCGCTGCATCTCCGTCTCGAGCCCGACAGGCTCGACACGCATGCCCACGCCGGGGATGGCGGGCTCCTCTTCGGGCATCACAGGGGTGTTCTCGTCGGCCATTGCTGGTCAAAGTCCTTTCGAGGTGCGGCTTGTACGGCCGACTCAGATGTCGAGGAAGCGGACGTCCTTGGCGTTGCGCTGGATGAACGAGCGCCGTGCCTCGACGTCCTCTCCCATCAGCACCGAGAAGAGGTCGTCGGCCTGCGCCGCGTCGTCCAGGGTGACCTGGCCGAGCACGCGGTGGTCCTGGTCCATCGTCGTGATGCGCAGCTCCTCGGCGTTCATCTCACCGAGTCCCTTGAATCGCTGGACCGAGTCGTCCCGGAAGCGCTTGCCGGCCTGGCGGCCGAGCTCGACCAGCGCGTCGCGCTCGCGGTCCGAGTACGCGTACTGGAAGTCGTCCCGGCTCCACTTGATCTTGTAGAGCGGCGGCCGCGAGAGGTAGACGTGGCCGGACTCGACGAGCGGCCGCATGAAGCGGAACAGGAACGTCAGGAGCAGGGTGTTGATGTGCTGACCGTCGACGTCGGCGTCCGCCATCAAGATGATCTTGTGATAGCGGAGCTTCTCGATGTCGAAGTCCTCGTGCACACCCGTGCCGAAGGCCGAGATGAGGGCCTGGACTTCCTGGTTCTGAAGGATCTTGTCGATCCGTGCCTTCTCGACGTTCAGGATCTTGCCTCGAATGGGCAGGATCGCCTGGTACATCGGGTTACGGCCGGACTTCGCCGAACCACCGGCGGAGTCACCCTCGACGATGAAGATCTCGCACTTCGTCGGGTCGTTCGACTGGCAGTCGCTGAGCTTTCCGGGCAGCGAGGCCGATTCGAGCAGGCCCTTGCGACGGGTCAGGTCCCGCGCCTTGCGGGCGGCGACGCGGGCCGTGGCGGCTTGGATGCCCTTGCGGATGATGTCCGCGGCCTCGTTCGGATTCCGGTCGAACCAGTCCGTGAGGTGCTCGTGCACGACCTTCTGCACGAAGGTCTTCGCCTCCGTGTTGCCCAGCTTGGTCTTGGTCTGGCCCTCGAACTGCGGCTCGCCCAGCTTCACCGAGATGATCGCCGTCAGGCCCTCGCGGATGTCCTCACCCGTGAGGTTGTCGTCCTTCTCGCGCAGCAGCTTCTTCTCGCGCGCGTACCGGTTGACCAGGCCCGTCAGCGCGGCCCTGAAGCCCTCCTCGTGCGTACCGCCCTCATGCGTGTGGATCGTGTTCGCGAAGGAGTAGACACCTTCGGTGTACTGCGAGTTCCACTGCATGGCGATCTCGGCCGAGAGCATGCGCTCCTTGTCCTCGGCCTCGACGTCGATGACGGTCGGGTGGATCATCTCTCCCTTACGGGAGTTGAGGTACTTCACGAAGTCGACGATGCCGCCTTCGTAGTAGTACGTCACCGTGCGGGCCTCGGCGGCCTCGTCGTCGGTGGCCTCGGCCGAGTCCGCACCCGCCGTCGCCTTCGCCGAATCGCGCTCATCAGTGAGTTTGATCGTCAAACCCTTGTTGAGGAACGCCATCTCCTGGAAGCGCCGTGCCAGCGTCTCGAAGGAGTACTCGGTCGTCTCGAAGACGTCCGGGTCGGCCCAGAAGGTGACCGTGGTGCCCGTGTCCTCGGTCGCCTCGTGCTTGGCGAGCGGGGCCGTCGGCACACCCAGCTTGTAGTCCTGGGTCCAGCGGTAGCCGTCGGTCCTGATGTCCACGGCGAGCTTCGTCGACAGTGCGTTCACGACGGAGACACCGACGCCGTGCAGACCACCGGAGACCGCGTATCCGCCGCCGCCGAACTTGCCGCCCGCGTGCAGCACGGTGAGCACGACCTCGACGGCCGGCTTCTTCTCGACGGGGTGGATGCCCACCGGGATGCCTCGGCCGTTGTCGACGACGCGTACGCCGCCGTCGGCGAGGATCGTGACGTCGATTGTGTCCGCGTGCCCGGCGAGGGCTTCGTCGACGGAGTTGTCGACAACCTCTTGCACGAGGTGGTGCAGGCCACGCTCGCCGGTCGACCCGATGTACATGCCAGGTCGCTTGCGGACCGCGTCCAGACCCTCGAGGACGGTGATCGCGCTGGCGTCGTACAAGGCTGTGACCTCGCCGTTCTCGCCAGCGACGGTGGACGGGATGTTCTCGTTGGGGTTGCCGGAATCGGCCACGAAGCGCCCTTTCTGGCACAGCACAGGCCAAGCACCCGGCGGTGGCCGGAGCGGCTGCGTCGTTCAGCGATAGTCAGCGTTGTTCTATGCGTCCCACGCGTGGGGCGCGATTAGCTTCCAGTCTACCGGTAGCGCCGACAGTGATGGGGGTTTGCCGGTACCTGAGTCCGCATGTGCCGTCCTGAACCGGCATCATCCGACTCCCCATATGCGGCCCGGGGCTCTAAGAGGCTCACAGCGGCACTCAGCGCTTCGGGGTGTCAACCTTGAGCTACCACCCGGTACGGCCTCAGCCGTAGGTGTCCCCGGGGCCCATGCTGCCCGGCGCGCGCAGGGGTCCGAAGCGGCGCGCGGGGCCGCCGGGACCGAGGACTTTGATGAGGCGCACGGTGCCGTGGCCCAGGTCCTCGTTGAGGCGCGCGACCAGCTGGGGGGCCAGGAGCCGCAGGTTCGTCGCCCAGGCCGTGGAGTCGCACTGGACGGTCAGGACGCGCTCGTTCTCGTCGTACCGCTGCGGGACGCAGTGGTTGGCCAGGTCTTCGCCGACGATCTGCGGCCAGCGGCCCATCACCCCGCCGACCGCGGCCGGCGTCTCCCAGCCGCGCTCGGTGATCAGGCGGTTGATGGCGGAGCCGAGCGGCTGCGGGTCACGCCCGTCGGCGCGCGCGCCGGAGCGCAGGCCGCCCCTGCGGGCCTGCTTCTTCTGCTGCGCGGCGTCGCCACGCGCGCGTGCCTGTTCCTTGGCCGCGCGGAGGGCGACCCGGGCGAGGTCGACGCCGGAGGGCTCGGGGGTCTTCGGCTTCTCCTGGGGAGCGTCCAAGGGGGTGTCCTTGGCGGGCTCTTCGGCGCTCATGCGCGCTCCCTGTTGACGTGCGTCATACGCGCTCCACCGCGCCGTCCGCCACCGCGAACCGCGTCCCGGCGAGCACGCCCGGCACGTCGTCGTCGACCGCGGCCGTGACCAGGACCTGCTCGCCCGGCGCCACCAGCTCCGCGAGGCGCTCCCTGCGGCGCGCGTCGAGCTCCGCGAACACGTCGTCCAGGACGAGCACGGGCTCATTGCCTTCCGCGCGCAGGAGGTCGTACGAGGCCAGGCGCAGCGCCAGGGCGTACGACCAGGACTCGCCATGGCTCGCGTACCCCTTGGCGGGGAGCTGGCCGAGCTTGAGGAGCAGGTCGTCGCGGTGCGGGCCGACCAGCGTCACGCCCCGCTCGATCTCCTGCTTGCGCACCTCTTCGAGGGCGGCGATCAGCTGCTCGAACAGCACCTCGCGGGTGTGGCCATCGCCGGGCGCCGACGGCTTGTACTCCAGCGAGACGGGGCCGCCGCCGGGTGCCAGCTGTTCGTACGCCTTGTCGGCGAGCGGCTGCAGCGCGGCGATCAGGTCGAGCCGCTGGGTGAGCAGCTCCGCACCCACGCGCGCGAGGTGCTGGTCCCAGACGTCGAGGGTGGACAGGTCCATGGTGCGGCCACCGTGCCGCCGTGCCAGGGCCGCCGACTTCAGGAGGGTGTTGCGCTGCTTCAGCACACGGTCGTAGTCGGACCGCACACCGGCCATGCGCGGGGAACGCGCCGTGATCAGCTCGTCTAGGAACCGACGGCGCTCACCCGGGTCGCCCTTGATCAGCGCCAGATCTTCGGGGGCGAACAGCACCGTGCGGACGATCCCGAGCACATCGCGGGGCCTGACCTGCGAGGACCTGTTGATCCGGGCGCGATTGGCCTTGCCCGGGTTGAGCTCCAGTTCGACCAGCTGCTGGCGCTCGCCCTGCTGGACCGCGGCCCGGACGACGGCACGCTCGGCGCCCATGCGCACCAGGGGGGCGTCCGAGGAGACCCGGTGGCTGCCGAGCGTGGCGAGATAGCCGACGGCCTCCACGAGGTTCGTCTTGCCCTGGCCGTTCGGGCCCACGAACGCGGTGACTCCCGGATCGAGAGGGACCTCGACCCGGGAGTACGAGCGGAAGTCGGCCAGCGACAGATGCGTGACGTGCATGGTGTGCGCCGACCTCCCCCGGCTTACTTCACTTGCTGAGAGGCCTGTGGGAAACGGCTGGCGTTCCCCACAGGCTGTGGATCAGTTCTCGCTCTTGGACTCGACGGCGTGGCCACCGAACTGGTTGCGCAGCGCGGCGATCATCTTCATCTGCGGGGAGTCGTCCTGGCGCGAGGCGAACCGGGCGAAGAGCGAGGCCGTGATCGCGGGCAGCGGCACGGCGTTGTCGATGGCGGCTTCCACCGTCCACCGGCCCTCGCCGGAGTCCTGCGCGAAGCCGCGCAGCTTCGCCAGGTGCTCGTCGTCGTCCAGGGCGTTGACCGCGAGGTCGAGCAGCCAGGAACGGATGACCGTGCCCTCCTGCCACGAGCGGAAGACCTCGCGCACGTCCGTGACGGAGTCGACTTTCTCCAGGAGCTCCCAGCCCTCGGCGTAGGCCTGCATCATGGCGTACTCGATGCCGTTGTGGACCATCTTCGAGAAGTGGCCGGCGCCGATCTTGCCCGCGTGGACCGAGCCGAAGTCACCCTCGGGCTTGAGGGCGTCGAAGATCGGCTGGACCTTCGCGATGTTCTCGGTGTCGCCGCCGTACATCAGGGCGTAGCCGTTCTGCAGGCCCCAGACGCCGCCGGAGACGCCGCAGTCGACGAAGCCGATGCCCTTGGCGGCGAGCTGCTCGCCGTGCTTCTCGTCGTCCGTCCAGCGGGAGTTCCCGCCGTCCACGACGACGTCACCGGGCTGGAGCAGCTCGGCGAGCTCGTCGACGGTGGACTGGGTCGCGGCTCCGGCCGGGACCATCACCCATACGACGCGCGGGCCCTTGAGCTTGCCCACAAGCTCTTCGAGGCTGTGGACGTCCGCGACGTCCGCGTTCCGGTCGTATCCGATGACGGTGTGGCCTGCGCGGCGGATGCGCTCGCGCATGTTGCCGCCCATCTTGCCGAGGCCGACGAGACCGAGCTCCATCAGTGGTTCCTTAAGTCGCGATGTGGCGTGGAGGCACCTTCGTACCCGCGTCCGAGCCTACGCCCGGACGCACGCTCACACCTGTGGGCTCAGCCGCTCAGACGTACCGGCATGATCAGGTACTTGTAGGCCTCGTCGGCCTCCGCGTCCACGGCCGGCCTGCCGCTCAGGAGTGCGGGCTTCGTCGACGTCGTGAACGACAGCTGGGCGACCGGGGAGTCGATCGCGCTCAGGCCGTCGAGCAGGAACGTCGGGTTGAAGGCGATCGAGACGTCGTCGCCCTCGAGCTGGGCGTCGACCCTCTCCACAGCCTGTGCGTCGTCGCTGGAGCCGGCCTCCAGGATCAGCACGCCCTGCTCGAAGCTGAGCCGGACCGGAGTGTTCCGCTCGGCCACCAGGGCCACGCGCTTCACGGCCTCGACGAACGGGGCGGTCTCGATGACCGCGATCGAGTTGAACTCCGTGGGGAAGAGCGTCTTGTACTTCGGCAGGTCGCCCTCGAGGAGACGCGTGGTCGTACGCCGGCCTGCGCCCTCGAAGCCGATCAGGCCCTCACCGGCACCGGAGCCGGACAGCGCCAGGGTGACCGTGTCGCCGCTCGTGAGCGCCTTGGCGGTGTCCAGGAGCGTCTTGGCGGGCACCAGGGCGACCGCGGACGCCTCGGGGTTCTCCGGCTTCCACAGGAACTCGCGGACCGCGAAGCGGTAGCGGTCGGTGGAGGCCAGCGTGACGGTGTCGCCCTCGATCTCGATGCGTACGCCGGTCAGGACGGGCAGCGTGTCGTCGCGGCCCGCGGCGATGGCCACCTGGGCGGCGGCGGAGGCGAAGACCTCACCGGGGACCGTGCCGGTCGCGGTGGGCATCTGCGGCAGCGCGGGGTACTCCTCCACAGGAAGCGTGTGGAGTGTGAATCGCGAGGAGCCGCAGACCACCGTGGCCCGCACACCGTCTGTGGAGATCTCCACCGGACGGTTGGGAAGGGCGCGGCAGATGTCGGCGAGCAACCGGCCGGAGACGAGGACCGTGCCCTCGTCGTCGATCTCGGCGTCTACGGAGACACGCGCCGAGACCTCGTAGTCGAAGCTGGAGAGGCTGAGTGCGCCTTCCTCGGCCTTCAGCAGCAGTCCCGCCAGGACAGGTGCCGGTGGCCGGGCCGGGAGACTGCGCGCCGCCCACGCCACCGCCTCTGCGAGTACGTCGCGTTCCACCCGGATCTTCACTTAGCCGCCCTCCTGCTGTTGCTGGCACTGGGGACCAGTCTGACGCACCGCACTGACAGCGGGTGCCCGTCGGGGTCAAGTCGTGACGAGCGGCGTCGGAGGTCCAGAGGGCGAGTTGTGCACAGGCCCCTCTTCCAAGCGAATTTCCCGGTAACTCTAAGTGGGAGTAGTAGTAGGGCCTGTGGAAACCGTGGATAACCGTGTTTTCGCAGGTCAGTGCCGGTTTTTTATCCACTGCGCCTGTGGGCGGAGGCGGTGGACAACCGGTGGTTTCTGTGGACGGGCGAAAGTTCTGCACACCCGATGCACAGGCAGGGGCTACTTCTCCCCAGCGCTGTCCCCAGCTTTACCCACCTTCCCCACAGGCCAACCGACCACCTTGGTGTGACGCCTTTCACTCGGCACGGTGACGGGGCGCGTTGCGTTGCCGAACAGTGGACAGGCGTGTGGAGAAGCTGGGGAAAGCTGGGGACAACCGGCTCGAGCCTGTGGGTTGCCGGTGGACAAGTTCGTGCACAGCCTGTGGACGAGATTTTCCTCCACAGGCTGTGGAGGACCGTCGTCCACCAATCCACAACCACCTGACCTGGCTTGATGATCCTTCAGCAGGGTCCCCTGTGGACATCATCTGGACAACTTCCCGGTCCCCAGGGTGTGGAAGGAAAAAAGGACACACATCTGTGGAGAACAGGCCTCTCAGCTGGGGAAATCGAACAGCGGCGGGGGACGAACGGGCTCCACGCGCGCGTACGCAACGGCAAAGGGCGCCCCGGCAGTTGTCCCGGGGCGCCCTTCGTGACGTGTCAGCGATACGTCTCCGTGGCTCTCAGCGCGTCTGTGAGCAGCTCTGTGCGCGTGTCCGCGAGCGCGGACCGCGTGTCTGCCGAAGCCTGCGTCAGCCGTTCTTGATGCGGTTGGTGAGCTCGGTGACCTGGTTGTAGATCGAGCGCCGCTCGGCCATCAGCGCGCGGATCTTGCGGTCCGCGTGCATGACCGTCGTATGGTCGCGGCCGCCGAACTGAGCGCCGATCTTGGGCAGCGAGAGGTCCGTGAGCTCGCGGCAGAGGTACATCGCGATCTGGCGCGCCGTCACCAGGACGCGGCTGCGGGAGGATCCGCAGAGGTCGTCCACGGTCAGTCCGAAGTAGTCCGCGGTCGCGGCCATGATGGCCGGCGCGGTGAGCTCCGGGGCGGCGTCCTCACCGCCGGGGATCAGGTCCTTGAGGACGATCTCCGCCAGGCCCAGGTCCACCGGCTGTCGATTGAGCGAGGCGAAGGCCGTGACCCGGATCAGCGCGCCCTCGAGCTCACGGATGTTGCGTGAGATGCGGGACGCGATGAACTCCAGGACCTCGGGCGGGGCGTTGAGCTGCTCCTGCACCGCCTTCTTACGAAGGATGGCGATACGCGTCTCCAGCTCGGGCGGCTGGACGTCGGTGATCAGTCCCCACTCGAAGCGGTTGCGCAGCCGGTCCTCCAGGGTGACCAGCTGCTTGGGCGGCCGGTCACTGGAGAGCACGATCTGCTTGTTCGCGTTGTGGAGCGTATTGAAGGTGTGGAAGAACTCCTCCTGCGTCGACTCCTTGCTCGCGAGGAACTGGATGTCGTCGACGAGCAGGATGTCCATCTCGCGGTACCGCTTGCGGAAGGTGTCGCCCTTGCCGTCGCGGATGGAGTTGATGAACTCGTTCGTGAACTCCTCGGAGCTCACGTAGCGCACGCGCGTGCCGGGGTAGAGGCTGCGGGCGTAGTGCCCGATCGCGTGCAGAAGATGCGTTTTGCCGAGCCCGGACTCCCCGTAGATGAAGAGGGGGTTGTAGGCCTTGGCGGGCGCCTCGGCGACGGCGACGGCCGCCGCGTGCGCGAAGCGGTTCGAGGCACCGATGACGAAGGTGTCGAAGAGGTACTTGGGGTTCAGGCGCGCGGTGGGTTCGCCGGGGGCCGACGCGGGCGCCGGCTGCGCGGCCAGTGGGCCGGGGGTGCCGCTGCCATGGACGCCGTGGCCGTTTCCGTGGCCGCCGCCCCTGGGGTCGTGGCCGCCGGAGCCCGGGGACTGGTCGTGACGCTCGCGTCTTTCGTGACGGTCGTGGCGGTCCTGCTGATCCTGCCGGTCCTGGCGCTCCTGCCGGTCCTGCCGGTGCTGGTCGTACGGGGAGTGCCCCTGCGGCGGCTGCGAGCGGTAGTCGTGCTGCGGCTGCTGAGGGCTCGCGTACGGGTCCCGCTCGGGGAAGCCGAGCCGCGGCTGCTGCCAGCCGTAGTCGTCCTGCTGCTGGGGCTGCTGCTGCGGCCAGGCGCTGGGCCCGGGGCGCTGGTAGTCGGGGTACGCCGGGCGGGCGGTGGGCAGCTGGTCGGGTCCGCGGCCCGGGGAGTGCTCGTCCGGGGTGCGGCGGCCGTAATTGTCGTACGGCTCGTGGCCCTGACCGGGGCCCGGGTGCTGCTCGGGCTCCTCGTAGCGCTGCTGCTGTTGCTGGCCGGACTGATGCTGGCCGGGCTGGTGCTGGAGCGGCGGCGCCGGCGGGGTGGGCCTGTCCATGGGGTCGCCGACCGAGTCGTCCACCGTGATGGCGATACGGATCGGTCGGCCGCACTCGCGGCTCAGCGATTCACTGACGATCGGTGCGAGGCGCCCTTCGAGTACGCCCTTGGCGAATTCGTTCGGTACGGCCAGCAGAGCGGTATCGGCGACCAGCGCCAGTGGCTGGCAGCGCTTGATCCAGCGCTCGTCCTTCGCGTCTACACCGTGCCCCCGCCCCTCACCCAGCAGCTGCTCCAGAACTCGTGGCCACACTGCGGCAAGATCGGCAGGTACGTCAGCCACAAGGCACGCTCTCTCACGGGGTCCCACGAAGGTGTGGTTCTTGGGACGGAAATCGGGATGGGCAGGGAGAAGGGAATGAATCGGAGTTTGGCCAAGGTAGTCAGGGCAATGGCTGCGGTTCAAGTTGTTGTCCACAGGCTGTGCACAGTGTCTCTCCCTGACGGGCGGTTTGACCGGATGGCGTAGCCCCGCGTACCGTGACCAGGTCGAGTTGTCGATGGCTGCTGCCGCCTGCCTCCGATGGGCAAAGATCACGATCTGTGATTGTGAAGCGGTGCACTCGGTGCGTATTCGCGAGCTTCTCGTGGGCGCACGGTGACAGCCAGGCGATGTCCCGCCTCCACACAATCATTTCTGGAGCCCCCGAGTGAGCAAGCGCACCTTCCAGCCGAACAACCGCCGTCGTGCCAAGACCCACGGCTTCCGCCTGCGGATGCGCACCCGTGCCGGCCGCGCGATTCTCGCGAACCGTCGTGGCAAGGGTCGCGCCAGCCTTTCCGCCTAATCGCATTAGGTCATGACGTCGTGCTGCCTACCGAGCATCGGCTGAGGCGGCGCGAAGACTTCGCGACCGCGGTACGCCGAGGACGACGGGCCGGACGCCCGCTTCTCGTCGTCCATCTACGTAGCGGTGCAACGGACCCGCACGCGCCTGGGGAGAGCGTTCCCCCGACGCGTGCGGGTTTCGTCGTGAGCAAGGCCGTTGGCGGAGCCGTCGTACGCAACAAGGTGAAGCGCAGGCTTCGCCATCTGATGCGTGACCGGGTGGCTCTGCTGCCCCCCGGTAGCCTGGTAGTCGTACGAGCGTTGCCCGGATCGGGCGACGCCGCCCATGCACAGCTGGCCCAAGACCTGGACGCCGCCCTTCAGCGGCTGCTGGGAGGGGGCGCTCGATGAAGTACCCACTGCTGGCTCTGATCAAGCTGTACCAGTGGACGATCAGTCCGCTGCTTGGTCCGGTGTGCAAGTACTACCCGTCGTGTTCCCGCTACGGCTATCTGGCCATCGACCGACACGGTGCGATCAAGGGAACGGCGCTCACTGCCTGGCGCATCCTTCGGTGCAATCCGTGGTCGCTCGGTGGTGTCGACCATGTCCCGCCGCGCAAGCGACCGCGGTGGCACGAGATGCTGCGCACCATGTGGCGCGAACGCAAGGGCGGGCCCTCCGCCGCTGGCGTGCCCTCCGGGGAGATCGCCCCGGATACCCCGAGCCCGGCCGCCGAGACCCCGTCCCATGCTCAAGGAGCCTGATTAGTGGACACGATTGCCAGTCTGTTCAGCTTCATCACGACACCCGTTTCCTGGGTCATCGTCCAGTTCCACTCGTTGTACGGGGCGATCTTCGGCCCTGACACGGGCTGGGCCTGGGGCCTGTCCATCGTGTCCCTGGTGATCTTGATCCGTATCTGCCTGATCCCGCTCTTCGTGAAGCAGATCAAGGCGACCCGGGCGATGCAGACGCTGCAGCCCGAGATGAAGAAGATCCAGGAACGCTACAAGAGCGACAAGCAGCGTCAGTCCGAAGAGATGATGAAGCTGTACAAGGAGTCGGGCACCAACCCGCTCTCCTCGTGCCTTCCCATCCTGGCGCAGTCGCCGTTCTTCTTCGCGCTGTACCACGTGCTCTCCGGCATCGCGTCGAACGACACCATCGGCGTCATCGACAAGCCGCTCCTGGAGAGCGCCCAGAAGGCGCACATCTTCGGCGCCCCGCTGGCCGCGAAGTTCATGGACAGCGAGGAAAAGGTCGCGGCGCTGCACGCCTCGCTGACCGACGTCCGCGTCGTGACCGCGATCATGATCTGCCTGATGTCGTTCTCGCAGTTCTACACGCAGCGTCAGCTGATGACGAAGAACGTGGACACGACGGTCAAGACGCCGTTCATGCAGCAGCAGAAGATGCTGATGTACGTCTTCCCGATCATGTTCGCCGTGTTCGGCATCAACTTCCCCGTCGGCGTTCTCGTCTACTGGCTGACCACCAACGTGTGGACCATGGGCCAGCAGATGTTCGTGATCCGCCGGAACCCGACTCCGGGCTCCAAGGCCCAGGCCGCGTTCCTGGAGCGCCTGCAGAAGCAGCTCACGCACACCAAGAAGGTGCGGGGCCGTGGCAACGCGAACGTCATCAAGGCGATCGTCGCCAAGGGCCGTGACCGCAACGAGTTCGAGCGCAAGTTCATCAACGGTCTGAGCAAGGCGGGCCTCGTGGCCCAGGCCGACGGCTCCGTCGCGCAGAGCGATTCCGCTGTCGCCACGGAGACCGAGGACGGCACGCCGGCCGCCGCCGGCGGTGCCCCGAAGCGGCAGCAGCCCAAGCGCCAGAGCAAGTCGCAGCGCCAGTCCGCCGCCGCACACGGCAAGGCGGAGAGCGACACGGAGACGGCTTCGGAGGCGAAGACGTCACTGGAGAAGACTCAGGACGAGCCTGAGGACGCCGCTCCCCAGGGCAAGCCCGCGGGTGGCAAGTCCGGGTCAGGTAACGCACGCCAAGCCAAGTCGGGGCAGCGCAAGGGCCAGCAGCGGCCCAAGCACCCGTCCAAGAAGTAGAAGGAGTCCATCCCGTGACGGAAGGCACCACCGCCCCCGCCGAGGCCGAGGTCGAGGCCGGCGACACTCTCACCCGCCTTGAGCAGGAGGGTGAGATCGCGGCGGACTACCTCGAGGGTCTGCTGGACATCGCCGATCTCGACGGCGACATCGACATGGACGTCGAGGCCGACCGCGCCGCTGTCTCGATCATCAGCGACTCGAACAGCCGTGATCTGCAGAAGCTCGTCGGCCGTGACGGTGAGGTCCTGGAGGCGCTCCAGGAGCTGACGCGTCTCGCGGTGCACCGCGAGACCGGTGACCGCAGCCGCCTCATGCTGGACATCGCGGGCTACCGCGCCAAGAAGCGTGAGGAGCTCTCCGAGCTGGGCGCCAAGGCAGCGGCCGAGGTGAAGAGCTCCGGTGAACCGGTGAACCTCAAGCCGATGACGCCCTTCGAGCGCAAGGTCGTGCATGATGCGGTCAAGGCCGCCGGTCTGCGCAGCGAGTCCGAGGGCGAGGAGCCGCAGCGCTTCGTCGTCGTCCTTCCTGCCTGATCGCACGTAGTTTCCCCGGCCCCGTCTGTTCGCAGGCGGGGCCGGTCTTTGTCAGCCTGATAGTCAGCCACCCCAGTGCGGTACGGAAGGACGGTCCCCGTGACGGAGGCAGCGGAGCTCCCCTCGGCGCCCGAGCAGGCCCGGGCGGTATTCGGTGAGCGTTTCTCGGACGCGGTCCGGTACGCGGAGTTGCTGGCCGACGCGGGAGTGCAGCGAGGTCTGATCGGCCCTCGCGAAGTGCCTCGGCTGTGGGAGCGGCATCTGCTGAACTGCGCGGTCCTCTCCGAGGTCGTGCCCGAGAACGTGATGGTGTGCGATGTCGGCTCGGGGGCGGGTCTGCCGGGCATTCCGCTGGCTCTCGTCCGCCCGGACCTGAAGATCACGCTGCTTGAACCACTGCTGCGGCGGACGACCTTCCTCACCGAAGTGGTCGAGCTGCTCGGACTCGACCATGTGACCGTCGTGCGGGGGCGCGCCGAGGAGGTCCTTGGGAAGCTGCCTCCCGTCCACGTGGTGACCGCGCGGGCTGTTGCGCCACTGGACCGGCTCGCGGCCTGGGGAGTGCCGCTCCTGCGTCCCTACGGGGAGATGCTTCTGCTCAAGGGCGACACGGCCGAGGAAGAGGTCAAGGGCGCGGGTGCCGCACTGAGCAAGCTCGGTGCGGTGACCACCTCGGTGCTGCATGTCGGCGAGGGCGTGGTGGACCCGCTGTCCACGGTGGTACGGGTCGAGGTCGGGGAGAGCCCCGGCGGTGTGCGCTTCGCAGCCAAGCGCGCGAAGGCTGCTCGTACGAACCGAACCCGGCGTCGTCGCTGAGCCTTCCGGGCCGCGTCGTTCATCCGTCCTGACGACGAGCCATACTCCACAAAAGCTGCCAAACGTACGCATACCGGGGTGTCGCGCAAGCGGCACCCCGGCTGCCGTGCATCGTGTTTCACGTGAAACGTCGCTCACTGCTGCATGGCATCATCAGTCGCGGCCGCGCTGCGGAACCTCGCGAGCGTCGGCCACTCGGTTCCCTCGATAAGGGAACGGAGTTGTCCACAGAGGTGGATTCGTCCACAGAAGACCGGGCCTCGCTGGTTCACGACCCTCAAAGCATGGGAGGCTCTGTTCATTGCGAGCCTGAAGTCGAGGAGAGTGAATCCTTGCGGTCCGACGCCAACATCGCGGGACCGATGACCGATCCGGTCCCCGGTCCCCGTACCGAGTCGGCGGGGGAGGATGTTTCACGTGAAACACCGCCCCCGATGGACGACACCCCTATCGGTCGTGCTGCCCAACTGGCGGTGGAAGCCCTGGGCCGCGCAGGCGAAGGCCTGCCACGACCCGAGCAGACCAGAGTCATGGTGGTCGCCAACCAGAAGGGTGGAGTGGGCAAGACGACGACAACCGTCAACCTCGCCGCTTCACTCGCTCTGCACGGCGCGCGTGTCCTGGTCATCGACCTCGACCCGCAGGGCAACGCCTCCACGGCTCTGGGTATCGACCACCACGCCGAAGTGCCGTCCATCTACGACGTGTTGATCGACAGCAAGCCGCTCTCCGAAGTCGTGCAGCCGGTCCCTGATGTCGAAGGACTCTTCTGTGCCCCGGCCACCATCGATCTCGCCGGTGCGGAGATCGAGCTGGTGTCACTGGTGGCACGGGAGAGCCGACTGCAGCGGGCGATCCAGGCGTACGAGCAGCCGCTGGACTACATCCTCATCGACTGCCCGCCGTCCCTCGGGCTGCTGACGGTCAACGCCCTGGTTGCCGGCGCGGAGGTGCTGATCCCCATCCAGTGTGAGTACTACGCACTGGAGGGCCTCGGTCAGCTCCTGCGCAACGTCGACCTGGTGCGGGGGCACCTCAACCCGCATCTGCACGTCTCGACGATCCTGCTCACCATGTACGACGGCCGCACCCGGCTTGCTTCACAGGTGGCGGACGAGGTGCGCACCCACTTCGGCGAAGAGGTCCTGCGGACGAGCATTCCCCGCTCGGTCCGCATCTCCGAGGCGCCGAGCTACGGGCAGACCGTGCTCACCTACGATCCGGGATCGAGTGGTGCCCTCTCGTACTTCGAGGCGGCACGGGAGATCGCGCTTCGCGGCGTCGGTATTCGCTACGACGTACAGCACGCCCACATGGGCGCTCAGAATGATCAGCACAGCACGACGGAGGGGATGCAGTGAGCGAGCGACGGAGAGGGCTGGGTCGTGGCCTCGGCGCCCTGATCCCTGCGGCCCCGACGGAGAAGTCGACCGCCCAGGCCATGAGCGGAGCGGCGGCCTCGCCCAGTGCTGCACCGGTACTCACCGCCGAGAGGGGTGTGGCTGCCGCGAAGGTGACAGCGCTCCCGCAGAGCCCCGTTTCACGTGAAACGGAACGGCCGACGAACGAAGCGGTGGAGATCGAGGAGAGTCCGGTCGGCGCGCACTTCGCCGAGCTGCCTCTCGACTTCATCACGCCCAACCCGAGGCAGCCCCGTGAGGTCTTCGACGAGGACGCACTCGCCGAGCTGGTGACCTCCATCAAGGAGGTCGGACTCCTCCAGCCTGTCGTCGTACGGCAGGTAGGAGACTCGCGCTACGAGCTCATCATGGGTGAGCGGCGCTGGCGGGCTTGCCGTGAGGCAGGACTCGAGCGCATCCCGTCGATCGTCCGAGCCACGGACGACGAGAAGCTTCTCCTGGACGCGCTCCTGGAGAACCTGCACCGCGCGCAGCTGAATCCGCTGGAAGAGGCTGCCGCCTACGACCAGCTGCTCAGGGACTTCAACTGCACACACGACCAGCTGGCGGACCGGATCGGCCGCTCCCGCCCGCAGGTCTCGAACACGCTGCGGCTGCTGAAGCTGTCGCCGGCGGTTCAGCGCAGGGTCGCTGCCGGGGTGCTCTCCGCGGGCCATGCCCGTGCTCTGCTGTCCGTCGAGGACTCGGAGGAGCAGGATCGCCTGGCGCACCGGATTGTGGCCGAGGGGCTCTCGGTGCGGGCCGTCGAGGAGATCGTGACCCTCATGGGTTCGCGGCCGCAGAGCACTCCGCGGGCCAAGGGGCCGCGTGCGGGCGCTCGGGTTTCGCCGTCACTGACCAGCCTTGCCACGCGTCTCTCCGACCGGTTCGAAACCCGGGTGAGGGTGGACCTGGGGCAGAAGAAGGGCAAGATCGTCGTCGACTTCGCCTCGCTGGAGGACCTGGAGCGCATCCTTGCGACGCTCGCTCCAGGTGAGGGGCCGGTCCTGAAGAACGGACTCGCCGAGGGCTCCGACGAAGCCTCCGACGAGGACTCCGTCGAGGACTCCGTCGAGGGCGACTCGTCCAAGGGCAAAGAGGCCTGAGCCTCATCACGTAGTCCGACGAGAGCGGGCCGTGTCCGGTGTGTACCGGAACACGGCTCGCTCTTTGCTTTCTTACGGTATCGGTGCAATCGCATCGTGGATACGATGCGATTGGGTATGGCACATCCAGCTGGCGACACCTCATTGGGGAGGGGAGGGCCATGCGATCGGTGAGCCGCACCGGACTGATGACTGCGGGCCTTGGGCTGGGAGCCGTCGGCGGATTCGTCGGCAGCCTGCTGAAGGAACGGAGCGCTCTGACTGCCGCCCGTGATGCGGCGGGCGAAGGAAGTGAGGAACAGCCTTCATGGGGCGTCGGCTCGTACCGCTCACGCTGGACAACCTTCCGGACCTTCCCCAGCGTTGCCGGACGTGTGTCTTCTGGGAGCTGGACCCGGTCAGCGGCCAGGCCGCAGTAAAGGCCGGTACGGCGGAGCTGGAGAAGGAAGCGTGGATCTCCGCCGTCCTGCTGGAGTGGGGATCCTGCGGTCGCGTCGTCTACGTCGATGATGTCCCGGTGGGCTTCGTGCTCTACGCCCCGCCTGCCTACGTGCCGCGGGCCACCGCCTTCCCGACGAGCCCCGTGTCCCCCGATGCCGTGCAGCTGATGACCGCCTGGATCAGACCGGGATATCAGGGCCAGGGGATCGGCCGTGTCATCGTCCAGACCGTGGCGAAGGATCTGCTGCGCCGGGGGTTCAAGGCGATTGAGGCCTTTGGGGATGCCCGATGGGAGAAGCCCGCCTGTGTGCTGCCCGCCGATCACCTGCTGGCGGTGGGCTTCAAGACGGTCCGCCCGCATCCCTCATATCCACGGCTGAGGCTTGAGCTGCGTACGACGCTCTCCTGGAAGGAGGACGTCGAGTTGGCGCTCGACCGACTCCTCGGAGCAGTACAGAAGGAGCCGGTGCTCCGGCCGCTCTGATCTGGCTCGCCCCGTCACAGGCTCACTGCTGTCATGCGAATGGGCCAGCCCTTGAGGGCTGGCCCATTCGTGTTTCACGTGAAACAACGCGTCGCTTGGTGCGGCGCCGCTCGTTAGTCGGCGATGAACTCCGCCAGGTCGCGCTCAAGAGCAGCCTTCGGCTTGGCGCCGACGATCGTCTTGGCCACCTCGCCGCCCTGGTACACGTTCAGGGTCGGGATGGACATGACGCCGTACTTGGCGGCGATGCCCGGGTTCTCGTCGATGTTGAGCTTGACGATCTCGATCTTTTCGCCGTGCTCGGCCGCGATCGCCTCGAGGGACGGCGCGATCTGGCGGCACGGTCCGCACCAGGCGGCCCAGAAGTCCACCAGGACGGGCTTGTCGTTCTTCAGGACGTCTTCCTCGAAGGAGGCGTCGGTCACGTTCTTCAGAGTGCCGGCCACGGCGGGCTCCTTAACTCGGTGGTGCGGTGGGGAGGATGGGATGTCAGACGGTGGCTGCGGCCGTCGCGTTGTCCACGAGGGCAGCGAGGAACCGCTCGGAGTCGAGGGCGGCGGAGCAGCCGGTGCCGGCCGCCGTGATCGCCTGGCGGTACGTGTGGTCGACGACGTCACCGGCAGCGAAGACACCGGGCACGTTCGTCCGGGTCGAGGGAGCGTCGACCTTCAGGTAGCCCTCGTCGTCCAGGGTGAGCTGGCCCTTGAAGAGCTCCGTGCGCGGGTCGTGGCCGATCGCGATGAACAGGCCGGTCACGGGCAGCTCGGAGGTCTCGCCCGTCTTCAGGTTGCGCAGCGTCAGACCGGAGAGCTTCTGCTCGCCCTTGATCTCGGCGACCTCGCTGTCCCAGATGAAGCTGATCTTCGGGTCGGCCAGCGCGCGCTCCTGCATCGCCTTGGAGGCACGCAGGCTGTCACGGCGGTGCACGATCGTCACGGACTTGGCGAAGCGCGAGAGGAAGGTCGCCTCTTCCATCGCGGTGTCGCCGCCGCCGATCACGGCGATGTCCTGGTCCTTGAAGAAGAAGCCGTCACAGGTCGCGCACCAGGAGACGCCGCGGCCGGAGAGCGCGTCCTCGTTCGGGAGGCCGAGCTTGCGGTGCTGGGAGCCCGTCGTCACGATCACGGACTTCGCGCGGTGCACGGTGCCTGCGGTGTCCGTCACGGTCTTGATCTCGCCGGTGAGGTCGACGGAGACCACATCGTCCGGCACCAGCTCGGCGCCGAAGCGCTCGGCCTGGGCGCGCATGTTGTCCATGAGGTCGGGGCCCATGACGCCGTCCTGGAAGCCCGGGAAGTTCTCCACCTCGGTGGTGTTCATCAGCGCACCGCCTGCGGTGACGGCGCCCTCGAACACCAGGGGCTTCAGCGACGCTCGCGCGGTGTAGAGCGCCGCCGTGTAGCCGGCGGGCCCGGAGCCGATGATGATCACGTTACGGACGTCGGTCACGGCTTGATTCCTCGTCTCTGGAGACTGCTGCGTAGTGCTGGTGGGTGCCTGTCTCAGGTCTCTCACCCCACCCAACGGATCCTACGGGGCATGCATTCCCGACGTGTCCGAGCGCACGGAAGCATGTCAGGGACGCCAGGATGCCACGCTGAGCCGAGTCTCCCGCCGCAGCTGTGGAAGGGTCAGGGCCGCGCGTAGGAGTTGGTCAGCAGTACCTTGCCCGCGGCGTTGGCCGACGAGGCCTTGTCCACGCACGTCGCGTCGATGACGAACGCCGCGACCTTCGTGGTGTCGGAGTCATGGGACGCCACGACGAGGTAGGCGTCCTTCCCCTTGTAGGTGCCCTCTTCGGCTGCGATCGGTGACCTGTCGCCGATGCCGAGCTGGATGCACTTCGGGACGGTGACCGTGGACTCGCGCATCTTCTGGTCCTTGGGGGACTCCGGGCTGGACCGCACGTCGAAGGACGGCTTGGTGCTCCCGGACTCAGGTCCCGTGGTGGGGGCCTTGGCGAGCAGGTCCGTCACCTGGCCCTTGAGGTTGCCCTCGGAGAAGGCATGCGCGGAGTCGGTGTGGCCCGAAGCCGTGTCCTTCGTACCGCCCGAGTCGCTGCCCACGTTCTGTATCAACAAGGAACCCAGACCGATGGCGGCCGCCGTGAACACGGCACCGAGTACTACGTTCCGCCGACGGCCGCCCCGGAACCGGCTGCGGCGACCAGGGCCCGTGGAAGCGCGGGGGTGGCCCGCGGGCCGGTCCGAGGGCGCGCTGGAGGCAGGGGAGGGAGAAGACTCAGAGGGGTTGGCGAGCGTGGAGGGTTCAGCGGAGACGCGCGATGTTTCACGTGAAACACGTACGGCGGCCGCGGGCTCGAGCAGCGGATCCGGATCGATGGACTCGACGGAACCGGGTGCGATGGAGTCGAGGAGCGCTTCCGCGGCCAGCGCCGCGTCGATGCGTCCGGCGACATCGGCCGGCATCCGTGGCGGACCCGGCAGCGTACCGAGCAGGCCGCGGATCTCCTCCAGGGAGTCATAGACGTCGGCACAGAGCGCGCAGCCATCCAGATGCCGCCGCACATCGACGGTTCGGGACGGGGTGAGCAGCCCCTCCGTGAGGTCGGAGATCTCAGCGACTTCCGGGTGCTCGGCCGAGTCGGTCGTGGTTGTCACGCTCGCCCACCTCCGCCCTTCACAGCAGCTGAATCGCTTGGTCCCGCATCCCGTGGTCCCGCTGCAGGTGGGACGGATGTCCCCTGCGTCCGGTTCCTTCCCGGGCCCGACTTCTTGCCTTCTCTGTCGCCGCCGTCTCCGCTCTGTGTACGGGGCTCCGTACGCAGGTGGGTGAGCAGCGGCAGCAGTCTGGCTCTGCCGCGTGCGCAGCGGCTCTTCACGGTGCCGGTGGGCACCTCGAGCACGAGGGCCGCCTCGGCCACGGGATAGCCCTGCATGTCCACGAGGACGAGAGCGGCGCGCTGGTCGTGCGGCAGGGTGCCCAGTGCCTCGGCGACCTCGCGGCGGAGGTCGCCGCGCTCGACGGGAGCCGACGCCGACTCGTGCGGCTCGAGGAGCTGCTCCAGCCGTTCGGTGTCGTCGATGGGAGAGGTCTTCCGGGACTTCGCCTTGCGTGCCCGGTCGAGGCAGGCGTTCACGGTGATCCGGTGCAGCCAGGTCGTGACGGCCGACTGCCCGCGGAAGGTGTGCGCGGCGCGGTAGGCCGAGACCAGGGCGTCCTGGACGGCGTCAGCGGCTTCCTCACGGTCGCCCAGCGTGCGCAGGGCCACGGCCCACAGGCGATCGCGATGACGCCGGACGAGCTCACCGAAGGCGTCCTTGTCCCCTGCCACGTGGCGGGCCAGGAGGTCCTGGTCGGTCATCTCGCCGTGCGTGGTGTCGTCCACCGTCGAACCCCCTCCCCCGGTGAGCCTCGGCCTCAGCCTGCGAACTTCACATCCGTGATGGCCTGCTTGTACCCCGCGCCGCTGTACTCGTCACGCGGAGACTTCGGAACGTCGGTGAGCCAGACCAGCACGTACCGCGTCGCGACCGGCTTCTTCGCCTTGATCTTCGCGCTCTGGCCCGTGGTCGTCACGGTCCCGATCTTCTTCATCGAGCTCGGAGGCGTCGACGAGGACATCGAGTCCGCGGCGTACAACTCGACCGTCGTGTGGTCGCCGCCGTAGCGGAGCCCGAGTGACACGGCCGACACGTCGTGCTTCTTGCCGAGGTCGTAGACGATGCCGACACCGGGCTTGTACGGGGCCAGCTTCGGGCCCCCTATGAAGCTGTTGCTCCGCCAGTACGTCGAGTCGTCGCCGTCGTACGTCTTGGAGACGCCCGGAAGATCCTGCGCCTCGCCCTCGAGGACGTACTCCTCGGCGCCCGTGATCTTGATCGGCTCCAGGGACTTCGGCTTGTTCTTGTCGCCGTCCTCGGAGGTGTCCGCGCTACCGGGGTCGTCCGCGTTCCCCCGTTCCATCAGTGCGTCCGCGAGCTGCCAGCTGCCGAGCCCCAGGGCCGCGATGAGCAGTGCGGACACGGCCCACTTGAGGGCCTTGCCCGTACGGCTCTGCAGCGGGGGCGGCGGGGTCGGGACCGGCTGCGTGGCACCGGGGCGGGGCGCGGTGCGGCCGTAGGTGCCCTGCTGGTACGTCGTGCGCTGGTACTCGGGGGGCGCGGTGAACGCGGGTTCCGGCGGGCGGATGCGCGGCATCTCACCGATCGCCTTCACCAGCTCCTCCGGCGTCGTGCACGGCGGCTCCTGGCGGGAGGCCGTCGCACCCTCGTTCACGAGCGCGCGCATGGCGAGCTCGGAGAGGCCCCTGTGCACGCCTGCGCGCACCTGGTCGGGGGCGATCAGGCCGACGCCCTTGGGCAGCCCGGAGAGGCCGTACGCGTCGTCCTCGTACGGCCAGCGCTGGGTCAGCGAGGCGTACAGAAGCGCGCCGATCGCTTCGGTGTCCGTGCGCTGCGGGGTGTCGGAACTGATGCCGCGGAGCGCCGCGTTCACGGCGAGGCCGCGGATGCGGTACTGACCGGAGGATGTCCGGAGTACCGCGCTCGGGGTCAGCCGCAGGTGCGCGAGCCCCTCACGGTGGGCGGCAGCCATGGCCTGCGCGACCTGGCTGACGAGCTGATACGCGTCGTGCGCCTCAAGAGGGCCTGCGGCGAGCAGCGCCGTCAGTTCCGTGGCGTCGGGCAGCCACTCGTGCACCACGTAGACAAGGTCGTTCTCCTCGACGGCGTCCAGGACGTGGACGAAGCGGGGGTCGCCGAGCAGCGCCGACGAGCGGGCCGCGGCGAGTACCGATCGTGCCCGCGGATGGTCGGCGGGCAGCAGATGCACGCCGACTGCTCGGCGCAGCTTCTCGTCCACCGCACGCCAACTGCTGAAACCGTCCAGACGGGTGACGCACTCTTCGAGTCGGTAGCGTCTGGCGAGCTTGTGACCGCTGTGCAGCTCGGGAGGTGATGCCGCCCCCGTGCCCGTGGGCTCATCGGTCTCCGCTGCGCCTTCTTCTGCCGTTTCCCGCTCCCGGGTCTGGGCCACCCCGTCGGCCGTGGCCTCGTCCGCCTTCGCGGTCAGCGGCTCATCGCCGCTGTTGTCTGCCACGTCGACGGCAGCCGTGCTCCGTTCCGCCACCGTCGTTCCTGCCTCCCCATCCATCGCGCTTTGTCAGACGCCAAAGCCAATTGTGCCCACAGTCCGGCGCTATGCACGACACGCGGTGGCCGGTGATGGTTGTGCGAACCCCTCTATCTCACCGTCCGAGACGGCCGCGCACCATACCGACCATCGAATTGAGCTCTGCAATCCGCATTTTTCGGGCGGCGACGAAGAAGACGCCACCGAGAATGATTCCACCGACCACCAGAGCGATCAGAGAACCGCCTGCGCCGTCGCCCAGAGCCTTGAGGATTCCGTAGCCGGCGGCGCCGCCGAGGATCGCCGCCGGGATGCACGCCATGGAGAGCCGGGCGTAGGTACGAAGGACGTGGGTGCCGTCCAGATCGCCGCCGAGGCGGTTGCGCAGCCTGCGCCAGGCGACACCGACGCCGACCGCGTAGGCGAGGCCGTACGAGGCGGCCATGCCGATGACGGCCCACTGGGCGGGCAGGAGGACGTAGGCGATGGCGCTGGCCGCCGCGTTGACGGCCGCCACGATGACCGTGTTGTAGAAGGGTGTCCGGGTGTCCTCGTAGGCGTAGAAGCCGCGCAGGACGACGTACTGCACCGAGTACGGGATCAGCCCCAGGCCGAACGCCATCAGGACGAAGCCCATGGACTGGGCGGCCTGGCTGCCGCTGGAGGCGAAGAGCAGGGTGCACATCGGGACGCCGAGTGCGACGAACGCGAAGGCGACCGGGACGATCGCCACCGCGGAGGTGCGCAGCCCCTGCGAGATGTCGTCACGGACCGCGCCCGGGTCGTTGTCGTGGGCCGCCCGCGAGATGCGCGGCAGCATGGCCGCCATGACGGAGACGGTGATGATGGCCTGCGGCATGCCCCAGATCAGCTGGGCGTTGGAGTAGGCCATGATGCCGGTGCCGTCCTTGCCGGAGGCTTTGCCCGCGGCGGTGGCCAGCTGGGTGACGACGAGCACGCCGGCCTGGTTGGCGAGGACGAAGAGAACCGTCCACTTGGCGAGCTTGACCGCCTTGCCGAGACCGTGGCCCTTCCAGTCGAAGCGCGGCCGGAACCGGAAGCCCGTCTCCCGCAGGTACGGGATCATCGCCAGGGCCTGGACGACGAGACCGAGCAGGGTGCCGATGCCCAGGAGGCGGACGCCGTCCGCGGGGATCGACTCGACCCGCATGCCCGAGTCACCGGACGTTCCGTAGACCCAGATGAACAGACCGAACGTGAAGATCATGACGATGTTGTTGAGGACCGGGGTCCACATCATCGCGCCGAACTTCCCGCGGGCGTTGAGGATCTGCCCCATCACCACGTGCACGCCCATGAAGAAGATGGTGGGCAGGCAGTAGCGGGCGAAGGTGACCGCGACGTTGTTGGCCGGCGGGTTGTTCGCGATGGGGGTCGACATCAGCTTGATCAGCAGCGGCGCCGCGAAGACGGCCAGTGCGACGATGAGGCCGAGCGCGACCATGACGAGGGTCAGCAGACGGTTGGCGTAGGCCTCGCCGCCGTCCTTGTCGTCCTTCATGGCGCGCACGAGCTGCGGCACGAAAACCGAGTTGAGGCCGCCGCCGACGGTCAGGATGTAGATCATCGTCGGCAGTGTGTACGCGACGGTCCAGGCGTCACCGAGTGTCGCGGCGCCGAGGGCCGCGGTGATCACCATGGTGCGTACGAAGCCGGTGAGGCGGGAGACCATCGTGCCCGCGGCCATCACCGCGCTCGACTTCAGCACGCTCGCCGCGCGTCCGCCGCCGCCCGACTTCGGGGCCGGTGCGGTGGCCGGGGGAGCTGCCGGGGCCGGGACCATCGGCGGCTCGGGAGGCTGGTGGCCGCCCTGCTGCTGGTAGTCGTTGCCCTGGGGATAGCCGTTGCCCTGCGGGTAGCCATTGCCTTGGGGATAGCCGTCCTGCTGGTATCCCTGCTGGTAGCCGCCGGGCTGTTCGCGGTAGCCGCCCGGCTGCTGGTCCCGGAAGAGGTGAGCGAAGGCATCCGGCTCGTGGCGCTCCTCGCCGGAGTGGGTGACCAGGTCGTCGACGCCCACGAACTGCGTCGTACGGGCGTCGTCGCCGTACGGGAGGTGCCGGGTCGGGCCTTCGGGTTCGGGGGCCGGGGTCTGCGCCCATACGCGGGGGTCCGGGGCGTGCTGGGGGGAGGGCGGCTGGGCGTAGAGCGGCTGTGTGTCCTGGTAGTAGCCGGGCGGGGGCGGCGGGTGCGCGGCGCGGTCGTACAGCGCCTCGGTCACCGGGTCCTGGGCGGCGAGGTCCTGTGCCCGGTAGGGGTCCTGGTCGTAGGCATCCTGGAGGTACACGTCCGGAGCGGGCTGGGGTGGCACCTGCCCGTCCTCAGGGGGACCGGAACCGCCCGCGCCCTGGCCACGGTCACCGTCGTACGGCGCGTTCATGGATTACCCCACCTCATCGTCCCCGGGCCCACCGGCCACGACATCGCTCAACGGTCCACTCTCTCACCCGTGTCCGACGGGTCGGTGCTTTCCGGAGCGGTGTCCGGTGTCGGGTCACTCGGCTGCTCGGGGTCGTCCTCCCCCGGCTCCGTGCCGGACTCGCCGTCGGGTCCGTCCTCCGGGCCCTCCTCGGCCTGCTGCCGGGCGGCCCGCTTGCGCTGGGTGTACATCCGGAATCCGGCGAGCACGAGGAGCAGCACGCCGCCGGCGATGACCAGCATCACCGTGAGGGTGATCTCGGTGACGTTCACGTCGAACTGGACCGCCTCGCCGTACGGCTGGCCGTCCTCCGTGTAGAGCTGGGCGTAGACCGGGACCGGACCGTTGGCATTGGCCGTAGTGGTGAACTTCACCGACTGGGCGTGCCCGCCCGAAACCTTGACCTGCTGTTCCGAGTAGGCCTTGCCGCCGATCTTCAGACGTGTGGGGTTCTCCGATGTCAGCCGCAGAACCATGTGGTCGACGCCCTGGACCAGGTTGTTCTGCACCGTCACGGGGATCGTCGCGCTGCGCCCCGAGAGCTTCGCGTCGGACTTCTTGATCAGCGCCACTTGTTCGACGAGCGTGGTCAGGTAGTGCTCGACGCCCTGGCGGAACGTCGCCGCCTCGGCGGGCCTGCCCCGCCAGGACGTCGACATCTCACGGTCTATGGCCCGCCCGAAGGGCGTGATGACGCGGTCGGGCTCGCTGAGGATCGTCTGGAAGCGCTTGAGCTTGTTCTGGGTGTTCTGAATCGATTTGAAGGCCGCCTTCGGCAGCTCCTGCTTGCGCAGCGACGCGGGGTAGGACCTGGCCGACGGCACCTGGGTCGTGGCCCTCGGGTCCGGCTTGGCCTTCGCCGCCGCGGACAGGTCCTGCGGCTGCGACCAGCGCTCGTCGGAGAGGGCGGTCAGCGCCTTCGCCATCGCCTGGGCCTGGCTGGCGGACGGCATGCGCTGCGGGGCGACGACGATGCTGCGCTGCTTGTCCGGATCCTGCAGCGTGACCATCAGGCTCTGGGCGAGGAACTCCTGCACGGCGAGCGTGGAGCTCTCGGCCCCCGTCATGTCGCCCTGGAAGGCGGTCGAGAGCCGTGCGTCGGCCACCACGGCCGTCGTGCCGCCGCCGATGGGCCGGGCGGCATTGGGCGTGTACGGCAGCGAGCTCCCGTCACGCAGGCTGTCGCTCCTGGCGATCACCGAGTGGGCGCCCGCCGAGGTGGAGACATCGACGATCGACGGGTCGAGGGCACCGTTCACCGGCCACGCGAAGTCCGACTGCGGCTTGACGTGGAGGATGGACTCCACGGCCAGCGCTCCCGCGTCGGTGGCGTCCTTGAGCTGGCTCAGGGAACCGGTGAAGGTACTGCCGTTGTGGGCGAGGGAGGCCAGGTCGGGATCGGCGAAGGGCAGTGCCACGACCTTCTTGTCCTTCTCGGCCTTCACGGTCTGCTCGAGCTTGTTGAGCCAGTCCTTGGCGACCGCCTGGTTCTTGCCCGCCGTAGTGCTCTTGCCGTCGGCGGTCTGTACCCGGTAGCTCCGCGTCATGTGATCGACCGAGGCCAGCAGGTCGGGGTCGATGACCCAGGTGACATCGAGCTGGCGGCCCAGGGACAGCATCTGCTCCAGGCGACCACCCGGGGCGAGCTCCTTGCCCAGGTCGTCGTCCGTGAAGACGGGCGTCTGCTGCTCGTCCGAGCCGGTCTCCGCCGTGAGGTGCGAGGTGGAGATGAGCGGCCACAGGTAGGCCGTCTTGGTCTTCGTGCCGGTGGCGCCCGACTGCCAGGGCAGGAAGGTGCGCTCGAAGCCGAGCACCTGGGACCACGGCTGGGCGGCGGTCCGGCCCGTGAGCGAGACGCCCAGCTGGTAGACGCCGTCGGCGCCGAGGTCCAGGGCCTTGACCGGGACGGAGATGCTGAAGTCCTGGCGGATGCCGGGGGCGAGCTTGGCGAACTTCTTGACGTACTTGCCGCCGACCTCCGTGCCGTCGGCTCCCGGCCGGTAGTCGGTGCGCTTGGCGGCGGAGTCGATCTGGCTCCGGCCGTTGAGGACAGGGCCCAGGCGCAGCCCGACCTGGGCCCCTGTCACCGGCTGCTTGCCCTCGTTGGTGACGGTGCCGGAGACGGTGAGCGTGTCTCCGTCCGTCGGGGCGGTCGGTGTGAGTTTGTTGAGCGAGACGTCGACGGTGTTCGAACCGGTGGCGTCTGCCGGCGCGCTCGGCGCCGCGGCGTGCGCTGTCGGCTCGGCCGACAGCTGCAGCATGCCGGCCAGCAAGGGGGCTCCAGCCAGCAACGCTGCCGTACGCCGCAGCCACCGGCGGGCAGGTGAGGGACTGGTCCCCGGGAAGTCTGCCGCCTCGGCCACGCGTTGCCCGTCCTCGTTGTCGTCAGTGGTCGTCGGTTGTGCGTCCACGCATGGTAACGAGGTGCGCTGTGGCGAAGTGCCGCGGACTGCTCCACATGATCGGAAGACCTGGCCGGGGAGGGGCGCGCGGCCCCGGGGGCCCGCCGAAAACGGGGCGGCTGGGGGCGTCCGGGGCACGTACCCTTTTCTGTTGTGCCGAACGCCAATGAAGAAAATCCCAGCGCACTGAGCCAGGTGCAGCGCCGCGCGGTCAGCGAACTGCTGCGGGTGTCCCCTGTCGCGGACGACCTTGCCCGCCGTTTCCAGGAGGCCGGGTTCTCCCTCGCCCTGGTCGGTGGGTCGGTCAGAGACGCGCTCCTTGGCCGGCTCGGCAATGACCTGGACTTCACGACCGATGCCCGTCCCGAGGACGTACTGAAGATCGTCAGGCCGTGGGCGGACTCGGTGTGGGAGGTCGGGATCGCCTTCGGCACGGTCGGGAGCCAGAAGGACGGCTATCAGATCGAAGTCACGACATATCGGTCCGAGGCGTACGACAGGACCTCGCGCAAGCCCGAGGTGTCGTACGGCGACTCCATCGAGGAAGACCTCGTACGCCGTGACTTCACCGTCAACGCGATGGCTGTCGCTCTCCCGGAGAAGGAGTTCGTCGACCCGCACGGAGGGCTCGAGGACCTCGCGGAGCGCGTCCTGCGTACCCCTGGCGCCCCGGAGGACTCCTTCTCCGACGACCCGCTGCGGATGATGCGGGCCGCGCGGTTCGCCGCGCAGCTGGACTTCGAGGTGGCTCCGGAGGTCGTCGCCGCGATGAAGTCGATGGCCGAGCGCATCGACATCGTCTCCGCGGAGCGTGTCCGTGACGAACTGAACAAGCTGATCCTCTCGCCGCACCCGGCGAAGGGACTGGCTCTACTTGTCGACACAGGCATCGCCGACCGGGTGCTGCCCGAGCTTCCGGCGCTGCGTCTGGAACGTGACGAGCACCACCGCCACAAGGACGTCTACGACCACACGCTGATCGTTCTTGAGCAGGCGATGGCGCTGGAGGAGGACGGCCCTGACCTGACGCTGCGGCTCGCGGCGCTCCTTCACGACATCGGGAAGCCGCGGACGCGCCGCTTCGAGGACGACGGCCGGGTCTCCTTCCACCACCACGAGGTGGTGGGCGCCAAGATGACCAAGAAGCGCATGGTGGAGCTCAAGTACTCGAACGAGCTCGTGAAGGACGTCTCGCGCCTGGTGGAGCTGCACCTGCGCTTCCACGGCTACGGGACGGGCGAGTGGACGGACTCGGCCGTACGCCGCTACGTGCGCGACGCGGGCCCGCTCCTCAGTCGGTTGCACAAGCTGACCCGGTCCGACTGCACGACGCGCAACAAGCGCAAGGCGAATGCGCTGTCGCGTGCGTATGACGGTCTTGAGGAGCGCATCGAGCGGCTTCAGGAGCAGGAGGAGCTGGACTCGATCCGCCCCGACCTGGACGGGAACGAGATCATGGAGATCCTGGACGTGCGGCCGGGCCCGGTGATCGGCCAGGCCTACAAGTTCCTGCTCGAGCTGCGGTTGGAGAACGGGCCGATGGAGCGGGACGCGGCGATCGCGGCGCTCAAGGAGTGGTGGGCCGCGCAGGAGTGAGCTGAGGCGCCGAGCGATGTTTCACGTGAAACATCGCTCGGCGCCGGACAGGCGAAGACATGCGAAGGGGCACTGTTTCACGTGAAACAGTGCCCCTTCGCGTACGTCTTACTTGGCGCTCTTCAGGCAGAGCACCACGTCGTGGCTGCCACCGGTCTGGTAGTAGGAGACCTCGGTCCCCTTGACCGTTTCGCACTTGCTGACGCTGCTCGTGCCGTCGAACTTCTCGATGACCTTGAACTCGGCGTCGCTCGAAGAGCAGTCGGTGTTCTTCAGGTCCGGCTGCGACTGCGAGCCCTTGTTGTGCAGGCAGTCGCCGACAGCGGTGGTCTCAGCGTCGCTCTTGCCCAGCTGCCACTTGACGACAGCTATGACGATGCCGATGACGATGACGGCACCGATGCGCAGGACCAGCTTGCTGACCTTCCGTCCGCCACTCGGAGCGGCCGGAGGAGGAATCGGCGCTCCCTGGTTGTACGGCGGGTAGGGCTGCTGCGGAACGCCGGGCTGGCCGGGCTGTCCCGGCTGGCCGGGGTACGGCTGCGTGCCCTGGCCGTACGGATTCTGGCCCTGGGGCGGAGTAGTCACTTTGGGGGTCCCCCTCGAACGGAAGCGCGATGGCGCGGATACGACGTCCGTAAGTTATAGGGAGGCAGTGACATCCCTGAAGCCCAGAGGTGCTCTGTGTCACTGATGTAACACTTACTGCGCGTCAAACTTGGCCATAGCGGCAGCAATCGCCGCGTAGATAACGGCCACCGTGACCACCAGTGGCACCGATCGGCCGTCGGGCGGCAGCATCAGCGCCGCTACTCCCGCCGCACCGACGAAAGCGACGTTGAACAAGACGTCGTAGACCGAGAAGATCCGGCCACGGAAGCGGTCGTCCACCGCCGACTGCACCACCGTGTCCGTAGCGATCTTCGCTCCCTGCGTCGTCAGACCCAGCAGGAACGCGGCGACGAGCAGCGGGGCAGGGGTGAAGGGGAGAGCGAGCGCCGGTTCCAGGACCGCGGCGGCGCCCGCGCAGACGACGATCCAGCCGCCGGCCGTCAGCTGGCTCACCGCCCAGGGCGTCACCACGGCCGCAGCGAAGAAGCCCGCTCCCGAGACCCCCACGGCCAGCCCGAGCAGGGCGAGCCCGTCGGACTCCGACGACGACCAGGCATACCGGCAGAGCATCAGGACCATGACTGACAGGGCGCCGTAGCAGAACCGCATGAGCGTCATCGCCAGTAGCGCGCGGGCGGCGGGGCGGCGCTGTGACAGGTGCCGCACCCCGGCCATCAGGTCCCGGGCCGTACCGGAGAGCGCCGCGACGAGGCGCGGCTGCACCACCTCCGGGTCCGGTCCGAGGAGCTCACGCGCCATCCGCAGCGAGGCGAGCGCCGCGCAGAGGTACAGGGTGGCCCCGAGCAGCACGACCACCGCATCCGAGTCGGAACCCACCAGGCGCACGGCGAACGCGAGCCCGCCGCCCACGGTGGCGGCCAGCGTCCCCGCGGTCGGCGAGAGGGAGTTGGCCATCACCAGGCGCTCGGCATCGACCACGCGCGGCAGCGCCGCGGAGAGACCGGCGAGGACGAAGCGGTTGACGGCCGTGACGCAGAGCGCGGAGGCGTAGAAGAGCCAGTCCGGCACGCCGCCCAGGATCAGCAGCGCGGTCACCGAGGCAAGAGAGGCCCGCAGCAGATTGCCGTACAGAAAAACCTGACGGCGTGGCCAGCGGTCGAGGAGGACGCCGGCGAAGGGGCCGATCAGGGAGTACGGCAGGAGCAGCACCGCCATCGCGGAGGCGATCGCGCCCGCGGAGGCCTGCTTCTCCGGTGAGAAGACGACATACGTGGCGAGGGCCACCTGATAGACGCCGTCCGCGCCCTGGGAGATCAGCCGCACGGCGAGCAGGCGCCGGAAATCCCGCAGGCGCAGCAGTACGCGCAGGTCACCGACGACAGCCATGATCCCCAGCCTCACATACGAGGAGGGTCCCCGGGCGGAATACCCGGGGACCCTCAACAGCTGTTCAAGGGACGAGCTTTAGCGCTCGACCTCGCCCTTGATGAACTTCTCGACGTTGTCGTACGCCTCGTCGTCGAAGTACTGCACCGGCGGGGACTTCATGAAGTACGAGGACGCGGAGAGGATCGGGCCGCCGATGCCACGGTCCTTGGCGATCTTCGCGGCGCGCAGGGCGTCGATGATGACACCGGCCGAGTTCGGGGAGTCCCACACCTCGAGCTTGTACTCCAGGTTCAGCGGGACGTCGCCGAAGGCGCGGCCCTCAAGGCGGACGTACGCCCACTTGCGGTCGTCGAGCCACGCGACGTAGTCCGACGGGCCGATGTGGACGTTGTCCTCGCCCAGCTCGCGGTCGCGGATCTGCGAGGTGACGGCCTGCGTCTTCGAGATCTTCTTCGACTCGAGGCGGTCCCGCTCGAGCATGTTCTTGAAGTCCATGTTGCCGCCGACGTTGAGCTGCATCGTGCGCTCAAGGCGGACACCGCGGTCCTCGAACAGCTTCGCCATCACGCGGTGCGTGATGGTGGCGCCGACCTGCGACTTGATGTCGTCGCCGACGATCGGGACGCCTGCCTCGGTGAACTTGTCGGCCCACTCCTTGGTGCCGGCGATGAAGACCGGGAGGGCGTTGACGAACGCGACCTTGGCGTCGATGGCGCACTGCGCGTAGAACTTCGCGGCGACCTCGGAACCCACGGGCAGGTAGCAGACGAGGACGTCGACCTGCTTGTCCTTGAGGACCTGGACGACGTCGACGGGGGCCTCGGCGGACTCCTCGATCGTCTCGCGGTAGTACTTGCCCAGACCGTCGTGTGTGTGGCCGCGCTGGACGGTGACGCCCTTGTTCGGGACGTCGCAGATCTTGATGGTGTTGTTCTCGCTGGCGCCGATGGCGTCGGAGAGGTCGAGCCCGACCTTCTTGGCGTCCACGTCGAAGGCGGCGACGAACTCGACATCGCCGACGTGGTACCCGCCGAACTGGACGTGCATCAGGCCCGGGACCTTGGCGTCCGGGTCTGCGTCCTTGTAGTACTCGACGCCCTGGACCAGCGAGGCGGCGCAGTTGCCCACGCCGACGATGGCTACGCGAACCGAACCCATTCCGGTTGCTCCCTGTGTGATCTGTGTATTCCGGATGAGACCCTGCGGACCGCGGGGCCTCACTTGGCGGTGTCATCGGACGGATCCGGCGGCGGGTTGTCGTCCCGCCGCCGGGGCAGGCCGCCCGACTCCCCAGATGTGCTGTCGTGCTGAGCGGAGCCGTCCGGGGCGGGCCGTTGCTGGCCCCGCCCCGCGCGCTCGCTCTCGATGAGCTCGTTCAGCCAGCGCACTTCGCGCTCCACGGACTCCATTCCGTGCCGCTGCAGCTCAAGCGTGTAATCGTCCAGGCGCTCCCGGGTACGGGCCAGGGAGGCGCGCATCTTCTCCAGACGCTCCTCGAGGCGGCTGCGACGCCCCTCGAGCACCCGCATGCGTACGTCCCGCGAGGTCTGCCCGAAGAAGGCGAAGCGGGCGGCGAAGTGTTCGTCCTCGTACGCGTCGGGGCCGGTCTGTGAGAGCAGCTCCTCGAAGTGCTCCTTACCTTCCGCCGTCAGCCGATAGACGATCTTGGCGCGGCGCCCGGAGAGGGGAGCCGCGAGGGCCTCCTCGGGGGTGCCGCCCGATTCCTCGATCAACCAGCCGTTGGCTACCAGCGTCTTGAGGCACGGGTAGAGCGTCCCGTAGCTGAAGGCGCGGAACACTCCGAGCGAAGTATTGAGTCGTTTCCGCAGCTCATAGCCGTGCATCGGGGACTCGCGCAGCAGGCCGAGCACGGCGAACTCGAGGATGCCGGAGCGTCTGCTCATCTTCGCCTCCCGTCTGCCAGCGTCTGTCGACACGGTCTTTATGCCGAGCTGATGTATCGACTCGATACATCGAGACGATAGAACGGCCCGACTGTTGAGACAAGAGGGGAAACGGTGAACGGCGTCACATCACCGATTCGTAGGAAGTAACTTGCCTGATTTGGGGTGAACTTCGGTCCTAAGAGGGTTTTGACGGTGCGTAGTCTGTGCGCCATGCAGACCGCCGGGAACCAAGTGACGCGTGAGGGCGTCGTTGACCCTGGTGTAGTGCGGGTGAGCGCGGGGATGGGCGCATCCGTACTTCGGGGGGACCGGAAACCAGCCGCCGTTTCCAGGCGCGGATACCTGCGCCTGCCCGAGGAGTAATCGTTCGATGAGCGAGCACCGTCGCAAACCGCCGCAGCCGCAGGGCGGCGGACGCGCCGCGGCCAGACGCGGCGTCCAAGGCCCGTCGTCGGGTCGCCGCGCGGCACCGCGTGGAGCCACTGGATCGCCCAGTTCCTCAACCGGCTCGCATGGAGCGGGGGCCCCTGATGACGGGGACCGTTCTTACGGCGGCCGTGCGGAAGCCCGGCGTGCCGCGCAGCGGAGTGGCGCTGCCGGCGCGGGCGGAGGCCGCCGCAGAGCGGCCGACGGGGCCGGAGCCGGGCGCGGAGGCGCCGGGGGCGGCGGCCGACGTGGCGGCGGCGGCCCGAACGGGCCCGGCCGCGGCCGGGGCCGCGGCGGCCATGAGCCCCGCAAGAAGCGGTTCATCGACTACCCGCGTGCGAACAAGGACGGCCTGCGCCGCTGGGTTCCGTCCTGGCGCCTCGTCACCGGCCTGTTCGTCGGCTTCCTCGGCAGCCTGATGGCGGTCACGGGGATCGCGTACGCCTTGGTCGAGGTGCCGAAGGTCGACGAAGCGGCCAAGGCGCAGAACAACGTCTATTACTGGGCCAACGGCAAGCAGATGGTCGCCACCGGCGGTGAGACGAACCGCCAGATCATCGACTTCGACAAGATCCCCAAGGAGATGCGGACCGCCGTCATCTCGGCCGAGAACAAGACGTTCGAGGACGACAAGGGCGTCGACCCCATGGGCATCACGCGTGCCTTGGTCAACATGGCCAAGGGCGGGGAGACCCAGGGTGGCTCGACCATCACGCAGCAGTACGTGAAGAACGCGCGCCTGGGCGACCAGTCGCAGACGTTCACGCGTAAGTTCAAAGAGCTCTTCATCTCCATAAAGGTCGGCCGGACCGAGTCCAAAGAGAAGATCATGGCGGGGTATCTCAACACCGCCTACTACGGCCGCGGGGCCTACGGCATCCAGGCCGCCGCCCGTGCCTACTTCGGCAAGGACGCCGCCGACCTGAACCCCAGCCAGTGCGCGCTCCTGGCGACGGTCCTCAAGGGCGCCACGTACTACGACCCGGCGGGTTACCCCGAGGTCGACCCTGCCGCCTCGCCGCAGGCCAACCGCGCGCGTGCCACCAAGCGCTGGAATTGGATCCTCGACGAAGAGGTCAAGGACGGGCACCTGACCGCCGAGGTCCGGAACAAGTACCGGAAGTTCCCGAAGCTGGAGAACCCCCGCTCCAACGCTCAGCTGGGTGGGCAGGTGGGTTATCTGGTCGACCTGGCCAAGGCGTATGTGATCAACAACAGCGATGGCCAGATCACGGCCAACGACCTCCAGCGGGGCGGCTACGAGATCCACACGACCTTCGACAAGTCGAAGGTCAACAAGCTCGAGAAGTCCGTGGAGAAGGTCCGCAAGGCGAAGATCAAGCCCAATCTGCGCCCGGACAAGGACAAGCACGTTCAATTCGGTGGTGCGTCCGTGAATCCCAAGGACGGGGCGATCGAGGCCATCTACGGCGGTGAGGACGCGACCAAGCACTTCACCAACAACGCCGACCAGACCGGTGCGCAGGTTGGCTCGACGTTCAAGCCCTTCGTGTTGGCGGCGGCTTTCAAGGACGGAACGCGCGACAAGAACGGGCCGCCGGACCAGGGCGAGGACCGGCGCACGATCGTCAACCCCAAGAGCCTCTACAGCGGCAAGAACGAGCTCAAGATCCAGAACTACGACGGAAGTATCTGGACGGACAAGGAAGGCAAGGAGTGGCTCCAGACCAACGACGGTGATCAGGACTACAACCCGCCGACCTATCAGATCGATCTGCGTGAAGCGATGCGGGAGTCGGTCAACTCGGCCTATGTGCAGCTCGGTATGGACGTCGGTCTGGACAAGGTGAAGGAGGCGGCCATCGCCTCCGGCCTCAAGGAGAACAGTCTGGCCAGCGCCAACTACCCGTCCTTCTCCCTCGGTACGTCCTCTCCGAGCGCGATCCGCATGGCCGGTGCTTACTCCACCTTCGCGTCCAGCGGTAAGCAGAACGATCCGTACTCGGTGAAGGAAGTCGAGTACAAGGGCAACACCGTCATGCAGCACAAGTCGCAGACCAAGCGGGCCTTCGACAAGGAGGTGGCCGACAACGTCACCGACGTGCTCAGGACCGTCGTCGAGAAGGGCACGGGCACCTCGGCCCAGCTGAGCGGCCGCCAGGTGGCCGGCAAGACCGGTACGACCGACGGCAACAAGTCCGCCTGGTTCGTGGGATACACCCCGCAGCTGTCGACCGCGATCAGCATGTACCGCCTCGACGACAACGAAGGAAACAAGAAGCGCGAGTTCCTGGAGATGTTCGGCACGGGCGGCGAGAAGAAGATCCACGGTGCCTCGTTCCCGGCGCAGATCTGGAGGGACTACATGGAGCAGGCCCTGAAGGGCGCGCCCGTGGAGACGTTCCCGGTGCCGAAGCCAATCGGTTCGGTCGTCGGTGAGACCCCGCCGCCCACCCCGAGCCCGACTCCGTCCAAGACCGAGGAGCCGGAGAAGTCTCCTTCGCCGAGCCCCTCGGACACCGGGCCCTCACCGAGTCCGTCGGATACCCCTGATCCCGGTGAGTCCTGTGCCGACTGGGACTGGCAGTGCAACAACAACGGCGGCCAGGCGGACGGTGGCGCCACCGATGGAAGCACCGGCGGGGAGTCGCCACCGGCCACGGAGGAACCGACGGGCGGCGGAGGAAATAACGGCAACGGCAACGGCGGGATCTTCGGAGGCCCGTCAGGCTGACCGAGCTCCCCGTGAGTGCGTTTCACGTGAAACGCACTGTTTCACGTGAAACATGCGCCGCCGAGCGCTGACGAGGGCCGCCACACCGCACCGGTGTGGCGGCCCTCGCCGCGTTCTCAGGTGCGTACGGCAGGATGTGCGGCATGCCCAGTGCAGAGACGACGCGCACGAGCGTGCACAAGACCACTAGTGCGCAGCAGCCCGAGCCCGTACGGCCGACCAAGGAGGATGAGGTCGCCGCGGCCGGCAGCGAGCTGATCGGTGGACCCATCGGCCGCAGAGTGCTGTACGCGGCGACATGGTGGACTCCCGTACGCGTCATCGCGCTCGTGGCCATCGGGATGTTCGCGCTCGGCATGGTGCAGAAGATGCCGTGTTACGACGGCGCCTGGTTCCAGGGCGCGAGCTCGCAGTACACGCACGCCTGCTACTCCGACATCCCGCACCTCTACCAGGGGCGTGGCTTCGCCGATGGGCTCGTGCCCTACTTCGACAAGCTGCCCGGCGACATGGAGTACCTCGAATACCCGGTGCTGACCGGTGTGTTCATGGAGGTGGCCTCCTGGCTGACACCTGGCAGCGGCAGCATCCAGCACCAGGAGAAGTTCTACTGGATGGTCAATGCCGGGATGCTGATGGCCTGTACGGCGGTCATCGCCGTCTGCGTCGCCCGCACCCACAGGCGCCGCCCTTGGGACGGCCTGATGGTCGCCCTGGCGCCCGCATTCGCGTTGACGGCCACCATCAACTGGGACCTCTTCGCCGTCGCTCTCACGGCCGCCGCGATGCTGATGTGGGCGCGCGGGGGGAAGTTCGCCGCCGGTGTCCTGCTGGGTCTGGCGACTGCCGCGAAGCTCTATCCGGCGCTGCTCCTGGGCCCGCTGCTCATCCTGTGCTGGCGGGCGGGGCGCTGGCGGGCTTTCTGTGTGACGGCCGGGGCCGCGGTCGGTGCCTGGCTCGTGGTGAACCTGCCCGTGATGATCACGCACGACGCGACGGGCTTCCACATCCGCGAGGGCTGGGCGAAGTTCTACACCTTCAGCCAGGAGCGGGGCGTCGACTTCGGCTCGTTCTGGCTGGTCCTCTCGCAGCGCATGGACGACCCGCTGTCCACAGACACGGTCAACACCCTGGCGACGGCGCTGATGCTCCTTGCCTGCCTCGGTATCGGCGCACTGGGCCTGACCGCGCCGCGCCGCCCGCGCTTCGCGCAGCTCGCCTTCCTGGTGGTCGCCGCGTTCATCCTCACCAACAAGGTCTACTCGCCGCAGTACGTACTGTGGCTGATCCCCCTCGCCGCGCTGGCCCGGCCGCGCTGGCGTGACTTCTTGATCTGGCAGGCGTGCGAGGTCGCGTACTTCCTGGGGATCTGGCTGTACCTCGCGTACACGACAAGCGGAGAAGCCCACAAGGGACTGCCGACCGAGGGGTATCAACTCGCCATCGTGGTCCACCTGCTGGGGACGCTGTACCTGTGCGCCGTGGTCGTACGCGACATCCTGATGCCGGAGAGGGACCCGGTACGGCGGTCCGGTGACGATGACCCCTCAGGGGGCGTCCTGGACGGCGCGGAGGACGTTTTCGTCCTCGGTCAGGCGGCTCATCCGCCGCGGCATGCGGTGCACGCGACAGAGAGGCCTCAGGTGCGGTGGGGCTCGACCTCTACCGACGTTTCACCCTGAGCGAACAGGCCTGGCCACAGGGGCGGCAAGGAACGGCTGAAGGGCCGGGAGCGACAAGCGTCGCTCCCGGCCCTTCAATCTGTGGCCGTGCCCGAGTCGGTCCCGCTCGATCAGCGGTCGACGATGCGGTCGAACTGCGTGGTGGTGTGCCGCAGGTGGGCCACCAGCTCCTCGCCCACCTTCGGCTCGGGTGCGTCCGAGGGCACGAAGAGGATGGAGACCTGCATGTGCGGCGGCTCCGCGAACCAGCGCTGCTTGCCGCCCCAGACGAACGGCGAGAGGTTGCGGTTGACGGTCGCGAGGCCCGCGCGGGCCACGCCCTTCGCCCGCGGCACCATGCCGTGCAGTGCCTTCGGGGCCTCCAGGCCGACGCCGTGCGAGGTGCCGCCCGCGACGACGACCAGCCAGCCGTCGGATGCGACCTTCTGCTGGCGGTAGCCGAAGCGGTCGCCCTTGGCCACCTGCGTGACGTCCAGGACGGCGCCGCGGTACTCGGTGGCCTCGTGGTCACCCAGCCACAGATGCGTGCCGATGCGGGCGCGGAAGCGCGTCTGCGGGAACTGCTGCTGCAGGCGGGCGAGTTCGTTCGCCTTGAGGTGGCTGACGAACATCGTGTGCAGTGGAAGACGGGCGGCACGCAGCCGGTCCATCCAGCCGATGACCTCCTCGACGGCATCCGAGCCGTCGGTGCGGTCCAGCGGCAGGTGGATCGCGAAGCCCTCGAGCCGTACGTCCTCGATGGCCGCGTGCAGCTGTGAGAGCTCCTGCTCGCTCACGCCGTGCCGCTTCATCGAGGACATGACCTCGATGACGACGCGGGCGCCCACGAGGCCGTGTACGCCGTCCAGGGACGATACGGAGCGGATGACGCGGTCGGGCAGCGGCACGGGCTCCTCGCCCCGCCGGAACGGGGTCAGGACCAGCAGATCACCGCTGAACCAGTCCTTGATCCGGGCGGCTTCGTACGTGGTGCCGACGGCGAGGACGTCGGAGCCGAAGCGGGTCGCTTCTTCCGCGAGGCGCTCGTGACCGAAGCCGTAGCCGTTGCCCTTGCAGACCGGGACGATTCCCGGAAACTGCTCCAGCACGTGCTTGTGGTGTGCCCGCCAGCGCGCGGTGTCGACATAGAGCGTGAGCGCCATGGCCGGATCCCGGAACCTTTCTAGTGGCTGCGGTGTATCAGAGGTATGAAGACTATTTGCGGTGGTGCGAATTGTGCCCGGGCAGCGCGGTCAGCGGCGCGACATGTAGATGTCGAGCGCCTTGTGGAGCAGCTTGTTGAGCGGGAAGTCCCACTCGCCGATGTACTCGACAGCCTCTCCACCCGTGCCCACCTTGAACTGAATCAGTCCGAAGAGGTGGTCCGTCTCGTCCAGAGAGTCGGAGATGCCCCGCAAGTCATAGACGGTGGCGCCGAGCGCGTAGGCGTCCCGGAGCATCCGCCACTGCATCGCGTTCGAGGGCCTGACCTCACGGCCGATGTTGTCCGAAGCGCCGTAGGAGTACCAGACATGCCCGCCGACGACGAGCATGGTCGCCGCGGACAGGTTCACGCCGTTGTGCCGCGCGAAGTACAGCCGCATGCGGTTGGGATCCTCGGAGTTGAGGGCCCGCCACATCTGCTGGAAGTAACCCAGCGGCCTCGGACGGAACTTGTCGCGGATCGCGGTGATCTCGTAAAGGCGCTGCCATTCGGCGAGGTCCTCGTAACCGCCCTGGACGACCTCGACGCCGGCCTTCTCGGCCTTCTTGATATTGCGTCGCCACAGCTGGTTGAAGCCCTTGAGGACTTCGTCCAGGGAGCGGTTGGCCAGCGGAACCTGGAAGACATAACGCGGCTGTACGTCACCGAAGCCGGCGCCGCCGTCCTCGCCCTGCTGCCAGCCCATCTTCCGCAGCCGGTCGGAGACCTCGAAGGCACGCGGCTCGATGTGCGAGGCCTCGACGTCCCGCAGTCGCTTCACGTCAGGGTTCTGGATGCCCGACTTGATCGCGGGAGCGCCCCAGCGCCGGATGACGACCGGCGGGCCCATCTTCACGGAGAAGGCGCCCTGCCGCTTCAGATGCGCGAGCATCGGCTGCAGCCAGTCGTCCAGGTTCGGTGCGTACCAATTGATGACCGGGCCCTCGGGAAGGTAAGCGAGGTAACGCTTCACCTTGGGCAGCTGTCGGTAGAGCACCAGGCCCGCACCGACGAGTTCGCCGGTCCGGTCGTCGAACCAGCCCAGGTTCTCCGAACGCCATTCACTCTTCACATCCGCCCATGCCGGGACCTGGCAATGACTCGCCGACGGCAGGCTCTGGATATACGCCAGATGCTGCTCGCGACTGATGGTCCTCAGGGTCAGACTCATTCGGGGCGCTCCTCGGGCTGGTGTGTCCCCATGGGTACAAGGGCTCCGGCTCTCGCGCCGAAGCCTACTGTGCCCCGAGAGCGCCCCGTCTGGGCGTACGGAACCTTGGCCCCCGGCCTATGCCCGCCGGGGGCGTCGAGGGGCGGCTACCAAAGCCCGCCGAAGAGTCCGCCATGGGCCATACCCAGGAAGAATCCGACCGCTGATGCACCGAGGCCGAGAATCAGGCCGAAGCGTTCGCGGGTCGTCTCGGAGATGAACTGTCCCCACGCACCCGTGGCGATCCCGGCCAGGCCGGCCCAGGAGCTGAGCAGGTGGAGGTTGTGGAACATCGCCGTGACGAAGGCGATCGCACCCAGGACTAGGGTCACGCCGAGGAGCGTGTCCTGCATGGGATGGGCCTTGCCGTCCGTGGCGAAGAGAGAACCAGCGGTGTTCGGTCGCAATACCTGTGCCATAAGGCACCTCCTGCGGAAGGCGGCGCATCGTAGCGCCATACACACCCGATGTGTACAGATTCTGCCCGTCGCCCGCCGGATTTCAACCGGAAGCCCAGGTGCGGGTAGTGTGTACCGTCTGCACCGGTGTCTGCCCAGGCCATGGCAGGGACTCCCGATCGGTTCAACGACCGGGAAGCCCGATTGTCAGTGGCTGCCGATACCGTTGCGTACGCATCACGACCCTCCTGCCACGGAACGACCGTGGCCGCTGAGTCCAAAGGAGGTGGGTTCCACATGCGTCACTACGAAGTGATGGTCATCCTCGACCCCGATCTCGAGGAGCGCGCTGTCTCCCCGTTGATCGAGAACTTCCTCTCCGTCGTCCGTGAGGGCAACGGAAAGGTCGAGAAGGTCGACACCTGGGGCCGTCGTCGTCTCTCGTACGAGATCAAGAAGAAGCCCGAGGGCATCTACTCGGTCATCGACCTGCAGGCCGAGCCTGCGGTCGTCAAGGAGCTCGACCGCCAGATGAACCTGAACGAGTCGGTCCTCCGGACCAAGGTCCTCCGTCCCGAGACCCACTGAGCTTCCTAGCTCAGCGGTACTCGGGATCCGAGTAGCAGCAGCAAAAGCAGCCAGCAGCAAACCCGCCGAGAGGTTCCCCCATGGCAGGCGAGACCGTCATCACGGTCGTCGGCAATCTTGTCGACGACCCCGAGCTGCGCTTCACCCCCTCCGGTGCGGCGGTCGCGAAGTTCCGTGTCGCGTCCACTCCCCGCACCTTCGACCGCCAGACCAATGAGTGGAAGGACGGCGAAAGCCTCTTCCTCACCTGCTCGGTCTGGCGTCAGGCGGCGGAGAACGTCGCGGAGTCGCTTCAGCGAGGCATGCGCGTCGTCGTGCAGGGCCGGTTGAAGCAGCGGTCCTACGAGGACCGTGAGGGCATCAAGCGCACGGTCTACGAGCTGGACGTCGAGGAAGTCGGCGCCAGCTTGAAGAACGCCACGGCCAAGGTCACCAAGACCACCGGTCGCGGTGGCCAGGGTGGCGGATTCGGCGGCGGTGGCGGCGGCCAGCAGGGCGGCGGCAACTGGGGCGGCGGCTCCGGTGGCGGTCAGCCTCAGGGTGGCGGCGGTGCTCCCGCCGACGACCCCTGGGCGACCGGTGCGCCGGCCGGCGGCGGCCAGCAGCAGGGCGGCGGCGGTGGCTGGGGCGGAAGCTCCGGTGGCTCCGGCGGCTCTGGCGGCGGCTACTCGGACGAGCCCCCCTTCTAGGCCTCAGGCCAAGGGTGGGCCGTTCCCACACTTCTTGATCAAACAGGAGAGAACACATGGCGAAGCCGCCTGTGCGCAAGCCTAAGAAGAAGGTCTGCGCATTCTGCAAGGACAAGGTCACGTACGTGGACTACAAGGACACGAACATGCTGCGGAAGTTCATTTCCGACCGCGGCAAGATCCGTGCCCGCCGCGTGACCGGCAACTGCACGCAGCACCAGCGTGACGTCGCCACGGCCGTGAAGAACAGCCGTGAGATGGCGCTGCTGCCCTACACGTCCACCGCGCGATAAGGGAAGGGTGACCGACAAATGAAGATCATCCTCACCCACGAGGTCTCCGGCCTCGGTGCCGCCGGCGAGGTCGTAGACGTCAAGGACGGCTACGCCCGCAACTACCTGATCCCGCGGAGCTTTGCGATCCGCTGGACCAAGGGTGGCGAGAAGGACGTCGAGCAGATCCGTCGTGCTCGCAAGATCCACGAGATCGCGACCATCGAGCAGGCCAACGAGGTCAAGGCCAAGCTCGAGGGCGTCAAGGTCCGTCTGGCCGTCCGCTCCGGCGACGCCGGTCGTCTCTTCGGTTCCGTCACCCCGGCTGACGTCGCTTCGGCGATCGAGGCCGCTGGTGGTCCGAAGATCGACAAGCGTCGTGTCGAGCTGGGCTCGCCGATCAAGACGCTGGGCGCCCACGCGACGTCCGTGCGTCTGCACCCCGAGGTTGCCGCTCAGGTCAACATCGAGGTCGTCTCCGCCTAAGCACTGCGCTTGGCAGGGCTGAAGCAACCGTTGGGCCGCACCCTCAGGGTGCGGCCCAACGTGTTTCACGGGCTGTTTCATGGACGCTGTTTCACGTGAAACAGCCGGGTGGCGATCAGCTCGTCAGGGTCAGCGGGTGGCGCCGGTGACGATCCAGTGGCCGGAGCGTGTGCGCAGCCAGAGGGTCACCATGCGGACCGCCATCATCAGGGCCATCGCTGCCCAGACGGCGGTCAGTCCGCCACCCAGGGTGGGCACGAGGAGCGCCACCGGAGCGAAGACCGCCAGTGTGACCAGCATCGCCCAGGCCAGATACGGGCCGTCTCCCGCTCCCATCAGGACGCCGTCGAGGACGTAGACGATGCCGCAGATCGGCTGCGAGATGGCCACCACCACAAGTGCGGGCAGGGCCGCGTCCTGGACGACGGAGTCGCTGGAGAAGAGCGGGATGAACAGCGGCCTGGCCAGGACGACCAGCACGCCGAGCACGACCCCCGAGGCGATGCCCCACTGCACCATGCGGCGGCAGACGTCGCGGGCGCCCTGGGGATCGTTCGCGCCCAGGTAGCGGCCGATGATCGCCTGGCCGGCGATGGCGATGGCGTCGAGGGCGAAGGCCAGCAGGCTCCACAGGGACAGGATGATCTGGTGGGCGGCCACATCGGCGTCGCCGAGGCGGGCCGCCACCGCGGTCGCGATCATCAGGATCGCCCGCAGCGAGAGCGTACGGACGAGAAGCGGGGCGCCCGCTTGGGCGCAGGCCCTGATGCCGGCGGCGTCGGGGCGCAGGGAGGCGCCGTGGCGCTTGGCTCCGCGGACGACGACGAAGAGGTACACGGCGGCCATCGCGCACTGGGCGATGACGGTGCCCCAGGCGGAACCGGCGATGCCCAGGCCGGCGCCGTAGACGAGGGCCACGTTCAGGACGCCGTTGGCGACGAAGCCGCCGATCGCCACGTACAGCGGGGTCTTCGTGTCCTGCAGTCCGCGCAGGACACCGGTGGAGGCGAGTACGACGAGCATGGCGGGGATGCCGAGCGAGGAGATGCGCAGATATGTGATCGCGTACGGGGCTGCGGTGTTCGATGCGCCGAAGAGCTCCACGATCGCGGGTGCGGCGGGCAGGACGACGGCGATGACGGCGGCACCGAGCAGGAGGGCCAGCCAGATGCCGTCCATGCCCTGACGGATGGCGGCCTGGAGATCTCCGGCGCCCACCCGGCGGGCGACGGCTGCCGTGGTCGCGTAGGCGAGGAAGACGAAGACGCTCACGGCGGTGGTGAGGAGCGCCGAGGCCACGCCGAGTCCGGCCAGTTGCGCGGTGCCGAGGTGGCCCACGATGGCGCTGTCGGCCATCACGAAGAGAGGCTCGGCGACAAGTGCGCCGAAGGCGGGAACGGCGAGGGCGATGATCTCTCGGTCATGCTGTCGCCGAGCGGCCTTGGTCGCCGCGGGAGCCTGTGTCATGCACACCAATCTAATCTTCCACAGGTAAGAGATGCAATGTATCTAAGACCCTTACTAGGTCTCGAGTCGGACACTCTTCGAGGCGCTGTTCGGCGCGATCTTGGGCCGACTGGGGAAGTTTTTCTTCTGCACAGCCGGTGGATGCGAAAGCTGCAGGTCAGGGTGGGTTTCTGGAGTAGGTTGAGTGCTTGTTCACAGGCCTGTCCACCGAGCCGTGCACAGGTTTGGCGGGGTTCTCCACAGCAACGCGCCCGTCATCCACACCGCCTGTGGATAACCAGATTGGCTGACGGTGGCCGCGGGCCTACCGTGGTGCGGCGCCCCCCTCGTGATCCTGCCTCGGAAAGCCCGAAAATCCGACGCGTCAGAACCGGAGTTGGGTCGCTCATTTGTCAGTGTCGTGCCGTAAGAAAGAGGGGCACGGCTAGGTCCGCGCGGCGGACGTGAGGGAGGTGGCCCGGTGAGTATTTCCGAGCCCTTGGACGACCCCTGGGCCGACAGCGGTCCCAGTGACCGTCTGCCCGCCTCCCGACAGCGTCGTGACGGAGGCAGAGGACGCGACGATCAGCACGACCGCGGCCGTGAAGGCGGCGGCTGGGACGGTGGTGGTACGGCCTTCGAGCGCGTACCGCCGCAGGATCTCGACGCCGAGCAGTCGGTGCTCGGCGGCATGCTGCTCTCCAAGGACGCCATCGCCGATGTCGTCGAGGTGCTCAAGGGCCACGATTTCTACCGGCCCGCGCACGAAACGATCTACACGGCGATCCTCGACCTGTACGCCAAGGGGGAGCCGGCCGACCCGATCACCGCGGCGGCCGAGCTCACCAAGCGCGGCGAGATCACCAAGGTCGGCGGGGCCTCGTATCTGCACACGCTGGTGCAGACGGTGCCGACGGCGGCGAACGCCGAGTACTACGCGGAGATCGTCCACGAGCGGGCGGTCCTGCGTCGCCTCGTGGAGGCGGGCACGCGCATCACCCAGATGGGATACGCGGCCGACGGCGACGTCGACGAGATCGTCAACAGCGCCCAGGCCGAGATCTACGCGGTCACCGAGCAGCGCACCAGCGAGGATTATCTGCCGCTCGGCGACATCATGGAGGGTGCGCTCGACGAGATCGAGGCGATCGGTTCGCGCAGCGGCGAGATGACCGGTGTGCCGACGGGCTTCACCGACTTCGACTCGCTGACGAACGGCCTCCACCCGGGCCAGATGATCGTCATCGCGGCCCGTCCCGCCATGGGTAAGTCCACCCTGGCGCTCGACTTCGCGCGCGCCGCGTCCATCAAGCACAACCTGCCCAGCGTCATCTTCTCCCTGGAAATGGGGCGCAACGAGATCGCGATGCGTCTGCTGTCCGCGGAGGCCCGGGTGGCGCTGCACCACATGCGCTCCGGCACGATGACGGACGAGGACTGGACGCGGCTCGCGCGCCGGATGCCCGAGGTCTCGGCGGCCCCGCTCTACATCGACGACTCCCCGAACCTGTCGATGATGGAGATCCGCGCGAAGTGCCGCCGCCTCAAGCAGCGCGCTGACATCAAGATGGTGATCATCGACTACCTGCAGCTGATGCAGTCCGGTGGTTCCAAGCGCGCCGAGAGCCGTCAGCAAGAGGTCTCGGACATGTCGCGAAACCTGAAGCTGCTCGCCAAGGAGCTCGAGGTCCCGGTCATCGCGCTCTCGCAGCTGAACCGTGGCCCCGAGCAGCGCACCGACAAGAAGCCCCAGGTCTCCGACCTGCGTGAATCCGGCTCGATCGAGCAGGACGCGGACATGGTGATCCTTCTGCACCGCGAGGACGCGTACGAGAAGGAGTCACCGCGCGCGGGCGAGGCGGACATCATCGTGGGCAAGCACCGTAACGGCCCGACGGCGACGATCACGGTCGCCTTCCAGGGGCACTACTCGCGCTTCGTGGACATGGCACAGACGTAGCGGACGTGGGGACGGTCCCTGGCGTGTGGGGTGCTGCTGCTCAGCGCCTCGTCTCGTACCTGGTCAGGACCACGCCGCCGGTAAGCGTCCGCGTCTCCACCAGGTTCAGGTTCACCCAGCTGTCCAGCGCGGTGAAGAACGGCGTGCCGCCTCCCACCAGGACCGGATGGGCGGCGATCACGTACTCGTCGATCAGCCCGGCGCGCATGGCCGCCCCGGCGAGCGTCGCGCCACCGATGTTCATCGGGCCGCCGTCCTCGGCCTTCAGCCGGGTGATCTCGGCGATCGCGTCGCCGGTGACCAGGCGGGTGTTCCAGTCGACCTTGTCGATCGTCGAGGAGAACACCACCTTCGGCGTGTCCCGCCAGTTCCGCGCGAACTCGATCTCCGCCGGGGTGGCGTTGGGCTGCTGGTCGCCGGTCGGCCAGTAGGAGCTCATCGTCTCCCATAGCTTGCGCCCGTACAGCGACAGGCCACTTGCCTGCTCGTGGTCGAGCCACCACTGGAACAGCTCCTGGCTCGGCGGCCCGCCCCAGCCGATGTCGTCGCCGGCCGCGGCGATGTAGCCGTCCAGGGTCAGGTTCATGCCGTAGATCAGTTTCCGCATGGCCCAGCCTTCCGTCCGTGGGTGTCCGGCGTACAGACCAGCGTGGCGCGGGAAACTCATCGGTGCGCGATCTGGGCTCGCCGGTGGTCCTCGTGCTCGGGGCTCAGCGTGAGGCACGCGGCCGACACGGGCAAGCGCCTGATCAGTGGGTGAAGGGTCTGAGATCAGTCGTCGCCACGGTCACGGGATGTCGAGCAGGACCTTCCCGACCACGCCCTCTTCGAGCGCCGCGTGGGCTTTGGCTGTGTGTTCCAGGGGGAAGCGGTGTAGTGGCATTCCGGCCTCCTCACCCACGCGCAGGGCGCCCGCGTCCACGGCTGCCGTGACGTCGGTGAGCGCCTGCTGCTTCGCGGCGGGCGGCACGGTGTAGACGAAAACGCTCTGCCAGCGCAGGTTCGCCGCCAGCGAGGAGAGCACCGGGATGGAGAGCTGTTCGCCCTCGCCGCCCGAGTAGTAGGCCACCACAGCACCCTGGGCGGCCACCGCGATGTCGAGAGCGGTGTTGGCGCCGGGCGCGACCTCCACGATGATGTCGGCGCCGTTGGGGGCGAAGGCCAGGATCTCCGCTGCCGCGTCCTGCGTGCGGTAGTTGACCGCGCGGTGGGCACCGGCCGCGTGTGCCAGCGCTGCCTTGGCTGGGCTGCTGACTGTGGTGATGACACGCGCCCCGGCCCAGCGGGCGAGTTGGATGGCCGCGTTGCCGACCGCGCCCGCGCCGCCTGCCACCAGGACCGTCAAGCCTTCCAGGGTGCCGGGTGCGATGCGCCCCGGCCCGCCGTCATGAACGGTCAGTGCGCGGTGGGCGGTCAGGGCCGGAATGCCCAGGGCCGCACCGAGCTCGAACGGGGCATGGTCAGGCAGGGCGACGGCATGCCGGTCGGGCACCAGCGTGTACTGCTGTGCCGTTCCCCAGGGCCGCTCCCATGCCGCCTCCCAGATCCACACCCGCTGCCCGACCCGCGCCGGGTCGATCTGTGAACCGACGGCATCGATCACCCCGGCACCGTCCTGGTGGGGCACCTGCCAGTTCATGCCCGTCGGCAGTGCGCGCCTGCGGCTACGCCAGTCGGTGGGGTTGACGCCCGAGACGTGCACACGGACCCGTACCTCGTCCGGGCCGGGCTCGGGCACCGGACGCTCGACGAGCTGCAGGACCTCGGGTCCGCCGGCAGCCGTCCGGATGACGGACTTCATCTCGTGCCCCTCTTTCGCTCGCCTCAGCGCCCCACCTCTGGGAAGGCCGACGCCCGGGAAGAACGCCGCTCTGTACGGGGCATCGTCTGAACTGCTTGGTGGGGGCAGGTATTCCGTGGATCCGGTGAAACCCTGCCGCACCCGCCCTGAGGCAGGCGGCCGGTCCGCGTAACGCGCTCGGCGGAATTCGCTCGACGTGCGGCTTCCGCGAAGGTGGACTGGGGGCATGACATCACCGCGTGAAGAGTTGCTTCCCACCACCCGTCGAGCCCTGCTGCACCGTGTCGCCACCGCACAGGCGGAGGGGCGGGCGCCCTCGCTCGTCGCCTCGGTGTTCAGGGACGGCGAGTTGGTGTGGACCGAGGGGCGCACCTGCGTCGAGGGGCACGCGCCCGACGAGGACGTCCAGTACCGCATCGGCTCGATCACCAAGACCTTCACCGCCGTGCTGGTGATGCGGCTGCGCGACGAGGGCGCCCTCGACCTTTCCGACCCCTTGGACAAGCACCTTCCGGGTACTGCCGCAGGTGACGTCACCATCGCGGAACTCCTCGCGCATACCAGTGGGTTGGCGGCGGAGACCCCCGGTGAGTGGTGGGAGCGTACGCCCGCGTCGCAGCGCCCCGAGCTCGGGGATGTTCTCGGCGAGCAGCCCTTCAAGCACCCCACCGGGCGCCGGTTCCACTACTCCAACCCGGGCTATACGTTGCTCGGTTCGCTGATCGAGGCGCTGCGGGGGGACTCCTGGGAAGCCGTGCTGCGTCGCGAGATCCTGGAGCCGCTGGGCCTGGACCGTACGAGTGCGCAGCCGCAGGCCCCGCATGCGGGTGGCTGGGCCGTCCACCCGTGGGCGGACGTGATGATGCCCGAGCCCGCCGAGGACCTGGGCCTCATGGCTCCGGCCGGGCAGCTGTGGTCCACGACGGCGGACCTGGGACGCTTCGCTGCCTTCCTGCTGGAGGGCGACGACCGGGTCCTGTCCGCCGACACGGTGCAGGAGATGCGGGCGCCCGCGTCGCCTATGGGCCCGGGGGACTGGGACGTGACGTACGGCCTGGGGACGCAGCTGATCCGTGGGGACGGGCGCACTCTGGTCGGGCACGGGGGCTCGCTGCCGGGCTTCATGGCCGGACTGTGGGCGAGTGAGGCGGACGGCCTGGTGGCGATCACGCTGACCAATTGCACCTCCGGCCCTGCCGTGACGGCTCTGGCCTTCGACCTGCTGAAGATCGTCGCCGATGCCGAGCCCCGTATCCCCAAGGCCTGGCGCCCCCTGCGCGAGCTGGACGAGGGTCTGCTGGAGCTGGCGGGTCCCTGGTACTGGGGGACGAGCACTTTCGTACTGCGACCGAAGGCCGACGGAGCGCTCGAGCTGACGCCCCTCACGGGCTATGGCCGTGGTTCGGGATTCCGGCCGGACGGTCACGGCGCCTGGACCGGGCTCGACGGCTACTTCGCCGGGGAGCGGCTGCAGGCGGTGCGGCGGCCCAACGGTTCGGTGAGCCATCTCGACCTGGGGTCGTTCTTCTTCACCCGGGAGCCGTACGACGCCGGGACGCCCGTGCCGGGCGGAGTGGACCCGGAGGGATGGCGCGGGCTTCCCTTGTAGTGGCGCGGGCTGCCCTCGTAGGAGCCTGCCACCGCTGGTGAGAGTCGGATGGGGCGTCGTGTTTCACGTGAAACACGACGCCCCACCGGTTGACACATCAACAACAGCTTCAGAGCTGCAGCTTGAAGCCCACATGCGATGCCGTGAACCCGAGCCGCTCGTAGAAGCGGCGGGCGTCGGTACGGGTGGCATCCGAGGTCAGCTGCACCAACTGGCATCCCTGCCGCCGGGATTCATCGACGGCCCACTCGATGAAGCGGGTGCCGAGACCGCTGCCGCGTTCGTCGGCGTGGACGCGTACGCCCTCGATGATCGACCGAAGCGCTCCCTTCCGGGACAGGCCCGGAACGATCGTGAGCTGGAGCGTGCCGACGACGCGGCCCTCGCGCACGGCGACGACCTGATGCTGGTTCGGGTCTACTGCAAGGCGTTCGAACGCGGCGAGGTACGGAGTGAGGTCGTCCGGCGACTCGCGCGCGCTGCCCAGAGGGTCGTCGGCGAGCATCTCCACGATGGCGGGGATGTCGTCGGCGACTGCCGGGCGTATCTCAAGATCTCCCATGAGACGCAGCCTATGCAGCCACCGGCCTGTCGGACAGGGCAGGCCGCCGCTCGACGTCCACAGCCCCTACGCGGGGACCCGCACCGCTTCGACGGCCCTGACCAGTGGAGTGAGCTCCGGGTTCAGCGCCGCCTCGTCGAGTGCCTCGCGCAATGCGGCGTCATTCGTGGGGCGCGCCTCGGCGAGGAGTGCGGTGCCCGACTCGCTGACGTCCGTGTAGATGCCGCGGCGGTCAGTGGGGCACAGGTAGCGGGACAGCAGCCCGCGGTCCTCGAGCCGGGTGACCAGGCGCGTGGTGGCGCTCTGGCTGAGCACGACGGCGTCGGCGACCTGCTTCATCTGCAGATGGCCGCCCTCCCCGTCGTGCTGGCGGCTGAGGACGTCCAGCAGGGAGTACTCACGCACGCTTAGGTCGTGCTTGGCCTGCAGGGCGCGCTCGATGTGGGTCTCGATCTTCCCGTGGAGCAGGGAGAGCGCGCACCAGCCCTGCGCAAGGGCGGTGAGTGCGGGGTCCGTCGCTGTCATGGCTCTTGTTCCTCCGTCCCGGAGCTGCTGCGACCAGGGTAGTCCACCGCCGCAATATCCAGCGGTTGCAAGTAACCCGCGTATGCAACTATTGTGGACGCAAGCTAAGCGCACCTGCAATCGTCTTGGAAGGTAGAACCATGCCTCTCGCGCTACTGGCCCTCGCGATCGGGGCCTTCGGAATCGGGACCACAGAGTTCGTGATCATGGGGCTCCTCCCTGAGGTCGCGGGTGACTTCGGCGTTTCCATCCCCACGGCCGGTCTTCTCGTGACCGGTTACGCACTCGGCGTCGTACTCGGCGCTCCCCTGATGACGGTCCTCGGCACCCGCATCTCGCGCAAGCGCATGCTGATGCTGCTCATGGGCCTGTTCATCGCGGGAAACCTGCTCTCCGCGGTAGCCCCGGTCTTCGGCGTCATGCTGGCGGGCCGCGTCGTCGCCTCGCTCGCCCACGGTGCCTTCTTCGGTATCGGCTCCGTCGTCGCGGCCGAACTGGTCGCGCCACAGAAGAAGGCCGGAGCCATCGCCATGATGTTCACGGGCCTGACCGTGGCCAACGTGGTCGGAGTGCCGCTCGGTACGCTCGTCGGGCAGACCCTCGGCTGGCGCGTCACCTTCGCCATCGTCGCGGGACTCGGCGTCATCGGCCTCGTCGGCATCGCCAAGCTCGTTCCTGACCTGCCCAAGCCCGAGGGCGTACGGCTGCGCCACGAGTTGGCCGCGTTCCGCAACGTGCAGGTGCTGCTCGCCATGGCGATGACGATCCTCGGCTTCGGCGGAGTCTTCGCGGCCGTCACCTACCTGGCGCCCATGATGACGGACGTCGCCGGCTACGCGGACTCCTCCGTCACCTGGCTCCTCGTCCTCTTCGGCCTCGGCATGGTCGCGGGCAACCTGGTCGGCGGGAAGTTCGCGGACCGCGCCCTGATGCCGCTGCTCTACATCTCGCTGAGCTCGCTGGCCGTCGTGCTCGCCCTCTTCACCCTCACCGCACACAACAAGATCGCGGCAGCCGTGACCATCACGCTCATCGGCGCGCTGGGCTTCGCCACCGTGCCGCCGCTGCAGAAGCGGGTGCTCGACCAGGCCTCCGGCGCCCCGACGCTCGCCTCGGCCATGAACATCGGCGCCTTCAACCTCGGCAACGCGCTCTCGGCCTGGCTCGGCGGCCTCGTGATCTCCGCGGGCCTCGGCTACACCGCCCCGAACTGGGCGGGTGCGGCACTCGCGGGCTCCGCGCTCCTCCTTGCCGTCGTCTCGGCCGCGCTCGAGCGCCGCTCGGCCGCTCCCAGCCTGGTCGTCGCCGGCGTGACCCCCGTCGAGCAGCCGACGCCCGTCCACCACTGACCCCCACCACCCCCACAAGCCCCCTCATGAGCACCACCGCACAAGGAGACACCCCATGAGCACCACCACCCCCGCCGTCGCCCCGCTGACCACGCAGGACGCCGAGGCACTCGTCAGCGCGGCCCGCCGCGCGGCCGAGGCGGCCGAAGTCACGGTCAGCGTCACCGTCCTCGACGCGGGCGGCCATCTGCTCGCCTTCCGGCGCGACGACCGAGCCGTACTGATCTCCGGCGAGACGAGCACGCGCAAGGCGTACACGGCGCTTCAGCTCAACGCCCCGACCGCCGACCTCGTCGACCTGGTCAAGCCCGACGGCCCCTTCCACACCCTGCCGACCGCCCTCGACCGGCCGCTGCTCTTCATTGCCGGTGGCGTGCCCGTCCACCGTGACGGCCGTCTGATCGGCTCCATCGGCGTTGGCGGCGGAGCCCCCGAGCAGGACCACGGGTTCGCCACGGCGGCCGTGGAGGCCCTCGCGTAGTACGACTCCACGGGTACGACACCGCGCGAGGCCATGACGAAGGCCCGCCCCCAAATACCGGGAACCATCGGGTGTTCGGGGGCGGGCCTTTGCGTTCGGTCAGCGGGGTTCAGTACTTACGGTCAGCGCGGTTCAGTACTGCCGTCAGCCGGCCGCGACCGTCAGCGGCGCGAAGCGGCGGGTCCAGTCGCCGGGCAGCTCGGGGATGCCGTACGTCATCACGGCATTGAAGGCGATCGGCGCGAGCCCCCGCTCCTTCACCCAGGCGAGCAACTCTTCGTGGCGTACGTCGATGTCGGTGCGCAGCGGCCGGTCCGAGCCCTCGGCGAGCGAGGCGATCAGGGCCTTAGCCGTCTCCGTGTCCGGTGCGATCAGGGGGCCGATGACATGGGTCTCCATGTTCGGCCAGGCACCCGCGTAGCCCGTGATCGTGCCGTTCGACTCCGCGACCCGCAGTTGGTCGACGAAGGCGGGGAGCCGGGTGAGCACGTGCGTGCGGTCGAGGCCGAAGACCTCGGTGTCGAGCCGGACGATCGCGGGCAGGTCCTCCGCGGTCGCCGGCCGGGTGGCGACGTCCGGCAGTGGGCCGCCGGGAGTGAACCGGCCGCGGACCATCTCGGCGCGGCCGGTGGTCTTGAAGCCGAGCTGCTCGTAGAGGGGCAGGCCGGTCGGCGTCGCGTGGAGGGTGAGCGGGGTGGTGCCTGCGCCCTCGACGACGTATCGCATCAGGCGGCGGCCGAGGCCCTGGCGGGCGTGCCGCTCGGCGACGAGGACCATGCCGATCGCTCCGAGGCCGGGGCGCTCGTGTGGTCCGTATTCGGTCACCACACAGGCGGCCACGAGGCCGTCACCGTCGGGGTCGTCGATGCCGTAGCCCGTACCGGCCGAGAGCAGGAGCCCCCATTTGTGGTCCTCGCGTGGCCAGCCTCGATCCTGCGACAGGTCGGCGCAGGCGGTGAGATCACGGAGGGTCAGCCGGCGGATGGGCAGGGCGGAGAGGGTAGGTGTCGACACTCGGCTCAGGCTGTCTGACGCATGACCTTGGCGTCCACCGGTTTGTGGGCAGAAGCACGTTGGTTTTGGCCACGTTGCTTCCGGCCACGGCGGGTCAGGCCCCAGGGCTTGAGTACCGAGATGACCGTCATGAAGAGATAGGCGCTCAGGGAGACGATGGGGCCCGCGATCAAGTCGGTCGGATCCGTCACCGGGGCGCCCGCGGACACGGTGGCGACCGTGTCGTTGATGCCCGGACGCAGCACGAACGCCGATGCGGCGGTGGTGGCCAAGGTCAGCCAGAACTTCGTGTAGACCCAGCGGTGCCTGGCAAGGCCCCAGGGAGTCCCGAGGGACAGCAGCAGGCCGCTCAACAGCGTGCGCAGCGCTAGCGGCAGCACCAGCCAGTCCGCGAACAGCTTCATGGAGCGGGCGGCGGCCTCGGTGACCGCGGGGGAATCCGTGGTGATGGCCGCGAAGGCAAGCGCGAGCAGGCCGAGCGTGAGCCCGAGCCAGCCTGCGGCGGCGATGACATGGACGACGAGGGTGGCCCGGCGAGCGGGGCGGCGTAGTTTCACGTGAAACACGGTGCCGGGATCGGCGGCCGAAGGCGTCTGACGGCGGGAGTAACCGCGGGTACTAGCCTCGGCGTACATGGCACGCCTTCACCTCTTCGACCTGGACGGAACGCTGCTGCACGGCACGGCGGCTCCCGTGGAGATCTCGCGCCAGCTCGGCCTCGACGCGGAGATCGCCGAGCTGGAACGGGACTTCGTGACGCAGCGAATCGACTCGCCGCAGTACGCGGCCCGTGTGCATGCCCTGTGGGCGGATCTCACGGACGGGCAGGTCACCGCAGCCTTCGACGGTGCACCGTGGCTGACGGGGATCCGTGAGACCTGGGCGGAGATCCGGGAGGGCGGCGACTACTGCGCGGTGATCTCGCTGTCGCCCTCGTTCTTCGTGGAACGGCTGCTCGGCTGGGGTGCGCATGCCGCGCACGGCTCGATTTTCCCCGCTGTGCCGTTCACCGAGCCGGTGAATCCGACGGGCATTCTCAACGCCGCGGCCAAGGTGAAGATCGCGAACCGGCTCTGTGAAGAGTTCGGGGTGGGGCGGTCCGATTGCATCGCTTATGGAGACTCGCTCTCCGACGTGGAGCTGTTCGGAGCGGTGCCCGTCTCGGTCGCCGTCAATGCGGATCAGCGGCTGGTCGGGCTCGCGACCCACTCTTATGTCGGTCGTGATCTGCGTAAGGCGTATGAATTGGTGCGCGACGCCCGGTAATTGGAGCAATTGGCGGGCACCAGTCGCTTAATTCCTGCTTAAGGGCGGTGGGACTTGTGTGCCGGACGGCTGCCGGTATGGTCGAGTCCGGTTCGGGCCGGGTGCTCTCTGAGCACCCCTGGGGGGCACGGCGGAGGGCAGCGAAGCCTAACGGGGCGAAGTGATCGAAGACCTGAACTTTCCGTTATGCGACCGGCGTGACGGCGAGGGATGGGACGCTGCCATGAGAGGACTGCGGGCAATGTCACATTTGACGCCTACTTGTCCGTAGGGTCCGGTAATTCGAGGTTCAATGTGGCCACATTGGCGGCCGAGGCGGAGCGGGGAAAGTAAGCGGCTTCCTTCAGGGAAGTGCACGGACCGACTGAGAGATGTTCGAGGCGAGGCACAGCATGGACGCTCCGACCACCACGTCGGCGGGCAACGGCACTTCCGGTGACAGCGGCGGTGGAGGCGGCTGGTTCACCCCGCGGAAGGCGCCGAAGCCGCCGGAGGGCGGCGAGCAGCAGACCCGGCCCGAAGGTGGCGAGCCCGAGGCGGCCGAGGGCCGCCGGGTCTCCGCCATACGTCCCGTGGGCAGGCCCGGCACGGCTGCCCCCGACCCGGAAGCCGGCCCCGCGCCCCAACCCGGCGACGCGGCAGCGGAGCGAATACCGGCCGACCGGGAAGCAGCCGAAGCGACACCCGCACCGGCTCCCGCTCCGTTCGTGCCGCAGAACGCGCCGCAGAACGCGCCGCAGAGCGCACCTCAGGCCCCGGCGCCCCATCCCGAGCCGCCGCGCTCCGAACGCGTACCGGAACCACGGAAGCCCTCCCCCACGGGTTCCCCCGACGCGATCCGCGTCCAGCGCACCATGGCCGAAGTAGCCCCCGTCGCCGACAAGGTGACCTCGTACTTCTACGCGCTGCTCTTCACCCGGCATCCCGACCTGCGCCCCTTGTTCCCCGCCGCGATGGACACCCAGCGCGACCGGCTGCTCAAGGCGCTGCTGACCGCCGCCGAGAACATCGACCATGCCGACGCGCTCGCCGCGTATCTGAAGAACCTCGGGCGTGGACACCGTAAGTACGGCACCCGGCCCGAGCACTACCCGGCCGTCGGTGAATGCCTGATCGGCTCGCTCAGCCGGTACGCGAGCGCGATCTGGGACGAGGAGACCGAGGCCGCCTGGGTCCGGACGTACACGACGATCTCCCAGATCATGATCGACGCGGCCGCCGCGGATGAACTGCGCGCCCCTGCCTGGTGGCTCGCCGAGGTCGTCTCGCACGACCTCAGGACGCCTGACATCGCTGTCGTCACCGTCCGGCCCGATCAGCCCTACCCCTTCCTGGCAGGCCAGTACACGAGCCTGGAGACGCCCTGGTGGCCGCGCATCTGGCGGCACTACTCGTTCGCGTCGGCGCCGCGCTCCGACGGACTGCTCTCGTTCCACGTGAAGGCCGTCCCCGCGGGCTGGGTCTCCAACGCCCTGGTGCACCACGCCCGCCCCGGCGACGTCCTGCGCCTCGGCGCGCCCGCGGGTTCGATGACCGTCGACCATTCCACCGACAGCGGCCTGCTCTGTCTGGGCGGGGGCACCGGCATCGCCCCCATCAAGGCACTCGTCGAGGACGTCGCCGAGCACGGCGAACGGCGGCCGGTCGAGGTCTTCTACGGAGCCCGCACCGATCACGACCTGTACGACATCGACACGATGCTGCGGCTCCAGCAGACCCATCCCTGGCTCTCGGTCCGCCCGGTCGTCGACGGGCACGCCCACTTCCCGGACGCCGTGCGCGAGTACGGCCCCTGGAACGAGTACGACGCCTACCTCTCGGGCCCGCCCGGCATGATCCGCAGTGGGGTGGACGCGTTGCGGGACATCGGCATCCCGGCCGGCCGCATCCGCCACGACTCCGTCGAGGAACTGGTCACCACGGGCGATTAGCCCCGATCAGGTAGCCCCGGTCACGCCAGTCTCGATCAGGGATGTGTGGCCAGCTCGGCAGAATCAGCCCAGGTCAGGGGCGTGCATCGCCCGTACGCCCTCGATGTTGCCGTCCAGGTAGTGCCGCAGTGACAGCGGTACGAGGTGGACCGAGGCGATTCCGACCCGGGTGAAGGGCACATGGACGATCTCGTACTCGCCGCACGGCTCCTCGATCTCCGGGCCGTGCCGCAGCGAGGCGTCCATGGACTCCAGGCGGCAGACGAAGAAGTGCTGGACCTTGACGCCGGTCGCGCCACCGTCCTCGCCGATGTGCTCGACGGTGTCCACGAAGCAGGGCACCACGTCGGAAATCTTGGCGCCGAGCTCCTCGTGGACCTCACGATGGAGCGCGTCGACGACGGTCGCGTCCTCTGGCTCCACGCCGCCACCGGGGGTGAGCCAGTAGGGATCGACGCCGGGTTTGGTCCGCTTGATCAGGATCAGGTCGTCGCCATCGAGCAGGACGGCGCGTGCGGTGCGCTTGACCACGGGTCGGACGGTCATGGGAGGAATGTGGCCCGGACTGTTCCACGTGAAACATCGTGAACCAGCCGGAGTCCTGCTCAAGCCCAGTCGACGGCAGCGCGCAGCAGCCACTCGTGCGCCCGCGCGATGTGCGTCATCGCGAGCGTGCCGGTGCGTACGACCAGGAAATACGTGCGCAGGGGCGGCACCGCTGGGTCCAGCAGGGCTACGACCTCGCCACTCTTCAGGGCGGGCGCACAGAGATAGCGCGGTAGCACGGCAAGACCCGCCCCGCTGGCGACGCAGGAGAGCACGGCCCGCAGGTCCGGCACAATGACGGCGCCCGATGCGGCCGGACGGGTGTCGAAGACGGCGGACCAGTAGCGGGCGACCAGTGGCAGCGACTCGTGCACCTCCACCACGGGCAGGTTCTCCAGCGCCGAAGCGCCCTTGCGGCGCAGTCCGGGCCCGATGCGGGCCGCCCAGTGCGGGCCCGCGACCAGGACGTGCTCCTCGTCGCACAGCGGCGTCGCGGTGAGCAGTGAGCCGCGCGGCCTGGCGGTGCTGATGGCCAGGTCGTGATGCCCGGCCGAGAGCCCTTCGATGACCTCTTCCGCGTTGCCGAACGAGGTACGCAGTGCGTAGCCCTGTCCGTCCTGCCCGGTCAGTGAAGTGAGGGCGGGTAACGCACGGGCCGCGGTGAACTCCGGGGGGCCCGCGAGGTGGAGGGTGCGTACCGAGGAGTCTTCTTCGAGTCCTGTCTCGGCGATCTCCACCAGGGCGTCGAGATGCGGCGCGGCCTTGTGGGCGAGCTCGTCCCCGATGGTCGTGGGCGTGACGCCGCGCGCCTGGCGCAGGAACAGGGGGCGGCCGAGCTGCTGCTCAAGGGTGCGTATCTGCGAGGTGACGGCCGGCTGGGACAGGCCGAGCAGGGCAGCCGCGCGTGTGAAGGAGCCGGCCCGGTGCACGGTCACAAACGTGCGCAGCAAGGCCAGATCCACGGCGATGCCCTCCCCTCTCGGCCCGCGGGCCGCAGCCAAACTATAAATATGTCGATAGGTGTCTGCCGCTACTGTGATTGGACACTGACACAGAGTCAACTAGCCTGGTTCGCGCGGTTCTTCGCGCGCAGAACCGGAACGGTCCGAGCCACGAGGGGGGAGGCTCGGGCCGTTCGTTGTGCGTACTCCAGTACTAGTTGTGCGTACTCCAGCAGTAGCCGCGAGGGGTGGCCCGCACCCACTCGGGTCCGTCAGCCCGCCGACTCGTCCAGCGCGCGCAGCACGTCCCCGACCAGGTCATCAGGGTCCTCGGACCCGGCGGAGAGGCGGATGAAGCCCTCCGCGACGGCGTCCCCTCCCCAGCGGCCACGCCGCTCCGCGGTGGAACGCACGCCGCCGAAGCTCGTCGCGTCGTCGACCAGACGCAGTGCGTCGAGGAAACGATCGGCACGCGCGCGTGAGGGCAGCGTGAAGGAGACCACGCACCCGAAGCGCCGCATCTGCTGCGCAGCGATCTTGTACGAGGGGTCGTCGGGCAGCCCCGGATAGCGGAGCCCCGTCACCTCACCGCGGGCGCGCAGTGCCTCGGCCAGGGCAAGGGCGTTGGCGTTCTGGCGCTCGGCGCGCAGGTGGAGCGTGGCGAGCGAGCGATGCGCCAGCCATGCCTCCATGGGCCCCGGGATGGCCCCGACGATCTTGCGCCAGCGCCGCACAGCGGCGGTCAACTCCGCGTCGCGGCAGGCGACGTACCCAAGGAGGATGTCGCCGTGGCCGGTGAGCATCTTGGTGCCGCTGGCCACGGAGAAGTCGGCGCCGAGATCCAGGGGACGCTGACCGAGCGGCGTGGCCAGGGTGTTGTCGACCGCCACGAGGGCGCCACGCGCGTGTGCCGCGCCGGCGAGGCGCCGCACGTCGCACACGTCGAGGCCCGGGTTCGACGGCGTCTCGATCCACAGCAGCTTGGCGCCGTCCAGGACGTCGAGCTGGGCGTCGCCACCGGTCGGGGCGGTGCGTACCTCGATGCCGTACGCGGTGAGCTGCTCCCTGACGAGGGGCAGCGCCTGATAGCCGTCGTCCGGCAGGACCACCGCGTCCCCGGCGCGCAGCTGGGAGAAGAGCACTGCTGAGATGGCGGCCATCCCGGAGGCGAAGACCAGGGTCTCGACGTCCGTGCCGAAGGCGCCGTCACTGCCGTCGCCCGGCGCCTCGAGCTCGCCGATGGCCTGTTCGAGAAGCGTCCAGGTCGGGTTGTCGTCCCGTCCGTAGGTGTACGGCCCGGTGGGATCGCCCGGCAGGTGGAAGTGCGCGGCGAACACCGGCCCCGGGAGGGTCGGCTCGTGCTTCACCGGCTCGGGGAGGCCGGCCCGTACGGCTCTCGTGCCGTCGCCCATCCCGGCGCCTGTGCCCGCGGCTGTTCCCGCGCCGGTACCTGCGGATATCGCTGCGGAGTCCGTCATGCCGCCCGCCCTTCCCTTGCTTCGCGTACGGCGTCGAGCAGACCTTCGCTCGCCGCCTCCACCATTCTCAGGCACGCGTCGAACCCGTCGTCGTCCCCGTAGTACGGGTCGGGGACGTCCAGGTCGCCGAGGCCGGCCGCCACGGGATCGTACGAGCGCAGCAGCCGCACCTTGTCCGCGTCGGCCGGAGTGGGCGCGAGGCGGCGCAGGGCCCGGTGATGACCGGAGTCCAGGGCGATGACCAGGTCGAGCCGGGGAAACCAGGAGACCTGGAAACGGCGCGCCACGTGATCGCTCTCGTAGCCGGCCGCCGTCAGGACGGAGAGGGCGCGCGGGTCGGCGCCGTCCCCCTCGTGCCAGCCGTCGGTGCCCGCACTGTCCACCTGGACGAGGCCGCCGAGTCCGGCCTCGTCCACCCGGGCACGGAAGACGGCTGCGGCCATGGGGGACCGGCAGATGTTGCCGGTACACACGAAGCACACGGAGAAGGGCATGGGGTGGACTCAGTCCTTGTCGTCGGGCAGGACGACGTTCATCGCCCAGGACACGATCGAGATGATCAGGCCGCCCAGGACGGCGGTCCAGAACCCCTCGACGTGGAAACTCACGTCGAACTTGTCGGCCAGCCACGACGTGAGCAGCAGCATCAGGGCGTTGACCACGAGGGTGATCAGGCCCAGGGTCAGGATGAACAGGGGGAAGGTGAGCACCTTCACGACCGGCTTGACCAGGAAGTTCACCAGGCCGAAGAGCAGTGCGACGACGATCAGCGTGAGCGTCTTCTTGCCCGTGCTGTCGCCGGTGAGCGTGATCTTGTCGAGGAGCCACACGGCGACGGCCAGGGCCGCCGCGTTGGCGATCGTCTTGACTACGAAATTCTTCATGTGTCTGATCGTTGCAGACGGACGGCCAGAGCGGTCGGTCCGCTGGCTGGGGCAAGGGGCGTACGAGGACGATGAAGGCATTCCGGCTGGATGAACTGGAGACGGAGCGCGCCGCGAACGACGGCGCGTACCTGCAGTTTCTGCGTGAGCGGAACATGTCGGTCGGGCTGTACGCGCTCGACGCCGGGGAGTCCGACCCTCAGCAGCCTCACCAGCAGGACGAGGTGTACATGATCGTCAGCGGACGGGCGTCGATCACGGTCGGCATGGAGACCACCCAAGTCGCGCGCGGCAGCGTGGTGTACGTGCCTGCCGGGGTGGCCCACAAGTTCCACCACATCAGCGAGGACCTGCGGGTGCTCGTCGTCTTCTCACCGCCGGAGGGCTGATCTCCGCTGGAGGGCTGGGCCTCTACGCCGCAGGGCTGACTTCTCAGGGCTGCGACCTCGGGGTTCCCTAGGGGGCGGATCAGGGGAGGACAAGGGATGCGAAGCCCCCGTCGGGTCCTCCGCCCGCCTAGCATCGAATGCAAGAAGCAGGACGGATGCGGAGAGAGGTAAGGACGATGGCAGCGCAGGAGATCTTCTCGGGATTGCCGTGGTGGGTGAAGTGGGTCGCGGTGCCTGTCATCGCACTGGTCGTCTTCGGCGGTCTGATAGCGAGCGTCGTGGGATTTGTGGTCGGCCTGTTGTTCAAGGCACTGATTTTCGTCGCCTTGGTGGGTGGACTCATCTACGTCGTACGGAAGTTCATATCCGGCTCGTCCTCTTCCCGCAGCGATTGGTGACTTCTGGCAACAGTTCGCTCGGGTGGGGGAAGTTTCCTGGTGCGGCGCCTTAGGCCGGCGGCCAACGGTTAGAGTCCGAAAACCGACGCGGGGTGAGCCCCGCGCGCGGGCGCACTGCGCTCCCACCCGTGTATCCCCGGGCACGGGCGGAACCCCCACGCGTTTCGGGAGTGAACCTTGGCCACGGTTGACGCCACACCCGCCGACATCTCCTCCAACGACCCCCCGTTCGAGGCATCGCCGACCGTCACGGCCTCAACCGCAGCCGCGCCGACTCTCATTGGTTCGGTGCAGCGGGCGATGCACCTGCTGGAGGCCGCCTCCGCGCATCAGGAGGGGGCGCCCGCCAAACAGCTGGCCCGGGAGGCCGGGCTCGCACTCCCCACGGCGTATCACCTGCTGCGCACGTTGACGCACGAGGGCTACCTGCGCCGCGAGAAGGGTGTGTTCGTGCTCGGGGAGGCGGCCGAGAGGCTGAGTACGAGCGGGGCGCAGCAGAATCGTCGCGGCATGATCGGGGAGGCCCTGGAGCACTGGCGGGACGCCATCGGCGTACCGGTGTACTTCGCCGTCTACCGCGAGGGCGAGATCGAGGTCGTGGCCGTCGCGGACACACCCGGGAATCCGGCGGTGGAGGAGTGGGCCGACTTCCGCGAGACCGGACACGCCCATGCGATCGGGCAATGTCTGCTCGCTCAACTCGACGACGAACAGCGGCAGGACCACCTCTCCCGCTATCCGGTGCAGTCGACCACCCGGTACTCGGTCCGTGACAACCGGAGTTTCATCCGACGCCTGGACGGGATGGGCCGGATGAAGCCCGTGGTGGAGCGGCAGGAGTACGCGTTGGGGACGGTCTGCGCCGCGATTCCGATCACTGCGGGTAACACTGCGGCGACCATGGCAATTTCCGTTCCGGCCTATCAGGCGGACCGGCTACTCCCTGCGGCTGAGCGCTTGCAGAATGAGATCGGAAGGCTACTAGGGACACTTGCCTTCTCTATCAGCATCTGAAAACTCACTCCTTGTGATCTGATGTGTACGTTAAGCAAGATGCCATGAGTGTCAGGGAGTTGGTTCCTGGCCAGTCGAGCTTTAGCGACGGGGTAGGCGGACGATGCGCGAGTCGGTCCAGGCAGAGGTCATGATGAGCTTCCTCGTTTCCGAGGAGCTGTCGTTTCGCATCCCGGTGGAGCTGCGTTATGAGACCGGCGATCCCTACGCCGTCCGGCTGACCTTCCATCTCCCCGGAGACGCACCCGTGACCTGGGCCTTCGGGCGGGAGCTGCTGGTCGACGGGGTGGGCGGGGCCTGCGGTGACGGGGACGTGCACATCGCCCCCACCGATCCCGAGCTGCTCGACGAGGTGCTGATCCGGCTTCAGGTCGGTGCGGACCAGGCGCTGTTCAGGGTGGGGATCCCACCGCTCCTCGCCTTCCTGGACCGTACGGACAAGCTGGTTCCGCTGGGGCAGGAGCGGGCGCTCGCCGACTTCGAGACCCACCTGGACGAAGCGCTGGACCGGATCCTCGCCGAGGAGCAGAGCGCCGGCTGACTCCGCGAGCCAAGGGGCGCAGCCGTACGGCAGATTGGTGCATTTCGTGGCATCGGCCGCGTGAGCCTTGCGGTGCCGGGACGCGTGAGCCTCAGGCCTTGCGGCGCCGGCCCTTTCCGCCGCGGCTCTGCTTGGGTGCGGGGTGGACAGGGGGCGCGGGAGCGGCGGGAGTGGCACCGCCTCCAGGGTGGGCCGCGCCTCCCGCGTGGGCTGTGCCTCCCGTGTGGCCCGTGTGGCCCGTGTGGCCCGTGGGAGTCGAGCGGTCGGCCGAGACCACCAGGGCCGCGAGCGCGGTCGTCACCGGTACGGAGGCGACCAGGCCGATCGAGCCGACCAGGGTGCGCACGATCTCCTCGGCCACCAGCTCGCTGTTGGCCACCGTGCCCACGCTGCTCTGGGCGATCGAGAAGAGCAGCAGCAGGGGCAGCGCGGCACCCGCGTAGGCCAGGACCAGGGTGTTGACGACCGAGGCGATGTGGTCGCGGCCGATGCGGATGGCGGCGCCGTACAGACCGCGCCAGCCCATCGTGGGGTTGGCCTGGTGCAGTTCCCAGACGGCGGACGTCTGCGTCACCGTCACGTCGTCGAGCACGCCGAGCGAGCCGATGATGACGCCGGCGAGCAGCAGGCCGCTCATGTCGATGGACGGATACAGGCCGTGGATCAGGCCGGTGTTGTCGTCCGTGTTGCCGGTCAGTGAGGCCCAGCCGATGAAGAGCGAGCCGAGGAGGCCGATGAGGAGCAGGGAGATCAGCGTGCCGAGGACCGCGACCGAGGTACGCGCCGTGAGGCCGTGGCACAGATAGAGCGCGATCAGCATGATGGCGCTGGCCCCGATCACCGCCACGACCAGCGGGTTCGAGCCCTGCAGGATCGCGGGCAGGATGAAGAACGTCAGGACCAGGAAGCTCAACGCCAGCGCCACCAGGGCCATGACGCCGCGCATCCGTCCCACCACGACCACGGCGAGGGCGAAGATCCCGGCGAGCAGCGCCATGGGGAACTTCCGGTTCACGTCGGTGACCGAGTACTGCAACGCCTCGGGGGCCGTGGGCTCGTAGGCGACCACCACCTCCTGGCCCTGGCGCAACTGCCGCGGTGAGTCCGGCTGGACGATCTCGGTGAAGGTGCGGCCCTTGTCCTTTCCGCTGGTCACCTCGATCGTCGCCTTCTTGCAGACGCCCTTCGCACGGGACTGCGCCGACTGCCCCTCGGCGGTGGAGGTGTCGCCGTTGGGCGGGGTCTGGGAGGCGTTCACGTCCTTGCAGGGGAGCTCCTGCAGCTTCGTCACCGTGGCCGACTGGGTCTGCCGGTCGAAGCCGACTCCGGTGCGTTCGTGGGACGGTGCGCCCCCTGGCCAGAACACCGCGAGCCCCACGACCACCGCCGCGGCGAAAGGAATCAGCACGGCGGCGATGACCTTGCGCAGATGCTTGGAGACGGGGGCGGCCGGGCCATGGCTGTGGGAGTGCCCGTGCGGATCCTGCGGCACGTTCTGGGCGGGCGGCTGGGACGGCGGCTGTGTGGTGGTCACTGCCCGATCATCGCAAGAACGGAGGGGGCCCTCTGTTCAGCGCGCCCGACGTGACGCTAGCGTGGAGGCACCTTTGCAATCGCGGGAGCTCGGAGCACCGGGCTGAGAGGGCGCTGACCTCCGTACGAAACGGTATGAACCGTACGGAATCCGCTGCGTCGACCGCCGAACCTGTTACCGGGTAATGCCGGCGTAGGGAGTAGGTCTCATGACCACATCGGACACACGCACGCCTGCCTCCAGCAGCGACGAGAACAACAAGAACGGCGAGAACGCCGGAAACGGCGAGAACACGGTCGCCGCGGAGGCCGGGAAGTCCATCGGCTGGCACAAGGCGTACGTCGAGGGTTCACGCCCCGACCTGCGGGTGCCGGTCCGACAGGTGCACCTCACCAACGGCAAGGCCGTGACCCTGTACGACACTTCGGGGCCGTACACCGACGAGTCCATCGACACCGACGTCCGCAGGGGCCTCGCGCCCCTCCGCGAGAACTGGATCATCGCCCGCGGCGACACCGAGGAGTACGTGGGCCGCCCGCCCCGTCCCGAGGACGACGGCATCAAGCACACCTCGCCGCGCGGCGGCCTGAAGAACCTCGACGCGGTCTTCCCCGGCCGCCCGCGCCAGCCCCGCCGGGGCCGTGGCGGCCAGGCGGTGACGCAGCTCGCGTACGCCCGCCGTGGCGAGATCACGCCCGAGATGGAGTTCATCGGGATCCGCGAGAACCTCGACCCCGAGGTCGTGCGCGCGGAGGTCGCCGAGGGCCGCGCGGTGATCCCCGCCAACGTCAATCACCCGGAGATCGAGCCGATGATCATCGGCAAGAAGTTCCTGGTGAAGGTCAACGCCAACATCGGCAACTCCGCGGTGACCTCCTCCATCGAGGAGGAGGTGGACAAGATGACCTGGGCGACCAAGTGGGGCGCCGACACGGTCATGGACCTGTCCACCGGGCGCAACATCCACACCACCCGCGAGTGGGTCCTGCGCAACTCCCCCGTGCCCATCGGCACCGTGCCGCTCTACCAGGCCCTGGAGAAGGTCGACGGCCAGGCCGAGGCGCTGACCTGGGAGATCTACAAGGACACGGTCATCGAGCAGGCCGAACAGGGCGTGGACTACATGACGGTGCACGCGGGCGTGCGCCTTCCGTACGTCCCGCTGACCGCCAACCGCAAGACCGGCATCGTCTCGCGCGGTGGCTCGATCATGGCGGCCTGGTGTCTCGCGCACCACAAGGAGAGCTTCCTCTACGAGAACTTCGAGGAGCTGTGCGAGATCCTCGCGGCGTACGACGTGACGTACTCGCTCGGTGACGGTCTGCGTCCCGGTTCGATCGCGGATGCCAACGACGAGGCGCAGTTCGCCGAGCTGCGCACGCTCGGGGAACTCAACACGATCGCCAAGCGTCATAACGTACAGACCATGATCGAGGGCCCGGGACATGTCCCGATGCACAAGATCAAGGAGAACATCGACCTTCAGCAGGAGATCTGCGAGGAGGCGCCGTTCTACACGCTCGGCCCGCTGACCACGGACATCGCGCCCGCGTACGACCACATCACGTCCGGCATCGGCGCCGCGATGATCGGCTGGTGGGGCACGGCGATGCTCTGCTACGTCACGCCCAAGGAGCACCTGGGCCTGCCCAACCGCGACGACGTGAAGACCGGCGTCATCACGTACAAGATCGCGGCCCACGCGGCGGACCTCGCCAAGGGGCACCCGGGCGCGCAGGACTGGGACGACGCGCTCTCGGACGCACGCTTCGAGTTCCGCTGGGAGGACCAGTTCAACCTGGCTCTCGACCCGGTCACGGCGCGGGAGTTCCACGACGAGACGCTCCCCGCGGAGCCCGCGAAGACGGCGCATTTCTGCTCGATGTGCGGTCCGAAGTTCTGCAGCATGAAGATTAGCCACAGCATCACGGAGCAGTTCGGCGGTACTGCGGCTGCGGACGCGACGGCTGAGGAGGTCGCGGCGGGGATGCTCCAGAAGTCGAAGGAGTTCGCCGCGAGCGGGAATCGGGTGTACCTGCCGCTGGCGGACTGACGCGCAGTTAAACGCCGCTCCAGGAGACTTCGGCTTCTGGAGCGGCGCTTCCCCGTACGGCGAACCACAGCGGATGGCTAGTGAGGGAGGACCGGATCGGCGACCCGCAGAGCGTTGAGGACCGCGTCCTCGGTGGAGTGCACCTCGGGGTAGAGCTTCTCCGGGTCGGTGTGAAGTCGGTAGTCCCACACGATGCCGTAGATCCCGAGCGTGACGAACGAGAGAAGGAAGTGCATCCCGAAGCTGCGGTTCAGCGCTTGGACGGGCTCGAAGGTCAGCGGATACCGGACAATCCCGAGTTTGGTCCAGGCGACACTGAGTTTGTCGTCGAAGTCCTGTTCAGTGAGCTGGATCTGCCACCAGAAGCGCATCAACCGATAGATCGCGATGCATCCGTAGACCCCTAGCGTGATGAAGGACAGGAAGACCGACAGTCCAGCTTTGATTGGTTTGTGCTCATCCTCGAAACGGCCTTTCACAAAGCGCTGCAGGTCGTCCAGCTCATCGTGACTGGCCTCGTACTGGCCATGCTCCTCGGCGTACTGCTTTGAGGCCTCGATGACCGCGTTGTAGTAGTGCACACGGCGACCTCTGAAGAGGTCAGCACGGTTGAGTCGGCGATAGAACAGCACGACTCCGTAGATGCCTAGCGTCACCCATGACAGGAGAAAGAAGTAGATGCCCCAACCGACGAATCTCTGGTCCGTCGAGCGCCTCTCGTGCACGTAGCGGTCTACTTGCTGCACTGCTTGGAGCTGTTCCATGTGGGCCCCCAGTTGATCAGCCCTCGTCGGTGCCGGGTGTGATCTTCTTCTGGGGAGACATCAGCGGCTCAATCCCACGGAGACGGGTTGCCCGTCCTCAGTACGTCTAGCGATCGCACTCTCTTTGCCCAGCGTATGCCTGGCTCAGTGCAAAAGCCCCTGCTCTGCAGCCTTTCCTTCAGGGACCTGCCCAAAGTGCTGAGCAATCCTGCTTGGCCGGCCCCGGACGAGCCGAGGGGTGTGGTGCCTCTGGCGCCTGCCAAGGCTGGACTGGGCAGAGCATCACCGGACGGACTTTGCGGCAGATGGGAGTGCCAGTCCGGCGTGCGGATTGACACTCCTCGGGGTGATGCTGGTCGCCTTTGGCACTGGCCAAGGACCCTGACGCGCACACCGGCGAGTGCTACGTCGTATACGGAGTGGTCACACGGTCCGACGCAGCAACTGGTGCCGAGGCTCTTCGCGCGGACGTCGACGGAGTTCGGCACACCGACGCTTACGAGTGCCCGACCAACACCGTTCTGACCGGGGACGTAAAAGCGTTCGCGAAGATCGTGACGGATGACAGCTTCACGGCGAAGGTCGAAGTGAGCGGATCCATCGAGTACGAGAATCAGATCGGCGGCGAGAGGACCGCTCCGGAGCTGCAGGTGGATTCCATCAAGGTGACAACCCCTGCGCCGTAGGCGACTCTGCGTGGCCCAATTCTCTGAGACGGCCCGAAGCTGCTCAGGGTTGGCGCCCATCGAGAATGTGCCGGTTCCAGGCTGAAGTTGCCCAGCATGAAGATCTCGCACGACATCCGGCGTGAGCACGGTGGCCCGAAGGCCGAGATCGAGGCGGGCATGGAGCAGAAGTCCAAGGAGTTCGCGGCAGCAGGAAACCGCGTGTACCTCCCCATCGCCGACTGAGCCGACTGAGCCGACCGAATCGGCTGAGCTGACCGAGCCGACCAAATCGGCTCAGCGATGGTCCGCGCCGTGCTTCGGGCGGGTGTCATGCCCGCCCGAAGCAGCGTCGCGTACTACCCCGGCGTGCCGCGTGCTACTCCGGCTTGTGGTCGGGCCCGCCGAAGTCCGGGCTGCTGAAGTCCGGGCTGGAAAAGCTCGGACGCGGTCCCGCCGCCGGGCCGCCGTCCGGGCTGCTGAACCCGGGCCTGTTGTAGCCGAGTTGGGGCATGCGGCTGCCCGGGTCCGTCGACGGTGTGCGCGCCGCGTGCGCCGCCCCGGGATCCGCGAGCGCATCCCGCAGGAACGGCAGGACGCCGCGCTCCATGAGTGCCTCGCCCCAGGCTTCCCTGGCGCGAACCACCTCCTCGTTCCGTTCTCCGTACGAACCGGCCTGGAGCGACGTGGCGCCGTTGCGCAGGGCGGTCAGGAGCAGGCCGATCGCGGCGATCAGGATGCCCCCTGCGGTGAGCGCGCCGAACAGCCACCCCGCGGTGAGCAGGGTTTCCGCGAAGGCGGGCTCGGGGTTGAGCATCTTCAGGATGTAGCCGACGAGCAGAAAGATCGCGGCGGCCGCCCCGGCGAGTACCGGTGCGAGCACCGCGACGACGGCGACGGCTCCCGCCCCCGATGTCTGGGCGGTGACCTCCCCCATCGTTGTGGCGAGACCGAGGCCCCCGGAGCCGGCTTCCGCCGGACCCTCGGTGCTCCGCTCCCGGATCGATGGTGCGGCAGATCCGCTTTCGCGCAGTTCCTCGCGGACCTTCACATAGTGCGTGTACTCGGTCGTGGCGGCGGCAGTGATCAGCGCAGTGGCGTTCAGCGCCATGGTGCGCAGCTGCTCGGGATTGAGCCGCTCGCCCACTGCGGCGAGATCAGGGCGATTCGGTGCCGTACGCAGCGCCTCATCGAGGATCCGCTCGTACTCGGGGCGGTCCTCATTGAGCAGGTGTGGAGCGCTGTTCATGTGCATCCCCCGATGCTCCGTAGGGCTTGGGGCTCGCATGGGTGCGAGCCGTCGGGCAGAAACGGAGGGGAGCCTGCTACGGATAAGCCGATGGTAGAGCCGTGAAGGCACGCGGTGACAGGGGGTTTCCAGAAATAGGCCCCCTGGCCAGCGTGATCCTGTAGTGGTGCGCCTGCCCGGCGAACGCTCAGTTATCCAGGGGCAGTTGGCAGACCAGCAGTTTTCCGGCCATGGTCACGCCGCCGTCCATGGCGATGGCCAGTCCGCCTGCGTAGATGTGGGGTCCCTCGATGACGGGGCCGCCGCCGTCCGAGTCATCCTCGGAGCCGACATCACCGAGCAGATACGGGATGGGGCTGTGGCCATGCACGATGCGGTGGCCGCCGTACATGTCGAGGAGTTCGCGTACGGCGGAGGGGCCGGACTCGTCGCGGAAGGCGAAGCGCTTGGTGAACTTCCGGAAGAGGTCCCAGCATTCGTCGGCGTCATTGCGCGTGAGGGTCTCACGGACCGTGTCGTTCACGGCCTCGATCGAGTCGCCGTAATCCAGATAGGCGGTGGTGTCGGAGTGCATCAGGAGATGCCCGTCCTCCGCCTCGATGGCGTCGAGGCGGGCCATCCACTGCAGATGGTGGTCCTCCAAGCGCTCCATGTCGGTCTTCTGGCCGCCGTTCAGGAGCCAGGCGGCCTGGAACGTGGCCGTGCCCGCACCCGAGTTGACCGGGGTGTCGCCGAACCGCTTCGCGCCAAGGAGGAGCAGCTCGTGGTTGCCCATGAGCGCCTTGCAGTAGCCACCGGCGGCCGCGGCCTGCGCGGACAGACGCATCACGAGGTCGATGACGCCGATGCCGTCCGGGCCGCGGTCGGTGAAGTCACCCAGGAACCACAGGCGCGCGTTGCCCGCGGACCAGTCGCCCTCGGCGTCGATGAGGCCCTGCTCCTGGAGCGCCGCGAGCAGCTCGTCCAGATAGCCGTGCACATCGCCCACCACGTACAGCGGGCCGTGTTCGTCGGTCGCCGGCGCCTGGGGAGGCTCGGGCATGACCTGCACCTCCACTCGCACGGTGTCCCCGCGATTGATGACGGGGAGGTCGCGCTGAGTGGGGGTGTAGCCGTCGTCCGCGTCCGGCGCTCCGGGGATCACCCCCGGAGCGCCCGGAACCGCCACACCCGCCGGGTCCCCCTGGACCGGACCGGTCTCATGGACGTACGCCGGAACGCGGAAGTCGCGCAACGTCGCCGTCCGCACATCGGGTCCCTGACCGGCCCCCTGAGTCATCGACCCCTCCACCACCATTGCGCCGCATCTGCACCGAGATCGGACTGCCTGGTCGCAGCGGCCCGCGGTGTCGTCCGCCCATCATAGGAATGCGGCTCGCGCTGTGTGGTGCACCAGGGGTGGTGAATCAGTGCTGAACCCCAGTTCACCGAGGTTTTCTCCCGAATTGGGTAGGGGTTTCCCCCCAGTCCACGACCGGGACGTGCCAGGCAGTGCCGGTTGTCGGCCGGTTGTCGGGCGGTTGACGACCGACTGACAACCGGCTGACGGGGGTTCTCCCCGCCGGGCGGCCCGCTCAACCGGGTCCGGATGAGCGGGGTGGGCTGACCGTCGTACGCGGGGGACGTCGCTCGGACGAGGTGCGCACGATCAGCTCCGTCGGTATCACCTGCTCGACGGGCCGACCCGAATCCAGGCCTTCGATGGCGTCGATGAGGAGCTGGACGACGGCTGTGCCGATGCGCCGGGGTTTGAGCGAGAGCGTGGTGATGGGCGGTTCGGTGGTTGCGTAGACCGTGGACTCGCTGCAGCACACGAGCAGCAGATCGTCCGGGACGCGCAGGCCGTACCGGCGGGCGGCGGCGAGGAGATCGGTGCCGTTCGGGTCGAAGAGGCCGTAGACCGCGTCGGGACGGTCGGGCCGGGCGAGCAGCCGGTCGGCTGCGACGGCGCCCGCACAGGGATCGTGGGCCGGGTAGGACTCGTAGACCGGATCCTGCCCGACGCGCTCGCACCAGCGCAGATAGGCGGTCGTGGACAGATGGGTGTACGTGTCCGTGGTGGTCCCGGTGAGCAGCCCGATCCGGCGGGCTCCGGCCGCCGCGAGGTGGTCGAGGATCTCGAGGACCGCCGCCTCGTGGTCGTTGTCGACCCAGGCGGTGACCGGGAGTGACCCGGCAGGACGTCCGTCGGACACGACGGGTAGGCCCTGGCGCACGAGTTCGCTGACGACGGGATCGTGGTCGGAAGGATCGACGACGACGGTGCCGTCGAGCGCGACGTTCGACCACACGTCGACCGGGCTGCGCCGGGAGGTGGCGGGCAGGATGACGAGGGCGTAGCCGCGGGCCAGCGCGGCGGAGGTGGCGGCTCTGGCCATTTCCGCGAAGTACGCGAATTCGGTGAAGGTGAAAGGTTCATCCCCGTATGTCGTCACGGTCAGGCCGATGAGGCCCGACTTGCCGGTACGGAGGGTTCGGGCCGCCGCGGAGGGGCGATAGCCCAGCCGTTCGGCGACCTCGCGGACATGGCGACGGGTGGCGTCCGGAAGCCGCCCCTTGCCGTTAAGAGCGTCGGAGACAGTCGTGATGGAGACACCGGCGGCGGCGGCGACGTCTCTGATGCCCGCTCGGCTCTGCCGGTTGCCCCGGCGGGCGGTCTCCGCTCGGCTCACCTGATGGTTCCCTGCTGCTGTCATGGCGAGCCGATAGTAGGGCTCATGAGGGTGGGTAGGGCGGACGCATATTCACTTGTTGACAGGCACGTTTCTGCATGGTCAGTACGGGTCAACTGCCTTGGATTATAAGGGAGTTACTGGGTTCCGGGGTGGACGGTCCCTTGTCGCCGCGCACAGGCCTGCCAAATGAGCGATGTTTCGAAGAGGTCTCAACTCACCTTCACGGGTGATGCGCGCCACGGAGTGAGCCACCGGCGCGCGCTGTGAGAGAGAGCGCTCCCCCCTCGTCGTGCGCCTGGTGGAGCGGATCCCCCTGACCCATTCGCAGCAGCGCTGAATCCTCATAAGGTGAGGAGTATTGAAGTCAGGCCGTTCAGGTGTTCAAGAGGAGGACTGCGGTGAGCGAGAAGAGCCCGAGGCTGCGTGCCGAGCTGGAGGGTATCCCCACCTACAAGCCGGGGAAGCCCGCCGCGGCCGATGGCCCGGTGGCCTACAAGCTGTCCTCGAACGAGAACCCCTACCCGCCCCTGCCGGGCGTCATGGAGAGCGCGCTCGCCGCCGCGGGTGTGTTCAACCGCTACCCCGACATGGCGTGCACGGGCCTGATGAACGAGCTCGCCGACCGCTTCGGGGTGCCGGTGTCGCACGTGGCGACGGGCACGGGTTCCGTCGGCGTCGCGCAGCAGCTGATCCAGGCCACGTCGGGCCCGGGTGACGAGGTCATCTACGCCTGGCGGTCCTTCGAGGCGTACCCGATCATCACGCAGGTCAGCGGGGCCGCGTCGGTGAAGGTGCCGCTGACGCCGGGGGACGTCCACGACCTGGACGCGATGGCCGACGCCATCACCGACCGGACGCGGCTGATCTTCGTCTGCAACCCGAACAACCCGACCGGCACCGTGGTGCGCAGGGCCGAGCTCGAACGGTTCCTCGACCGGGTGCCGAGCGATGTCCTGGTGGTGCTCGACGAGGCCTACCGCGAGTTCATCCGTGACCCGGAGGTGCCGGACGGTGTCGAGATCTACCGCGACCGGCCGAATGTCGCCGTGCTGCGTACGTTCTCCAAGGCGTACGGCCTCGCGGGCCTGCGCGTCGGCTTCGCGATCGCCCATGAGCCGGTGGCGGCCGCGCTGCGCAAGACGGCGGTGCCGTTCGGCGTGAGCCAGCTCGCGCAGGACGCCGCGGTGGCCTCGCTGCGGGCCGAGGACGAGCTGATGGGCCGCGTCGGGTCGCTGGTCGCCGAGCGCACGCGGGTGGTCGAGGCGCTGCGCGGGCAGGGCTGGACGGTGCCAGAGACGCAGGCGAACTTCGTGTGGCTGCGGCTCGGGGAGCGTACGACCGACTTCGCGGCGGCCTGCGAGAAGGCCGGCGTGGTCGTACGGCCGTTCGCGGGCGAGGGGATGCGGGCCACGATCGGCGAGACCGAGGCCAACGACATCTTCCTGCAGGCGGCGGAGGCGTTCCGCAAGGAGCTCTAGCCTCCGGCCGCTGTGGACGAGGAAGGCCGAAGAAGGACCAGATGGCCCCGGGGTGCTCCCCGGGGCCATCTCGCGTTCCCGGGGTACGGCCTTCTTGCGTTCCCGAGGCGAGGGGGGGACCCCCCTCCACGCGCCGACAGCCAGTACGACATAATGCTTGTGAATGTGAACGCGTTCACAAGCGTGTCCCGGTTGCTCCCAAGGTAAGTGGGATTAAAGGGGCAAACTGCCGATGTGATCACGGCCGTAAGGAGAAGTCGACGTGGATCTGGCTCTGGCGCCCGAGACATTGGCGCGATGGCAGTTCGGCATCACCACCGTCTACCACTTCCTGTTCGTCCCTCTGACGATCTCTCTGGCCGCCCTCACGGCGATCCTGGAGACGGCTTGGGTGCGCACGGGCAAGGAGCACTACCTCAGGGCGACCAAGTTCTGGGGAAAACTGTTCCTGATCAACATCGCGATGGGTGTCGTCACCGGCATCGTCCAGGAGTTCCAGTTCGGCATGAACTGGTCCGACTACTCGCGCTTCGTCGGTGACATCTTCGGGGCGCCGCTCGCCTTCGAGGCGCTCATCGCCTTCTTCTTCGAGTCGACCTTCATCGGCCTGTGGATCTTCGGCTGGGACAAGCTCCCGAAGAAGCTGCACTGCGCCACGATCTGGATCGTCTCCGCCGGAACCATCGCGTCGGCGTACTTCATCATCGCGGCCAACGCCTTCATGCAGCACCCGGTCGGCTACAAGATCGTGGAGCGGGACGGCACCAAGCGCGCGGAGCTCACCGACTTCTCGAAGGTGCTGTTCCAGGAGACGACGCTGGTCAACTTCGCCCACGTCATCTCCGCGGCCGTCCTGGTCGGCGGCGCCTTCATGACCGGCATCGCGATCTTCCACCTGCGCAAGAAGCAGCACATCCGCACCATGCGGATGTCGATGCGGCTCGGCCTGGTCACCGCGTTCGTCGGCACCCTGCTCACCGTGGTCAGCGCCGACACCCTCGGCAAGGTCATGTACGAGCAGCAGCCGATGAAGATGTCGGCCGCCGAGGCGCTGTGGGAGTCGGAGAAGCCGGCGCCGTTCTCGCTCTTTGCGTACGGCGATGTGTCCAAGGGGCACAACGACGTGGCCATCGAGATCCCCGGAATACTGTCCTTCCTCGCCAAGAACAACTTCAGCGCCGAGATCCCCGGCATCAACGACCTCAACAAGGAGGCGCAGGAGAAGTTCGGGCCCGGCGACTACCGGCCCAACATCCCCACCGCCTACTGGTCCTACCGCTGGATGATCGGCTTCGGCGGGGTCTCGATGGCCCTGTGCACCGCCGGCCTCTGGCTCACGCGCAAGAAGTTCTGGCTGGCCCCGGAGCACCGCACGGGCGCGGACGACGTGCCGAAGCTGATGCTCACCAAGAACAAGGAGCTGGCGCCGAAGCTCGGCAAGTGGTGGTGGGTGCTCTCCCAGTGGACGCTGATCTTCCCCCTCATCGGCACCGCCTGGGGCTGGATCTTCACCGAGACCGGGCGGCAGCCCTGGGTGGTCTACGGCGTCCTGAAGACCAGGGACGCGGTCTCGCCGGGGGTTTCGCAGGGCGAAGTCATCACCTCGCTGGTCGTGTTCACCGCGATCTACGCGATCCTCGCCGTGATCGAGGTGAAGCTGCTGCTCAAGTACATCAAGCAGGGGCCGCCCGAGCTCACCGAGGCCGACCTCAACCCGCCCACCAAGATCGGCGGTCCCGGCTCGGGCTCGGGTTCCGATGACGACGCCGATGCCGACCGGCCCATGGCCTTCTCGTACTGAGGGAGTTGATCGACATGGAACTTCACGACGTCTGGTTCGTGCTGATCGCAGTCCTGTGGATCGGCTACTTCTTCCTGGAGGGCTTCGACTTCGGGATCGGCATCCTCACCAAGCTGCTCGCCCGTGACCGGACCGAGAAGCGGGTGCTCATCAACACCATCGGTCCCGTCTGGGACGGCAACGAGGTGTGGCTGCTCACGGCGGGCGGTGCGACCTTCGCCGCCTTCCCCGAGTGGTACGCGACGCTCTTCTCCGGCTTCTATCTGCCGCTCCTGATCATCCTGCTCTGCCTGATCGTGCGCGGTGTGGCCTTCGAGTACCGGGCCAAGCGGCCCGAGGAGAAGTGGCAGCGCAACTGGGAGCAGGCCATCTTCTGGACCTCGCTCATCCCGGCGGTGATGTGGGGCGTGGCCTTCGCCAACATCACGCGGGGCGTGAAGATCGACGCCCACAAGGAGTACGTGGGCAACTTCTGGGACCTGCTGAACCCGTACTCGATCCTGGGCGGCCTGGTCACGCTGACGCTGTTCACCTTCCACGGCGCGGTCTTCGCCTCGCTCAAGACGGTGGGGGACATCCGGATGCGGGCGCGGAAGCAGGCGCTCGTGCTCGGCCTGGTGACCGCTGTCCTGGCGCTCGGGTTCCTGGTCTGGACGCAGGCGGACAACGGCGACGGCAAGAGCCTGGTCGCGATGATCGTGGCCGTGGTCGCGCTGGTCGGTGCCATCGGGGCGATCAAGATGGGGCGCGAGGGCTGGTCGTTCGCGCTGTCGGGCATCACGATCGCGGCAGCCGTCGCGATGCTCTTCCTGACGCTCTTCCCGAACGTCATGCCCTCGTCGCTGAACGAGGAGTGGAACCTCACGGTCACCAATGCCTCGTCGAGTCCCTACACCCTGAAGATCATGACCTGGTGCGCGGGCATCGCGACGCCGATCGTGCTGCTCTACCAGTCGTGGACCTACTGGGTGTTCCGCAAGCGGATCGGGACGCAGCACATCGCTGACGCGGCGCACTGAGTGCTCCGCGGATGCCGCGCACTGAGTCCTCCGTGGACGCCGTGCACTGAGTCCTCCGTGGACGCCGTGCACTGAGTCCTCCGTGGACGCCGTGCACTGAGTTCTCCGCTCGCTGATCTCTTCGGAGGGTGTGTTTCACGTGAAACCAATCGACCCGCGTCTGCTCCGGTACGCCCGCGCCACTCGGTTCTTCCTGGCCGCGGTGGTGGTCCTCGGCGTCGCCGGGGCGGGCCTGGTCGTCGCTCAGGCGATGCTCATCGCCGAGATCGTGGTCGGGGCCTTCCAGAAGGGGCTCGCCCTCGGTGACCTGGGGACGCCGCTCGTCCTGCTCGTGGTCGTCGCGGCGGGGCGGGCGCTGGTCGCCTGGCTGACCGAGCTCGCCGCCCACCGGGCGAGCGCGGCGGTGAAGTCGGAGCTGCGGGGGCGGCTGCTCGACCGGGCGGGGCAGCTGGGTCCCGGCTGGCTGAGCGGCCAGCGGACGGGTTCGCTGGTGTCGCTGGCCACGCGGGGCGTGGACGCGCTGGACGACTACTTCTCGCGCTATCTGCCGCAGCTGGGGCTCGCGGTGGTGGTTCCGGTGGCGGTGCTCGCGCGGATTGTCACCGAGGACTGGGTGTCGGCGGCGATCATCGTCGTGACGCTGCCGCTGATCCCGATCTTCATGATTCTGATCGGCATGGCGACCCAGAATCACATGGACCGTCAGTGGCGGCTCCTCTCGCGTCTGTCGGGGCACTTCCTGGACGTGGTGGCGGGGCTGCCGACGCTGAAGGTGTTCGGGCGTGCGAAGGCGCAGGCCGAGTCGATCCGGCAGATCACGGGCGAGTACCGGCAGGCGACGATGCGTACGTTGCGCATCGCCTTCCTGTCGTCGTTCGCGCTCGAACTCCTCGCGACGCTGTCGGTGGCGCTGGTCGCGGTGACGATCGGGATGCGGCTCGTCCACGGGGACATGGATCTGTACGTGGGCCTGGTCATCCTGATCCTCGCGCCCGAGGCCTACCTGCCGCTGCGTCAGGTCGGTGCGCAGTACCACGCGGCGGCCGAGGGACTCTCGGCCGCCGAGGAGATCTTCGAGGTCCTGGAGGCTCCGGTGCGGGCCACCGGGGAGGCGGCGGCGCCTTCGGGGACGTTGAGCGTGGAGGGCGTGACGGTCCGGTATCCGGGGCGCGCGTCGGACGCGGTCTCCGGGGTGTCGTTCGCGGTGGAGCAGGGCGAGACCGTGGCTCTGGTCGGGCCGAGCGGCGTGGGCAAGTCGACGCTGCTCGACGTGATCCTCGGGTTCGTCGAGCCTGCCGAGGGGCGGGTTTGCGTCGGGGGCGTCGACCTGGCCGGGGTCGCTCCGGAGCGGTGGCGCGAGCGGATCGCCTGGGTCCCGCAGCGGCCGCACCTGTATGCCGGGTCCATCGCGGAGAACGTACGCCTGGCGCGGCCGGACGCGGACGACGCCGCTGTGCGGGACGCGTTGGAGGCGGCAGGGGCATGGGAGTTCGTTTCCGCGCTGCCGGGTGGCGTGGAGACGCTGCTCGGGGAGGACGGGGCCGGTCTCTCCGCCGGGCAGCGGCAGCGGCTCGCCCTGGCGCGGGCGTTCCTGGCCGACCGGCCCGTGGTGCTCCTCGACGAGCCGACCGCGGCGCTGGACGGGGAGACCGAGGCAGGGGTCGTCGAGGCTGTCCGGCGGCTGGCCGTGGGGCGGACCGTGCTGCTGGTCGTGCACCGGCCGGCGCTGCTGGCCGTGGCGGACCGGGTCGTACGGCTCAGCGCCCCCCGGGAGCGCGCGCTGAACGGGGCGGCGCTCCCGCTCGCGGACGCGGCGGCGGTTGACGCGTCCTTTGGTCATACGGAGGCGCCGGACGCCTCGGTGGAGGCGTGGGAGAGCCCCCGGCCCCGGAGGGACGTGCTGGCCCGGGTGCGGGGTGCCGCGCAGGCGCGGAAGGGCAAGCTCGTGCTCGCCCTGCTCCTCGGCGCCCTCGCGATCGGCAGTTCCGTGGGGTTGATGGCCACCTCGGGGTGGCTGATCAGCCGGGCGGCCGAGCAGCCGCCGGTGATGTACCTGATGATCGCGGTGACGGCGACCCGCGCCTTCGGCATGGGCCGTGCCGTCTTCCGTTACGCGGAGCGCCTCGTCTCGCACGACGCCGTCCTACGGATGCTGGCCGACACGCGCGTGGCCGTCTACCGGCGCCTTGAGCGCCTCGCCCCGGCCGGGCTCGGGAAGACCCGCCGCGGCGACCTCCTCTCCCGCCTGGTCGCCGACGTGGACGCCCTGCAGGACTACTGGCTGCGCTGGCTCCTGCCGGCGTCGGCCGCCGCGGTCGTGGGCGCCGGAGCGGTCGGCTTCACCGCCTGGCTGCTGCCCGAAGCGGGCGCGGTCCTCGCTGTGGGCCTGCTCATCGCCGGAGTCGGTGTACCGCTGCTCTCCGGAGCAGTCGCCCGCCGGGCCGAGCGCAAGCTCGCCCCCGCGCGCGGGGTGCTTGCCACCCGCGTGGCCGATCTGCTCACCGGCACCGCCGAGTTGACGGTCGCGGGCGCGCTGACCCGGCGTACGGCCAAGGCGAAGGATGCCGATGCCGAGCTGACCCGCATCGCGTCGCGGACCGCCACGGCCACCGCGCTCGGTGACGGACTCGGGGCGCTCGCCTCCGGTCTCACCGTGGCCGCGGCCGCCCTCGTCGGCGTACAGGCCGTGCATGACGGCCGGCTCGGCGGCGTCGCGCTCGCCGTCGTGGTGCTGACCCCGCTCGCCGCCTTCGAGGCGGTCCTCGGGCTGCCGCTCGCCGTGCAGTACCGCCAGCGGGTCAGGAAGAGCGCCGAGCGCGTCTACGAGGTCCTCGACGCCCCCGAACCCGTACCCGAGCCCGCCGTGCCCGCACAGGCCCCGCAGACGCCCTTCCCGCTCCGTGTGGAGGGGCTGCACGCCCGGTACGAGGGCCAGGACCGGGACGCGCTCGCGGGCGTCGGTCTGACGCTGGAGCGCGGACGGCGCATCGCGGTGGTCGGTCCTTCGGGCTCCGGCAAGACGACGCTCGCCCAGGTGCTGCTGCGCTTCCTGGGGACGAGCGAAGGAACGTACAGCCTGGGCGGCACGGACGCGGCCACGCTGGACGGCGACACCGTGCGCGAACTCGTCGGGCTCTGCGCGCAGGACGCGCACCTCTTCGACAGCTCCGTGCGCGAGAACCTGCTCATCGCGCGGAAGGGCGCCAGCGACGACGAACTGCGTCACGCCCTCGCGCGGGCCCGGCTGCGGGAGTGGGCCGACTCGCTCCCCGACGGGCTCGACACCCTGGTCGGCGAGCACGGGACCCGACTCTCCGGAGGCCAGCGGCAGCGCATCGCCCTGGCCCGCGCGCTGCTCGCCGACTTCCCCGTTCTCGTCCTGGACGAGCCGGCCGAACATCTCGACCTGCCGACCGCCGACGCACTCACCGGCGACCTCCTCGCCGCCACCGAGGGCCGTACGACGCTGCTCATCACGCACCGGCTCGCCGGGCTCGACGCGGTGGACGAGGTGATCGTCCTGGACGCGGGTCGGGTGGTCCAGCGCGGTGCGTACGCGGACCTCGTGCTGGTGGACGGGCCGCTGCGGCGGATGCGGGAACGGGAGCGGGCCGCGGACCTGCTGGTGACGGCCGCCGGGTAGGACTGTGGGGTCCGTGCACGGCCGGTGGGGGCCCGTACCCGGGACTGGGGACGGGCCCCGACTTTCCTCACCAAATAGGACTAACTACTCTCAAGGCATGTCAGCCCCCTCGGCCTCCGCCGCCTCACCGCAGCCCGACGGCCCAACGGACCCGATAGAGGCGGCGAAGAACGCGACCCGCAGTCTGCAGGGGCTCTCCCCCGAGCTGACCGCGCGCGTGCCGCAGCTCCTGGAGGCGATGCGTTCCGTAGGCGCCGGGCTCGAACTGCACACCACGCTGGACCGGATCTGCGAGACCGCGGCCGAGCTCGCGGACGCCCACTACGCGGCGATCGGCGTCGTCTCCGAAGACGGCAAGGGGCTCTCCGACTTCGTCTACACCGGTATCGACGCCGTGACCGCCGAGCGCATCGGGCACTTGCCCGACGGGCACAAGGGGCTGCTCGGCGCCCTCATCCACCAGCCGGAGACCCTGCGCCTCGCGGATCTCTCGGCCGACCCGCGCTCGTGCGGCTTCCCGGCCCACCACCCGCCGATGCGGACCTTCCTCGGTGTCCCCATCCGCGTCCAGGGCGAGATCTTCGGCAACCTCTATCTGACCGAGAAGCGGGACGGCGCCGACTTCAACGAGTACGACGTGCACATGGTCCGCGTGCTCGCGACGGAGGCGGGCATCGCCATCGGCAACGCCCGCCTCTACGAAGCCGCCATGCAGCGCGAACGCTGGATCGACGGCTCTGTGGCGGTCACCACGGCGCTCCTCTCGGGCAGTGACGCGGAGGAGGCGCTCGCCGTCGTCGCCGAACAGGCCCGCCATCTCGCCGACTCGGCCGCCGGAATCGTGCTCCTGCCCGACGAGGAGGGCGGCATGGAGATCGTCGCCGTCTCCTCGGACGAACCCTCAGGGGCGCTTGGTGTCGTCATCCCTCCGGAGAGCCGGATCATCACCGATCTGCTCGCCGGGGACTCCGTGTTCCTCGACGACGCGGCCACGGACCCGCGCGTCATGACCGACCTCGCCCGCGGCTACGGCCCCGTCATGATGCTGCCGCTGCAGAGCGACGGCCGCGTCATGGGGACGCTCGTCACGCCACGCGCGCGTGGCGCACGGCCGTTCAGCGAGACCGAGCGGACCCTTGCCACCCAGTTCGCCTCGCAGGCCGCGCTCGCGCTGATGATGGCCGAGGCGCAGCGCGACCGTGAACGGCTCGCCGTCTACGAGGACCGCGACCGGATCGCACGGGACCTGCACGACCTCGTGATCCAGCGCCTGTTCGCCACCGGGATGATGCTGGAGAGCGCCCAGCGCAGGTCCATCGTGCCCGAGGTGCAGACGGGGGTGGGCAAGGCCGTCGACGAGCTGGACGTGACGATCCAGGAGATCCGGACGGCGATCTTCGCCTTGCAGCAGGGACCGGCGGAGGCGCCTTCAGGGCTGCGTACGCGGGTCCTTCGCGAGATCAACATGGCTGCCGTACCGCTCGGCTTCAAGCCCTCGCACCATTTCGTGGGACCCGTCGACACCGTGGTCGGCGAGCTCAGCGGCAAGAACCTCATCGCGGCCCTGCGCGAGGCGCTGTCCAACGCGTTCCGGCACGCGCGGGCCGACCGCATCGACGTCGTCGTCGACGCGACGGTGATCCTGCCCGACGGGCAGCAGGGCGTACGCCTGACGGTCTCGGACGACGGCGTCGGCATCGCGGAGGGCGGTCGGCGCAGCGGCCTGAAGAACCTCAAGAGGCGTGCGGAGTCGCTCGGCGGCGACAGTTGGTACGGGCCGGGCATCGGGGAGGACGGCGGCGGTACGGCGGTGGTGTGGCAGGCGCCCTACTAGGCGCCCTGTTCGGGCGTACGGGAGTGGGCTGTTCGGGGCACCGGGTGCCCCGGGTGTACGAGTCGGGCAGGACCCGGCGACGGCGGCAGGGCAACGATCCCTGACATGCGCTTGAGCCACCGCGGTACCCATCACCCGCTCGTCGCCGTGACGGTGCTGCTGTGCGCGCTCCTGTGCCCCATGCCCGCCGATGCCTCCGAAGGACCGGACGCGAGCGCCGAAGTGGCACGCCTCTACGAGGAGGCCTCCGCGGCGACCGCGCGCTACGAAGAGGGCCGGTACGCCGCCAAGGCGCAACGCGCGAAGGTCCGGAAACTGGACCGGCTCCTCACGAAGGAGCAGGCCGCGGTCGAGGTGCTGCACGCGGACCTCGGCCGGATGGCCAGCGCCCAGTACCGCAACGGCGGCGACCTCCCCCAGGCCGCCCAACTCCTGCTCGCCGACAGCCCGGAAGAGCTGATCCGTGGTCAGCGGCTCCTGGGGCAGGCGGATCTCGCCGTCACCCACGCCGTCGGCAAGACCCAGCGGGCTGCCGCCAGGCTCGCGACCGCCAAGCGCACGGCGGACCGCGCCAGGCGCACGCTGGACCGGCGCAGCGCGGATCTCGCCGAGCTGAAGCGCGGCATCGAGAGCAAGCTGGCGTCGGCGCAGTGGACCCTGCAGGGCGAGGCCGACCGGTCGGTCGCGGCCGGGCAGTGCAGGGGTGCCGTACGCCTGGACCAGCCGGAAACGGACTCCACGCGCGCGTGGATGACGCCCGTGGAGACGTACGAACTGTCCGCGGGCTTCGACAGCGCCGGTGCGCGCTGGTCGCACCGGCACACCGGGCAGGACTTCGCGGTCGGCATCGGGGCGCCGGTGCGGGCGGTCGGCGCGGGCCGGGTGGTGTCCGTGTCGTGTGGGGGCGGCTTCGGCATCGAGGTCGTGGTGGAGCACAAGGGCGGCTACTACACGCAGTACGCGCACCTGGCCGCCGTCACCGTCGACCAGGGGGAGCGGGTGCGTCCCGGGCAGTGGGTCGGACAGGCGGGCACCACCGGCAACTCGACGGGGCCGCACCTGCACTTCGAGGTGCGGATCACGCCGGATCTGGGGTCGGCCGTGGACCCCGTCAAGTGGCTGGAGGACCGGGGCGTGCGGCTCTGAGAGAGCCGCGCGAACCGGGGGCGTGCGGGCTCTGAGTCTCCCGGGCGCTCCGAGCCTCCCGGACGGGGTGGGGCCTACTGTTCCTGCTGCTCGCTCAGGATCCGCTCGATGACCACCGCGACGCCGTCCTCGTTATTGGCGACCGTGTGCCCCGAGGCGGCGGCGAGCACGTCCGGGTGCGCGTTGCCCATCGCGTACGACGTGCCCGCCCAGCTGAGCATCTCGATGTCGTTGGGCATGTCCCCGAAGGCGACGACCTCCGCGGGCGTGATGCCGCGTTCGGCACAGCACAGCTCCAGGGTGCTGGCCTTGGAGACTCCCGGGCCGCTGATCTCCAGGAGGGCGCTCGGGCTTGAGCGGGTGATCTCGACCTGGCCGCGCACGGCCTCGCGGGCCACGGCAAGGAAGTCGTCGGGCGCGATCTCGGGGTGGAAGGCGAGGACCTTCAGGATGGGCTGGGTCGCGTTCTCGGAGTCCACGCCGAGGAGCTTCTCCGCGGGGGCGACGCTCTCGCCGGGCTCCAGGTGCAGGGGCGGGTACGTCGGCTCGTGGTGCAGTCCGCCGGTCCGCTCGACCGCGAAGGATGTGCCGGGGGCCGCCGCGCGCAGCAGGCGGACGACGTCGAGGGCGTCCTCGCGCCGCAGCTCCCGCACCTTCACGAAGCGGTGGCCGCCCGATCCGTCGTGCAGGTCGACCACGGCGGCGCCGTTGCCGCAGATGGCGAGGCCGTGGCCGTGCACGTGAGCGCTGACGACGTCCATCCAGCGGGCCGGGCGGCCGGTCACGAAGAAGACCTCGATCCCGGCCCGCTCGGCGGCGGCGAGTGCGGCGACGGTGCGGTCGGACACGGACTTGTCGTCACGCAGGAGCGTCCCGTCCAGGTCCGTGGCGATCAGCCGGGCCTTGGGCCGGTGGGGGGCGGTTGCGGCCGGGGTCTTGGGCCATGGGGTAGCTGAGGTCACGCCACCGATTGTCCCGCACAAACGTGCACGGGCGTGCGCTGGGGCGCACATCTGAGTGCCTTTATGCCCCTGCTGTGCTGCCTCCGAGCTGGACCAGAGCCTCCGTGGCGATCCGCTCGAAGACCTTCTCGTCGGCCGCGAAATCCGTTCCGGGCAGCGGCCAGTGCAGCACGATCTCGTTGAAGCCCAGCTCAGCGTGGTTGCCGGCGAAGTCGACGAAGGCGTCGAAGGAGTCCAGGGGGCGGTCCGGGGTGAACCCGGTGAGGAGGATCTTGTCGAGTTCGGCGACGTCCCGGCCAATCGCGTCGCAGGCCGCGGCGAGCTTGTCGGCCTGTCCGCGGATGGCTTGAATTGACTGTTCCGGAGTGCCGTTCGCGAAGAGCTTGGGGTCACCGGTGGTCACCCAGGCCTGCCCGTGGCGCGCGGCGAGCTTCAGGCCGCGCGGTCCGGTGGCGGCGACCGCGAAGGGCAGCCGGGGGCGCTGGACGCAGCCCGGGATGTTCCGGACCTCGGATGCCGAGTAGTACTCGCCCTCGGACGAAACGACGTCCTCAGTAAGAAGGCGGTCGAGCAGCGGCAGGAACTCGCCGAAGTGATCGGCCCGTTCGCGCGGGGTCCAGGGCTCCTCGCCGGGCTTGAGCAGCGCGGTGGCGTCGAAGCCGTTGCCACCCGCGCCGATGCCGAGGGTGATCCGGCCGTCGGACACGTCGTCCAGGGTGATCAGGTCCTTGGCGAGGGTCACCGGGTGCCGGAAGTTCGGCGAGGTGACCAGGGTGCCCAGGCGCAGCCGGTCGGTTGCTGCCGCGGCGGCGGTCAGGGTCGGCACCGCGCCGAACCAGGGCCCGTCGCGGAAGGTCCGCCAGGAGAGGTGGTCATAGGTGTACGCGGTGTGGAAGCCCAGCTCCTCGGCCCGCTGCCAGCGCTCCTTGCCCCCCTCGTGCCAGCGGCGGACGGGCAGGATCACGGTGCTCAGACGCAAACTCATGTATCAGAGCGTATGTCCTGCGGGCCCCTCGGGCTTCACCGGAATCTGCTGCTCAGCCAGGGGGTGAGGACGACCATGGGGATGTATTCCTTGTGCGTCCTGTCGCCCGGCATCGGCACGATCAGGTGGTAGCCGGGCGGGAAGCGCCGCCCCTTCACATGGGCGAGACCGCCGAGGACCGAGCGCAGGAATGCGGGTACGTCGTCGCGCGGTATGTCGGCGCATTCGACGCCCTCGACGGTGATCAGCGCGTCGTCGTCGGGATAGAGCCGCACCGAGAGCCGGGGCGAGCCGCCGAATTCCACGAAGGCCTCATGGGGCAGTGATCCGTCGGGGTCGGTGGTCACGCCGATGCCCGCGGAGCTGCGGCGCGAGGTCTGGTCGGCACCGATGTCGTGCGAGACCTCCATCTCGATGCCGTACTCGTGCGCGATCTCACGGAGCGCGGCGAGCGCGGCCTCGGTGCTGTGAAGATGCTCCATGTCCATCGATCATGCCTGGTCAGTGCTTCTCCGGGAAGCGGAGATAGCCGGGCGGTACGGCGGCGGTGAGCCAGACTCCGTTGGCGCTGACCTGGAAGACGTGTCCGTCGCGGTGCATCGCGCCCGCGTCGACGGAGAGCACGACGGGCCGTCCACGGCGGGCGCCGACGCGGGTGGCGGTCTCCCGGTCGGGCGAGAGATGCACGGCATGGCGGTTCATGGGCCGCAGGCCTTGGGCGCGGATTGCGGCGATATTGCGGCCCACCGTGCCGTGGAAGAGGTACGAGGGCGGGGGCGCCGGAGGCAGATCGAGGTCGACGTCGACGGAGTGGCCCTGACTGGCGCGGATCCGGCCGTGCTCCACGGCGAAGCGCTGTTTGTCGTTCACGGCCACGACGTGCTCCAGTTCGGCACGGGTGAAGCGGAAACCGTGTGCGGCGGCTGCCGCGATGAGGGCGTCGATCTCCACCCAGCCGCTCTCGTCGAGCGTGAGCCCGATTCTCTCCGGCTGATGCCGCAAGTGCTTGGAAAGGTATTTCGACACCTTCACGGTGCGCCGTTCGCCCGCCGCGTCCCCCGCCGCGCCGTCTGCCGCTTCGTCTGAGGGGGCTTCTCTATTCATCCATTCAGCCTCGCTCCGAAGCGTTCTCCCCGCACTTGATTTTCATCCACCGACTTTTCATCCACCACTTTTCGTCCACAGGTTTGATCCACAGCCAAGTCCAGTTATCCACAGGGGAATTGGCGATTCTGTGGACAACACCCAAACAATTTAGGCCTTTTGGTCAACAGATCCACTATTGAGGTGACTTGCCGCAAGCGTGTCCAATGTCCTGGCCTGTACCTCGCGTTCAGTGGCCGCTGCGATGAAGGCGGCGGCGCTCTCCCGCCCAACGAGCCCTTCCACGGCCTGCATTGTGGACGCCGGCAGGGCCACGGGAAGCGGCTCGCTCGTACGCTGGGCAGGCTGCCCCGAGGCGAGGTGGTGCTGGAGGTGGCGGGTGGCGAACAGGCGCATGGCCCGTGCCAGTTCGGCGTCCACTGACTGCTGGGCGAGCGGCCTCAGGCGCCGGACGAGAGCCGCCGCCTCGGCCGCGTCCGCCTCGCTCGGCGGGTGGTGGTCGAGATAGCGCGCAAAGACATGCTCGGTCGTGAACTCCAGGAAACGGGCGGCTATGTGCTCCACCTGTCCCCTCAACTCCCGTAGATGTCCTGAGATAGCGGACAGCGGAACCCCTGCGGCGTGCAACTCCACCGCCACCGCCAGCTCTTGAGGGCTCGGCACCAGGAATTCGTCGTCCCGCCCCGGCATGGGCTCCAGCACACCGAGGGCGATCGCGTCGGCCACCGCGGCCTCGTCCGGCTCGCCCCCGAACGCCGCGTCCAGCTCCGCCCGGGTCATCCGGTCGGCCTTCTCGTCCGTCCACGGACCGCCGACCTCGGCGGCGAGTCCCAGGACTCCGCCGAGCCCCCGGCCCGCGTCCCAGGCCTCCAGCAGCTCCTTGATGGAGGCCAGGGTGTAGCCCCTGTCCAGCAGATCGGCGATCTGCCTCAGCCGGGCCAGGTGCGCGTCGACGTACACATTGGCCCGGCCGCGCCGCTCGGGCCGGGGGAGCAGGCCACGGTCCTGGTAGGCGCGGATCGTGCGGACCGTGGCGCCGCTGTGGTGCGCCAGATCCTCGATCCGGTACTCCACGGGCCTGTGCTCGGCGGCGTGCTGATCCACCGGCCCCTGCCCGGCGCCCGACTGCTCGTCCACGCTCCCCGCCTCCGTAAACCCTCGTGCTAGGCGATGGCCGCTCGGCCGACCGCAGCGGCCGCGGCCCGCGCCGCGGGTGACACCGCCAGATATTCGACGGCCTTGCGCAACGAGCCTTCCTGCGAGGGATGGTACGACCGCCGCAGGTAGCGGGGTATGGCCGCGCCGAGCTCCCGCCATGTGGGCAGCAGGCCCTTCCTGACGGCCCGGTTGTGCTCGGCCAGTGAGTAGCGGAGGCGGCCCGCGAGCTGGGGATCCCTGCGCATCAGATAGGCGGTGCCCCAGACCCACAGGTACAGCATCACGGGCGCGGTGACCGTCATGCCCGCGATGCGGCGGGCATAGCGGGGCAGGCCCTCGCCGCCGCAGTGCTGATACATGTCGAAGGCGACCGAGCGGTGCTCGACCTCCTCCGCGCCGTGCCAGCGCAGCAGATCGAGCATGACCTCGTCGGCGTCCGCCTGGTCCAGGCCCTCGGCGTGCAGGACCCAGTTCCCCAGGACCGCCGTGAACTGCTCGATCGCCGCGACGACCGCGAGGCGGAAACGCAGCCACTCCTGCGTCGGTATCGGGGCACCCAACGGCGGGTTCTCGCCGAGGAGTTTCTCGAAGAGCAGGTCGACGTACTTGGTGAACGCGGCGGTGTCGAGCCGCTGCGCCGCCAGGTGATCGAGCACATGCGCGTGCTGCACGCTGTGCGTGGCCTCCTGGCCCATGAACCCCTTGACGTCCTTGAGGAGCACCGGATCGGTGACCAGGGGCAGACCTTCCTTGAAGACCTTCACGAACCACCGCTCCCCCGCGGGGAGGAGCAGATGCAGCACGTTGATCACGTGGGTGGCGGTGGGCTCGTCCGGTATCCAGTGCAGCGGCGTCCGTTCCCAGTCGAACGAGACCCGGCGCGGAACGATCGTGTAGTGCTCCTCGGTGTTCGTCTCGGTGCTTTTCTCCGTGCTCACAGCGGCGGCTCCAATCGGGCTATCGCACGCAGGGCCTTGGGCGTGAAGCGGGACATGAGGTGGGCGCCACGGGCCTCCGGAGTGACCGGGACCACGGCCTGGTTCTTGACGACCGCGCGCAGGATCGCGTTGGCGACCTTCTCCGGCGGGTAGTTCCGCAGGCCGTACAGGCGCGAGGTCTTCTTCTGGCGGCGCTTCTCCTCCTCGGCGTCGACGCCGGCGAAGCGAGTGGTCGCCGTGATGTTCGTGTTCACGAAGCCCGGGCATATCGCCGAGACCCCGATGCCCTGGCCCGCAAGCTCCGCGCGCAGGCACTCGCTGAGCATCAGGACCGCCGCCTTGGAGGTGCTGTAGGCGGGCAGGGCCTTGGACGGCTGATACGCCGCCGCGGAAGCGGTGTTGACGATATGGCCGCCCTGGCCGCGCTCGGCCATCTGCTTGCCGAAGAGCCGGCAGCCGTGGATCACGCCCCACAGATTGACGTCGAGGACCTTCTTCCAGTCCTCGGGACTCGTGTCGAGGAAGGATCCGCTGATTCCTATCCCCGCGTTGTTCACCAGGACATCGACGATGCCGTAATCCCTGGCGACTTTCTCGGCGAGCTTCTCCATGGCCTGCTCGTCGGTGACGTCGACCGTCTCGCCCCAGGCCTCGGGGGCCCCGATCAGACGGGACATCTCCGCCGTGCGCGCCGCGCTCTCCGCGTCCCGGTCGACGGCCACGACGCGCGCGCCCGACTCGGCGAACGCGAAGGCGGTGGCCCGGCCGATGCCGCTGCCCGCGCCCGTGACCAGGACCAACTGGCCGCCGAAGCGATCGGCGTGCTTTCCCGTGGCCGCACTGGCGTTGACAGGCACGCCGTCCTCGTTCCTGGTGACGAAGTCCGTGATCCACGCCGACAGCTGGTCGGGCCGGGTGCGGGGCACCCAGTGCTTGGCAGGGATGCTGCGGCGCACCAACTCGGGTGCCCACAGTTCCAGTTCGTCGTAGAGCCGCTCCGAAAGGAAGATGTCGCCGGACGGCGTGATGAGCTGCACGGGGGCGTGGGCGTAGGCGTCGGCGCGGGGCCTGCGCATCCGAGCGCGGACGTTGTCGCGATAGAGCCACGCTCCGTGCGCGGCATCCGACGGCAGCGACGACGTCGGGTAGTCGCCCGACGGAACCTTCTCCACGCGCTCGAGGATCTTCGGCCACCGCTTTCCGAGCGGTCCGCGCCAGGCGAGCTCGGGGAGCACCGGGGTGTGCAGCATGTACACGTACCAGGACTTGGCGCCCTGGCCGAGGAGCTGCCCGACCTTGCGGGGAGTGGGCCGGGTCATCCGCTTCTTGATCCAGTGCCCGAAGTGGTCGAGCGAGGGCCCCGACATCGAGGTGAAGGACGCGATGCGCCCTTGGGTGCGCTTGACCGTCACGAACTCCCAGGCCTGCACCGAACCCCAGTCGTGGCCGACCAGATGCACCGGCTTGTCCGGGCTGACCGCGTCCGCGACGGCCACGAAGTCATCTGTCAGCTTCTCCAGCGTGAAGCCGCCGCGCAGCGGCTGCGGAGCCGTCGACCTGCCATGGCCTCGCACGTCGTAGAGCACGACGTGGAAGCGGTCGGCGAGGCGCTCGGCGACCTCCGACCAGACCTCCTTGGAGTCCGGATAGCCGTGGACGAGCAGCACCGTGGGCTGCGTCGGGTCGCCCAGCTCGGCGACGCACAGCTCCACCCCGCCCGTACGCACCCAGCGCTCGCGGGCGCCCTTGATCCCCTTGCTGATTCCTCCCGTGGTCATGCGGCGGCCCTCTCTTCAGCCCAGCGCCGCACATGCGGCAGATCGTCATCCAGCCAGAACGCGCTCTGCTCGGGGTCCTTGGAGTCGGTGACGACCAGGATCTCCTCGAACTTCGCGCCCGTACCCCTGAATCCGAGGTGCGGTTCGACCGCCCAGAGCCCCTTCTGGGGCGGGTGGTCGGAGAATTTGTACGGCGACCAGAGCGGCGACCAGCCGTCCCGATGGCCATGGATCGCGTCGCTCGCAAGCCCCTTCAGGGACTGGGTGCCGAAGCCGAAGACGTTCGGCGACAGCCGGCGCTCCTTGACCCGGTCGACCTTGTGCGCGATGACTCCGAAGGGATACGCGCGATGGCGGTTCGCATAGCCCTGGCGGACCATGAGCCGCTCCACGTCCTCATAGATCTCACGCAGCGGGCGGCGCTCACGCACCTCGCGCAGGAGCAGCTCGCGGTGCGCCTCCAGGTCGGCGAGCAGCTTGTCGTGCACGGGATTGAGGCCGAGGCAGCCCGAGTAGCCGATGTCCGCCGTGTATCCCTTGTAGACCGGGGCCATGTCGAGGATGAAGGGCATCCCCGGCTCAAGGCGGCGGTTGGTGGGGAAGAACTGCAGCGGTATCCGGAAGTTCACGAACGCCGTGCGGTCCCCGAACCAGGCGAAGGGCAGGTGGAACCAGTCCCGCACACCCCGCTCACGCAGCCACTCACGCTGCATCCGCGCCGCCTCGCGCTCGGTCACACCCGGCTTGAGCTGCGCCGCGACCGCCTCCGCGCATTCATACGCGAGGGTCTGCACTTCCCTGAACCCCCGCAGTTCCGCGGAGAGTTCACCTGCCACTGCTGAGGTCATGCCACCGTCCGTCCGTGTCCGGTCCATCGCAGTACGCGTCCGTAACTTGACACTGATGAATGTGACAATGCTCAGCGGCTACGTCAATAGCTGAGCCCGAGCCGGTCCTGACTCCGGGGAAAGCTGCGGGGTATCCCCCAGGGGGCGACCTCAGGACGACCCCTACGGGCCCGTAATACCCGAGAGTGAGGCGAGGACAGCACCCTGGTCTGACGCCTGATGTGGTCTGCGCCACTACCTTCGAAATGTGACTGTGATCGCGACCGAAAGCCTGAGCAAGCGGTTCCCGAGGGTGACCGCGCTTGACCGGCTCTCCATGGACATCGGGACCGGTGTGACCGGACTCGTCGGAGCCAATGGAGCCGGCAAGTCCACACTGATCAAGATCCTGCTGGGTCTGTCCCCCGCCACGGAGGGCACCGCCGCTGTGCTCGGCCTCGACGTCGCCACCAGTGGCGGCCAGATCCGTGAGCGTGTCGGCTATATGCCCGAGCACGACTGCCTGCCGCCCGACGTCTCGGCCACCGAGTTCGTCGTCCACATGGCGCGCATGTCGGGACTGCCGCCCACGGCGGCCCGCGAGCGCACCGCGGACACCCTGCGGCACGTGGGTCTGTACGAGGAGCGCTACCGACCCATCGGGGGCTACTCGACCGGCATGAAGCAGCGCGTGAAGCTCGCGCAGGCCCTCGTCCACGACCCCGACCTGGTCTTCCTGGACGAACCGACCAACGGCCTCGACCCCGTGGGCCGCGACGAGATGCTCGGCCTCATCCGCCGCATCCACACGGACTTCGGCATCTCCGTCCTGGTCACCTCGCACCTGCTCGGCGAGCTGGAGCGCACCTGCGACCACGTCGTCGTCATCGACGGCGGCAAGCTCCTGCGGTCCAGCTCCACCACAGACTTCACCCAGACCACCACGACGCTGGCCGTCGAGGTGACGGACACCGACGAACACCCCGACGGCACCAAGGCGTTCCAGGAGGCCTTGCGGGGCCGAGGGGGCACCACCCACGAGGGAAGCGGCCTGCCCGGTGCCGGGCACACCGTGCTGCTCGAGGCGGCCGGCGAGGAGACGTACGACCTGGTCCGTGATCTCGTCGCGGAGCTCGGCCTCGGCCTGGTCCGGATGGAACAGCGCAGGCACCACATCGCAGAGGTCTTCCAGTCCGAACAGACCGCACGGCCCGAGCCGTCCGGACAGCCTCAGCAGTCCGGCAAGGAAGAGCGGAAGGAGGCGGTCCGTCATGGCGGTTGAGCAGCCCCCGGCACACGCCGGCGAACAGACCCAGATCCACAACATCGGCTATCGCAACTACGACGGCCCGCGCCTGGGCCGCGCCTATGCCCGCCGCTCCCTCTTCTCACAGAGCCTGCGCGGTGCCTACGGACTCGGCCGCTCGGCCAAGTCCAAGGTCCTCCCCATGATCCTCTTCGCGGTGATGTGCGTACCCGCCGCGATCATGGTGGCCGTCGCCGTGACCACCAAGGCGAACGAACTCCCCCTCGACTACACCCGCTACGCGATCGTTCTGCAGGCCGTCATCAGTCTCTATCTCGCCGCCCAGGCGCCCCAGACGGTCTCGCGCGACCTGCGCTTCAAGACCGTCCCCCTCTACTTCTCCCGCCCCATCGAGCACAGCGACTACGTGCGCGCCAAGTTCGCGGCGATGGCATCGGCGCTCTTCGTCCTCACGGCCGCACCGCTGCTCGTCCTCTACGTAGGGGCGCTGCTCGCCAAGCTCGACTTCGCGGACCAGACCAAGGGCTTCGCCCAGGGGCTCGTGTCCGTGGCGCTGCTCTCGCTCCTCTTCTCCGGCATCGCGCTCATCGTCTCGGCGATCACACCCCGCCGCGGCTTCGGGATCGCCGCGGTCATCGCCGTGCTGACCATCAGCTACGGAGCGGTGTCCACGGTCCAGGCCATCGCCTACGAACAGGGCAGCACCGACGCCATCGCCTGGCTCGGCCTCTTCTCGCCGATCACGCTCATCGACGGCGTACAGACCGCCTTCCTCGGCGCGACCTCCGCCTTCCCCGGAGGGGAAGGCCCCTCGTCCGGCACGGGCGTGGTCTACGTGATCGTCGTCCTCGCCCTCATCGCGGGCTGCTACGGCGCACTGATGCGCCGCTACCGAAAGGTCGGGCTGTGAGCACCCTCAACATCGACCACACCAGCCGCTGGTTCGGCAACGTGGTGGCGGTCAACGACATCACGATGAACGTGGGTCCGGGCGTCACCGGCCTCCTCGGCCCGAACGGCGCGGGCAAGTCCACCCTCATCAACATGATGGGCGGCTTCCTCGCCCCCTCCACCGGCAGCGTCACCCTCGACGCCAAGCCGATCTGGCGCAACGAACAGATCTACAAGGACATCGGCATCGTCCCCGAGCGCGAGGCGATGTACGACTTCCTCACCGGACTCGAATTCGTCGTCGCCAACGCCGAACTGCACGGCCTGGACAAGCGGGCCGCGCACAAGGCCCTCGCCACGGTCGAGATGGAGTACGCGCAGGACCGCAAGATCTCGACGTACAGCAAGGGCATGCGCCAGCGCGTGAAGATGGCGTCCGCCCTCGTCCACGAGCCGTCCGTGCTCCTGCTGGACGAGCCGTTCAACGGCATGGACCCCCGTCAGCGCATGCAGCTGATGGACCTGCTGCGGCGCATGGGCGACGAGGGCCGCACGGTCCTGTTCTCCTCGCACATCCTCGAAGAGGTCGAGCAACTCGCCTCGCACATCGAGGTGATCGTGGCAGGCCGGCACGCGGCGAGCGGTGACTTCCGCAAGATCCGGCGCCTGATGACCGACCGCCCGCACCGCTACCTCGTGCGTTCCAGCGACGACCGCGCCCTGGCCGCCGCCCTGATCGCAGACCCGTCGACGGCAGGAATCGAAGTCGACCTCAAGGAAGGCGCCCTGCGCATCCAAGCCATCGACTTCGGGCGCTTCACCGCCCTGTTGCCACGCATCGCCCGCGATCACGACATCCGGCTCCTCACGGTCTCGCCCTCGGACGAGTCCCTCGAGTCGGTCTTCTCCTATCTCGTCGCGGCCTGAAGGGAGCCATCGTGTACGACCCCACTGTCGCCCGGCTCACCTACCGGGCCCTGCTCGGCCGCCGCCGGGCTCTGATCCTCATGGCCCTGCCCGTCCTGCTGATCGTCATCTCCGCGGCGGTCCGGGGATTCAGCGGCGCCGACGACCAGGTCGCCTCCGACCTTCTCGGCGGCTTCGCGCTCGCCACGATGGTGCCGATCATCGGTGTCATCGCGGGCACCGGAGCCATCGGCCCGGAGATCGACGACGGCTCCGTCGTCTATCTCCTCTCCAAGCCGTTCAAGCGGCCCACGATCATCCTCACCAAGCTCACCGTCGCCATCGCCGTGACCATGGCCTTCTCCGCGGTCCCGACGTTCATCGCGGGCATGATCCTGAACGGCAACGGCCAGCAGATCGCCATCGCCTACACGATCGCCGCCCTGGTCGCCTCCATCGCGTACGCCGCGCTCTTCCTGCTCCTGGGCACCATCACCCGGCACGCGGTGGTCTTCGGGCTCGTCTACGCCCTTGTATGGGAGGCGCTGTTCGGGACCCTGGTCCCCGGGGCTCGCACGCTCAGCGTCCAGCAGTGGTCGCTCGCCGTCGCCCAGAAGACCGCAGGCGGCGACCTGGTCACCTCGGACGTCGGACTGCCGGTCGCCACGGTGCTCCTCATCGGCGTCACGGTCCTCGCCACCTGGTACGCGGGGCAGAAGCTCCGGTCGCTGACGCTGGCCGGGGAGGAGTAATCAATTCGGTGGCGGACATATCGGGGCGCGGGCACAGTAGTGGGTGTCACCGAGTTGGTGTCACCGCGCCACGACCCTGGCGCCCGTTTACCGGGAGAGGAGCCGACGTGTCCCGCACCAGTCCGTCGAGCTCCCGGCAGGGCAGCCCGCGGCAGGCCTCGGAGTAGTTACTCACTCCGTCGAGCCGGCCCACGGGATGGCCCGGGGCGGCCGCTTCGAGCGCGCACTTCACTGCGCGGGCCGCCCACCCGACATCGCACTGAGCCGGGCACCGCATGTCGGTGCCCGGCTCAGTGCGTGCGGGGCGTGACGCCCACACAAAGGTCAGCCGAGGAGCTTCTCCAGGACGACCGCGATGCCGTCGTCCTCGTTCGACGCAGTCACCTCGTCGGCGACCGTCTTGAGCTCCTCATGGGCGTTGGCCATCGCCACGCCGTGCGCCGCCCAGCCGAACATCGGGATGTCGTTGGGCATGTCGCCGAAGGCGATCGTGTCGGCGGCCTTCGCGCCCAGGCGGCGGGCCGCGAGGGACAGACCGGTCGCCTTGGAGAGGCCGAGGGGGAGCAGCTCGACGATGCCCTCGCCGGCCATCGTCACGCCGACCAGACCGCCCGCCACCTCACGCGCCACCGCGGCGAGCGCGTCGTCGCTCAGGCCAGGATGCTGGACGTACACCTTGTTCAGCGGAGCCGCCCACAGCTCGGCGACATCGGTGAACGGGACGGCGGGCAGCGGGCCGTCCTGGACCACGTACCCAGGTCCCACGATCACCTCGCCGTCGAGGCCGTCACGGCTCGCGGCCAGCGCCAGCGGGCCGATCTCCGCCTCCATCTTGGCGAGGGCGATACCGGCCAGCTGCCGGTCGAGCGTGACCGACGTGAGCAGCCGGTGCTCGCCCGCGTGGTAGACCTGCGCGCCCTGCCCGCACACCGCGAGGCCGTCATAGCCCAGGTCGTCGAGGATGTGCCGGGTCCAGGGCACGGCACGACCGGTGACGATGATGTGCGCGGCGCCCGCCGCGGTCGCCGCGGTGAGCGCGTCGCGTGTACGCGCCGAGACCGTGTCGTCGGAGCGCAGCAACGTTCCGTCGAGATCGGTCGCGACGAGCTTGTACGGGAAGGACGGGGTGACGGGAGCAGGGTGGCTCACTTGTTGATGGGCTCCAGGATCTCTCGTCCCCCGAGGTACGGACGCAGGACCTCGGGCACCCATACGGATCCGTCGGCCTGCTGGTGGTTCTCCAGGAGGGCGACGATCGTGCGCGGGACGGCGCAGAGCGTGCCGTTCAGCGTCGCGAGCGGCTGCGTCACCTTCTTGCCGTCGCTCTCCTCGCGCATCCGGATCGACAGACGGCGGGACTGGAAGGTGTTGCAGTTCGACGCGGACGTCAGCTCGCGGTACTTGCCCTGCGTCGGGATCCACGCCTCGCAGTCGAACTTCCGCGAGGCCGAGGAGCCCAGGTCACCCGTGGCCACGTCGATCACCTGGAACGGCAGACCGAGGCCGGTCAGCCACTGCTTCTCCCACTCCAGGAGCCGCTGGTGCTCGTTCTCCGCGTCCGCCGGGTCGACGTACGAGAACATCTCGACCTTGTCGAACTGGTGCACGCGGAAGATGCCGCGGGTGTCCTTGCCGTACGTGCCGGCCTCGCGGCGGAAGCACGGCGAGAAGCCCGCGTACCGCAGGGGCAGCTTGTCGGCGTCGATGATCTCGTCCATGTGGTAACCGGCGAGCGCGACCTCGGAGGTGCCGACCAGGTAGTAGTCGTCCTTCTCCAGGTGGTAGACGTTCTCGGCGGCCTGGCCGAGGAAGCCCGTGCCCTCCATGGCGCGCGGGCGGACCAGGGCGGGCGTCAGCATCGGGATGAACCCGGCCTCCGTCGCCTGCGCGATCGCCGCGTTCACCAGGGCCAGTTCGAGCAGGGCGCCGACACCGGTCAGGTAGTAGAAGCGCGAGCCCGAGACCTTCGCGCCGCGCTCGACGTCGATGGCGCCGAGCATCTCGCCGAGCTCCAGGTGGTCCTTGGGCTCGAAGCCTTCGGCCGCGAAGTCGCGCGGAGTGCCGATGGTGTCGAGGACGACGAAGTCCTCCTCGCCGCCGACCGGGACGTCCGGGTGCACGAGGTTGCCCAGCTGGCCAAGGAGGCGCTTGGTCTCCTCGTCGGCCTCGTCCTGGGCGGCGTTGGCCGCCTTGACGGCGGCGGAGAGCTCGCCGGCCTTCTTCAGGAGCTCGGCCTTCTCGTCACCGGAGGCCTTGGGGATGAGCTTGCCGAGCGCCTTCTGCTCGGAACGGAGCTCGTCGAAGCGGAGCCCGGACGACCTGCGCCGCTCGTCGGCGGAGAGCAGGGCGTCGACAAGCGCGACGTCCTCTCCACGGGCGCGCTGGGAGGCGCGAACACGGTCGGGGTCCTCACGGAGCAGGCGAAGGTCAATCACCCCACCAGGCTACCGTCGAGCGGTTCCGGCTCTCGACTCGATATTCCACTCCGAAGCGTTATGACCGATTTGCCGGAATGGGAATTCCCGAAAGGAACCCGCCGGTAACTCGACGAAAAATCGACAGAAATGAGCCATCGGCCGATCACCGGTCGGCCGCCGCGCAGCCGTCGAGGGGTTGCCGCACCCCGCTCCGGACCCTCGCGTTCCGGGTCAATGAAAAGGGTGCCATTCCCCGAAATGGGGCAGAGCGGGCCCGCCCCCTTGACCCGATCCCCTTGTGTGGGCCCGGACTTGGGGGCGTGGTTGTCCACAGGAATATCCCCTGTCGAAAAGTTATCCACAGGCTGTGCGAAAGATCTGTGGATGCCGGAAGGGATCGTTCCGAAAGCCGCATGCGCGACGAAGGATTCCCGTCCCAAACCACCCTCACACCCACTTTCGAGTGGAAATGGTTCGCTCCAAAGAGTTGATCAATGGAAAAGGGTGGACGAGGGGTGACGTGCGGGACTGTGGACGGACTTGTGGGGTGTAGGCCGATTTGTCGACCATGTCGTGCTTCGTTGTCGACTTGTCCCCAGGTCGAGAACAGGCCCTGTGGATAACTTTGTGGATAACGTAAATCAGCAGGTAAGACCGCTCGCTGGACTCATCGGTCCGCTCGGACCCGGCAGTACAGACCGCTTAGCCCTGACTGTCAGACCGCTTAGAACCGGCCGTCCTGGCACTGGGTCAGCCAGTCCGACGCCGCAAGGAACTCGCCGTCGGTCGTCCCGGGCCGCGGCGCCCGCAGGTCGGCGGGCGACACGCCCGCACGCGGGTACGAGCCGAGGAAGCGCACCTGAGGGCAGATCCGCTTGAGGCCCATCAGGGCCTCGCCCACGCGGCGGTCACTGATGTGGCCCTCGGCGTCCACGGAGAAGCAGTAGTTGCCGATGCGCTGGCCGGTGGGCCGCGATTCGATCCGCATCAGGTTGACCCCGCGCACGGCGAACTCCTGGAGCAGTTCGAGCAGGGCGCCGGGGTGGTCGTCGCCGAGCCAGATGACCACCGAGGTCTTGTCCGCGCCGGTCGGCGCCGCGGGGCGGGCCGGGCGGCCGACCAGGACGAAGCGGGTCTCGGCCGTCGCCGCGTCGTGGATCTCGCTGACCAGCGGTTCCAGGCTGTACGTCGCCGCCGCGAACTCACCCGCGAAGGCCGCGTCGAAGCGTCCCTCCTGGACCAGGCGCGCGCCGTCCGCGTTCGAGGCCGCCGACTCCCACAGGGCGTCCGGCAGGTTCGCGGCGAGCCAGTTGCGGACCTGGGGCTGGGCCACGGGGTGGCCGGTCACCGTCTTGATGTCCTTGAGCTGCGTGCCGGGTCGCACGAGCAGCGCGAAGGCGATCGGCAGGACGACCTCGCGGTAGATCATCAGGGGCTCGCCCTTGGCGAGTTCGTCGACGGTGGTGGTGACGCCGCCCTCGACGGAGTTCTCGATCGGCACCAGGGCCGCCGCCGCGTCGCCGCCGCGGACCGCGTCCAGAGCGGCCGGCACGGACACCATCGGGACGAGCTCCCTGGTGGCCGCCTCCGGGAGCGTGCGGAGGGCGGCCTCGGTGAAGGTGCCCTCGGGGCCGAGATAGGTGTAGCGCATCGCCGACATACCGTCACCCTAATGGGCTGTACGTGGCACGGCTCACGCGTCTCACGGAGCGGCGCCCGCCCCACGTACCCATACTCGAACCCTCGTACGGGAGGTCGGAGGAACCCTCTACGGGAAGGCAGAAGCTACGCCTCCAGCAACCGCTGCCCCACGTACTCGCCCTTCGCGGCCCCGCCCGGCACCGCGAAGAGCCCGCTCGCCTCGTGCCGGATGAACTCCGAGAGCGCGTCACCGCGGTCGAGCTTGCGCTGTACCGGCACGAAGCCGCGGAGCGGGTCCGCCTGCCAGCACACGAAGAGCAGGCCCGCGTCCGGCTCGCCGCCCTTGTCGAAGCCGTCGTGGTACGAGAACGGGCGGCGCAGCATCGCGGAGCCGCCGTTCTGGTCGGGCCGGGTGATGCGGGAGTGGGCGTTGAGGGCGATGACGTACTTGCCGTCCGCGCCAGCCTTCTCCAGCTTCGGTTCGGTGGTCTCCGTGCCACCGGTCAGCGGTGAGCCGTCCGACTTGTGGCGTCCGATGACCGCCTCCTGGTCCCTCACCGCGAGCTTCTCCCAGTCGTCCAGGAGCATCCGGATACGGCGTACGACGGCATACGAGCCGCCGGCCATCCACGACGGGTCACCCTCGGCGGGCACATAGATCCGCCGGTCGAAGTCGTCCTCCGACGGCTTCGGGTTGTTCGTGCCGTCGATCTGGCCCATCAGATTGCGCGTCGTCATGGGGTGCGCGGTCGCGCCGGGCGAGCGGTTGAAGCCGTTCATCTGCCAGCGCACCCGTGCCGCGTCGCCCGCCTCCTTCTGGAGCGCGCGCAGCGCGTGAAAGGCGACGAGCGGGTCGTTCGCGCCGATCTGCACCCACAGATCGCCGTCGCTGCGCGCCTTGTCGAGGTGGTCGGACGAGAAGTCCGGCAGCGGGTCGAGTGCCGACGGGCGCTGCTTCTCCAGGCCGGTGCGCCCGAAGAAGCTGTGACCGAAGCCGAAGGTGACGGTCAACGACGACGGGCCCGCGTCCCGGGCGACATCCGTGTCCTCGCCCGCCGCGGCCTTGCCCGCCATCAGCCGTTCGGCCGTCGCCGACCAGCGGCGCAGCAGGGCCGCCGCACCTTTGCGGCCCGTGCCCGCCGACAGGTCGAAGGCGATCAGATGGCCGCGGGACTGGACGGGCGTGGTGATGCCGGGCTGATGTTTCCCGTGAAACATGACCGTGTCCGCGCCAAGGGACGCCAGCGACGCCGCCTTCTCGGGGGTGTCCGAGGGCGCCGCGGCATACCCGGCCGCACCGCCCGCCGCGCCGAGCGCGAGACCGGTGGCACCCGCGGTGCCGAGCAGCCGCCGCCTCGAAATCCCGTTGTCCGCCATGGTGGTTCCGTTCAGCCGATCTGCACGTTCTTGTTCACGGTCACTTGGTCGATGTCGGAGGTGCGCACCGTCAGCGCGACCTTCCAGTTGCCCGCCATCGGAATCTGCACCCCGCTCGCGCTCCAGTGTCCGGTGGCGATGTGGTCGGGGGCGACGGGCAGTGGCCCGACGTCCTTCGACTTGAGGGTGAACGAGACCTTCACCTCGGGGATGTCGAAGGCGCTGCCGTTCGGGCGCTTCACGAAGATGTGCATCTCGTTGCTGCCGGTGCGGCCCGGGTCCAGGTCGAGCTGCACGGTGCCCTTGCCGTCGTCGGAGCCCGTGTCGAAGGGGATCTTGAGGGTGAGCGGGCCGGACCGCTGTGCGGCGGCGGCCGTCTTCGAAGCCGCCGCTTCCTCCTCCGTGCGGCCGGGCTCGGTGGAGGTGAGGATCGTGGTGACGGCGAGCAGGACGACGGCGACACCCGCCTCGGCGAGCACGGAGCGCCGCAGGCCGGACCGGTTCGGGTCGGCGTCGCGGATCCGCTTCTCGCGGGCGGTGCTCATGGCGGCCTGCTGACGGGCGAGCTGGGCGGAGCGCTTGGAGTCCGTTCCGGCGCCTCCGGCGGGCACCGTGACCGGCTTCTTCTCGACGCGCTTGGCCCCCGCGTGCTTCTCCGCACGCTTCTCGACGACGGCCGCCGCGGCGGCCTCCGGCGCCATGTCGCCCGCCTGGCCCGCGATCCGTCCCGTCCAGCGCCGGGAGATCCAGGCGATGCCGACGAGGACGGCCACCAGGCCGACCTTGACCAGGAGCAGCTGTCCGTACCGCGTACCGGTGAGCGCCGACCACGAGCCGACCTGCCGCCACGACTGGTAGAGCCCGGTCGCTGCCAGGGCGACGACGCTGCAGAACGCCACGCGTGAGAAGCGCCGTACCGCCCCGGCCTCCATCGACGGCCCGAAGTAGAGGGCGACGACGAGCGCCGCGAGCCCGCCGAGCCAGGCGGCGACCGCGAGCAGGTGCACGACGTCCACGGGCATCGCGAGACCGGCCTGGATGCCGGTCGACGCGTGCTCGGCCATGGCCCAGGTCGCGCCGAGCCCGACGGCGACGACGCCTCCGCCCACCGCGAGCCCGAAGGTGAGGTCCTTGCGCTCCTTGGGGTCGGTCCGCTTCTCGTACGCGCCGAAGAGCACCGCGACGAAGAGCGCGGCGGCGGCGAGCAGCAGCAGCCGTGAGACCAGCGCGGCTCCCGTCTTCGTCTGGAGCACGTCGCCGAGCTTGGCCATGTCGAAGGCGTCGGCGATCTTGCCCGACCCGGTGTAGGGCGCGCGGAGCAGCAGCATCACGAGGGTGGACGCGGTGAGCGTGACCCAGCCGGACACCACGAGACGCTGCACGGGGCGTACGCCGGCGCCACGCGGCCAGCAGCCGAGGACGAAGGCGGCCCCTCCGACGACGAGGATGAAACCGGCGTACGAGAGGTAGCGGGCGAAGCCGTAGAGCCCGCCGACGAATCCGCCGCCCACTTCCTGGTCCGGCAGCGCGACCTTCGTGTCGGAGGGCGCGCCCACGGAGAAGGTGTACGCCCCGGAGATGGGGTGGCTGTCGGCGGAGACGACCTGGTAGGCGACGGTGAAGGTGCCGTCGGGCAGCCCCTTGTGCAGCGGCACGCCGTACGTGTTGGAGCCGAGGTCGGTGGTCTTGCCGGTGTCGACGCGCTTGCCGGCCGGGTCGAGCACCCGTACGGAGCCGTCGGACATGGCGACCTTCTCGGAGAAGGTCAGCGATACGCGGGCGGGCGCCGTGTCGACCACCGCCCCCTGCTTGGGGTCGCTGCCCGTCAGCGCGGCATGGGCGGAAGCGGGTGCCGCCGTGGCCAGCAGGGCGCCGAGGAAGACGGCGACGACGAGCAGGAGCCGTCCGGCGCCGGGGGTTATCCCGAAGCGGGCGGCGGCCCCGGAGCGAGCTCCACAGCGGGGAGCGATGGTCTGCATCAGCGATCAGTCCCTCAGTGCGACGCGTGCTTGCCGGGCTTGGGGTTGTACGTGGCGGCCTTCACCGGAACCTCAATCTTGATCGGGTCCGACTTCTCGAAGTGCAGCGTCACGGCGACCTTGTCGCCCTGCTTCGGCTTGTGCTTGAGCTCCTCGAACATGAGGTGGTTGCCGCCCCGCGCGAAGTCGAGCTCGCCGTTCGCGGGTACGTCGAACGACTTCTGCTCCTTCATCGCGTTGCCCTTGGTGCTGTGCAGCGTGACCCTCTGGGCGAGGGAGCTGGTCACCGAGGTGAGCTTGTCGGCGCTGCCCTTGTTCGTGACGGTGAAGAACCCGGAGGCCATGGAATCCATGGCCGGCTCGGGCATGAAGGCGCCGACGACCTTGAGTTCGGGCTTGTCCGATGCCTTGTCGGCGGACGCCTCCGAGCAGCCGGCGAGGGCGAGCCCCGCCGTCAGTGCCAGGGCGCCGCCGGTGAGAATGCGGCGGTTCACGGAGTCGCTCCCTTGACGATCTTGGGGAGGTCCTTGGTGTAGTCGTCCACGGTGGTGTCCTCGCCGTAGAGGACGTATCCGGCGTCGGTCTTCGGCGAGAACGCGATGACCTGCGTGCCGTGCATCGAGACGACCTTGCCCTTCTCCTTCTTGGAGGGCTCGATGCTGATGCCGAGGGTGCGGGCGCTGCCCTGGATGGTGTCGAAGTCACCGGTCAGACCGATGAAGTCGGTGTCCTGGGACTTGAGCCACTTGCCGAGGGCCTCGGGGGTGTCCCGCTTGGGGTCGGTGGTCACGAAGACGACCTGGAGCTTGTCCTGTTCGGCCTTGGGCAGCTGCTTCTTGGCGACGGCGATGTTGCTCATCGTCAGGGGGCAGACGTCCGGGCAGTTGGTGTAGCCGAAGTAGATGAGCGTCGGCTTGCCCTTGGTCTCGGCGCGCAGGTCGTACTTCTTGCCGTGCGTGTCCGTGAGGACGAGGTCCGGCTTCTCGAAGGGCTTGTCGAGGATGGTCGCGGCCTTGTCGCCGTTGGACTCGACGGAGACGTCCGCGACGGGCTTCTTGCCGTCGTCACCGCCGCCGCAGGCGGACAGGGTGAGGGTGGCCGCGGCCAGCATGGCGGCGGCGAGCAGCTTCTTCTTGCGCATACGAAAATGTCCCAGATGTGAGGGGGCCCGGGCGCATCGGGGGCGGTCGAAACGCCCCCGATGCGGCCCGAAGGGTGGCTCAGCTGTTGGCGCGCCGACGACCGGCGAGCACGCCGAACGCCACACCGGCGGCGCCGACGACGATGCCGACGATGCCGAGGACGCGGGCGGTGGAGTCGCTGCTGTCGGAGGAGGCGGCGGACTCGCTCTTGTCGTCCGACTTGGCGTCTTCCTTGGCGTCGTCGTGCGACGCGGCGGCGCCGTGGCCGTCCTCGGACGCGGCGGTCAGGGCGAGAGCGGGCGCCGGGTGCTCCGGCTCCTCCTGGCCCTTCTGCTGCGGCTCGATCCAGCGGACGACGTCCTTGTTGTCGTAAGTCTGGACGGCCTTGAAGACGAGCTCGTCGGCGTCCTCGGGCAGCGCGCCGATGGAGAGCGGGAACTTCTGGAAGGTGCCCGGCCGGACACCCTTGCCGTCGGCGGTCCAGGTGACCTTGGAGACGGCCTCGTCGATCTTCTCGCCGTGCATCTCGAGCGGCTTGTCGAGCTTCGTCTTGGTGACCTTCGCGGTCCAGCCGGGGACGTCCTGCGTCATGACGGAGGCGAGCGGGTGGTCCTTGGGGAAGGAGACCTCGAGCTTGTTGGTCGAGGCGTCGTCCATCTCGTTCGGCACCTTGAAGTTGACCGTGGCGTAGCCGCCCTTGGCGGCCTGGCCCTCGGCCGTGACGCTGACGTGCGCGAAGGCGGGGACGGAGAGGAGCAGGACGGCGGAGGCGGCGACGCCACCGACGACGGAGACGCGGGAGGCCTTCACGGTGGACAGCGCAGACAGAACAGACATGGCGGAACACTCCACTTTCAGCGGTGGTGGTCAGCGGTGCCGACGAGATCGGCGGCGGTGACCGGGGAGAGTGCGCGCGGCGACGAACCGGGCGGGCACGCGCGCGTGGATGCCGCCGGGCGCGAGGCACCTCTCCGTAGTGCTGCGGTAGGAGTGCGTCGCGTCAGGCAGCGAGTGCGAGTGCGGCGGTGGCCGGCGGCCCTCGCCTGATCACCGTGTGCTGGAGCGCGGAGGTGTGCGGCTTCGGTGGTCCGAAGAAGGCCGTACGGGGCGCGCGGAGATCCGCGTCGGGCGCCCCGGGAAGTCCGGCGCGGAGGGCGCACACAAAGGCGAGCGCGCCGCGCAGGGAACGGACGAGAGCCCCCTCGGCGACTCCATACGCCCCGTGCGCCGAGAGCCGCACGAGTCGGAGCAGCGCGATGTCGCCGCGGCGCAGCAGCCATCCGGCGGCCACTGCGGCGAGTACGTGCCCCAGGAGCATGGGAAGCGACGGGAGCAGCGACATGGAGCCCATCGCCGTGTCCATCGCCGAGTCCGCCGCCGTGGTGGCCGGGGAGCTGTGGTGCAGGGCGTGGCCGGTGGCCCCGCCGCCCGGCTCCACGCCCGCCGTGGTCAGGATCCGGTGGGCCTGGGCGGGGCTGATGCTGGCGGCGCCGGCCCCGCACACGATGCGCGCGGCCCGCTCCGCCAGGGAGGGGTCGGTGGCCGCCACCGCCGTGCTGCCGTGCTGCCCGACTCCGAAGAGCGCGTGCAGGCCCACCTGCCCGGCAGCGAGCAGGGCGGCGATGCCCGGCAGCGAGCGCTCACGCCCGGCGAGCGGTGCCGCGAGGGCGAAAACGGCGAGGAATCCGACGCCGAGCGTCCACAGCGGGACGGCGGCGCAGGAAGCGAGCACATGGCCCCCGGCGGACAGCACGACGCAGAGCACGGCGAACACCGCGGCTCTCAGCAGCCGGAGGTCTGCTCCGGTGCGCGCTTCGTGTGGGTGGGGGGCAGTCATGGCCGGAACATCATTGCACTGGGCTTACCCACCTCATACGGCAGGTCCGCAAGCTCCCATGGATGCCGATGAGTGCCGATGAGTGCCGATCGATGGCCGTCGGCCACGAATGGGCGCCTTTGGGCGAGGCCCGAAAGTGGCTCGTGAGAGGCGTGTCTACACCGTCCCGAGCCCTCCGCGCGTCCGCCGTATGGGCGGCATCACTTCAACTACGCGCTTACACACGGGCGCTTGCGGCAATACGTATCGGTATGTCGAGCCGCGGCCAGGAGGCTGGAGCATGAGCATGTGGTGGTCTCTCCATTTGCGGCGCGAAGCTGCGAGCGTCCCGCTGGCCCGCCGCTTGCTGATGGGCACGATGGAGACCGCGGGGGTGGATCCCGACGTCTCGTACGACCTGTCGGTGGCGCTCAGCGAGGCCTGTGCCAACGCGGTGGAGCACGGGGGCGCGGCGGTTCCTCCCGAGGGGGCGGCGGGGGCCTATCGGGTGACGGCGTACCTGGACGGCGAGAAGTGCCATATCGAAGTGGCCGACTCCGGCCCGGGATTCGTCCCCGTCGCGCAGCCCGCATCCGACAGTGCCGAACACGGACGCGGGCTGTACCTCATCCAGGAGCTCGCTGATCACGTCCACTTCGGCAACGAGCCGGGGGGCAGGGGCGGCGCGGTGATCAGCTTCGACAAGATCCTCAAGTGGCGCGAGGACGCACCGCTCGTCACGGCCTGAGGCCCCTTCCAACGCTGTAGGAGCCCCATCTGGTCTCCCGGGTCTGCCGGGCCCCTTTCCCCGCTCAGCCGGGCGGCAGAGCCCTGCACAAGGCCTCCAGCGCCGCTCCGTAGGCATGCTCCGGCGGCGTGGAGTAGCCGACGACCAGGCCGTCGGGCGCGGGCATCGTGGCCTCCGGGTGGCGGAATCCGGCGAGTCCCTCCAGCGCGAGGCCCTGCCAGGCAGCCGCCTTGGCCGTGGACTGTTCGGTGCCGGGCGGCAGCCGCAGGACGGCGTGCAGGCCGGCGGCGACACCGGTCGGGCTGATGTGCGGGGCGTGCGTGGCGAGGGCGGAGACGAGCTGGTCACGGCGGTTGCGGTAGCGCTGACGCATGCGGCGGATGTGCCGGTCGTAGTGGCCCGACTCGATCAGATCGGCGAGCGTGAGCTGGTCGATGACACTGGCCCACGCCTCGCGTTCGCCCTTCGCCGCGAGCACTCCGTCGATGAGGTGTTCGGGCAGAACAAGCCACCCGAGGCGCACTCCCGGGGAGAGGCTCTTGCTGACCGAGCCCATGTAGACCACGCGTTCGGGGTCCAGGCCCTGTACGGCACCCACCGGCTCCCGGTCGTAGCGGAACTCACCGTCGTAGTCGTCCTCCAGGACGAGGCCGTCGCGGGCGCGCGCCCAGTCGATCACCGCCGCGCGCCGCGTCGGGTGCAGCGGGCCGCCAGTAGGGAACTGGTGTGCAGGCGTGAGCAGTACACCCCGGACTCGCTGACTCTCGGTCAACTCCTCGATGCGGGCTCCCTTTTCGTCGAGGCCGAGCGGGGCCGTCCGTACGCCCGCGGTCGCGAGGATCGACCGATGGAAGCCGAGGCCGTACGACTCCACGGCCAGCGGCCCGCGCAGCATTCCGCCGCCCCCGGTCCCGAACAGCAGCCGCAAGGCGTGCGCGAAGCCGGAGCAGACCACGATCCGCTCCGGGTCGGTGCGCACTCCGCGGGCGCGCCCCAGGTATCCGGCGAGCGCCCGGCGCAGCTCGACGCGCCCCTGCGGGTCACCTGGTCCGAAGGCCTCGTTCGGCGCGGAGTTGAGGGCACGCCGGGCCGCGGCGAGCCAGGCGGTGCGCGGGAAGGAGGCGGCGTCCGGCTGGCCCTGGCGCAGGTCGTACGCGGGCGGGGCGGGTGCCGCGGGCCGGGTGGATGCCCGCTTGGGGACACGGGTGCGCGCGGGTGGCGCAGCCCGCTCGGCCACCCGGGTGCCGGAACCCTGCCGCGCGGTCAGCCAGCCCTCGGCGACCAGCTCGGCGTAGGCGTCGGCGACGGTGTTGCGGGCGATGCCCAGATCGGCGGCGAGGGAGCGGTAGGGCGGAAGCCGCGTCCCCGGAGCGAGCCGCCCCTCACGCACGGCGTCCCGCAGCGCCCGGATGAGGACGGCGCGGCGGCCACCCGCCCCGGAGAGCTCCAGGTGCAGGTCACTCCCGATGCGCTCGGCCAAATTGACCCATGATTCCGACATGGAAATGCACCCTATCGAAGGTCTATCCCACCCGTAGATTCATGGTCATGACGAACAACGAGAACGCCACGCAGACCACCGCCCAGACCGCCGCACAGACCCTCACCCCCACCCCCACCCCCACCCCCACCCCGACTCCCCGCCTCAACTTCGCCAAGGCCGCCCCCAAGGCCTTCAAGGCCGTGATCGGACTCGACGCCGCCGCCCGTGACGGCCTCGACCCGGCCCTGGTCGAGCTGATCCAGATCCGCGCCTCGCTGCTCAACGGCTGCGCGTACTGCCTCCACATGCACACCTCCGACGCGCGCAAGGCAGGCGAGGACGAGGCGCGGCTGCACATGGTCGGCGTATGGCGCGAGGCCAGGAACTTCTTCACGGAGAAGGAGCAGGCGGCCCTCGACCTGACCGAGGCCGTCACGCTCGTCCACCGGGGCGGCATCCCGGACGACGTCTACGCCCGTGCGGCGGCGCACTTCGACGAGACGGAGCTGGGCCACGTCCTGGCCCTGATCTTCACCATCAACACCTGGAACCGCATAGCCCTGAGCACCGCCAAGGTGGCGGGCGAGGACGAGCGCTAGGCCCGGGGAGACGGCCGCATGGCCCCGGAAACGCGAAACCGGGCCCCTTCTTAAAGAAGGGGCCCGGTCCGGCAGATCGCGGCAGATCGGATCAGGGACGATCAGCCCTTGAGCTCGGCCATCCACGTCTCGACGTCATCGGCACGCCGCGGCAGCGAAGCCGACAGGTTCTTGTTGCCGTCGGCCGTCACGAGAATGTCGTCCTCGATCCGCACGCCGATGCCGCGGTACTCCTCCGGCACCGTCAGGTCGTCCGCCTGGAAGTACAGACCGGGCTCGACGGTCAGGCACATGCCGGGCTCCAGGACACCGTCGGCGTACGTCTCACGGCGCGCGGCAGCGCAGTCGTGGACGTCCATGCCGAGCATGTGACCGGTGCCGTGCAGGGTCCAGCGGCGCTGGAGGCCCAGCTCCAGGACGCGCTCGACCGGGCCCTCGACGAGGCCCCACTCCACGAGCTTCTCGGCGAGCACGCGCTGCGCGGCGTCGTGGAAGTCGCGGTACTTGGCGCCGGGCCGCACGGCCGCGATGCCGGCCTCCTGGGCCTCGTACACGGCGTCGTAGATCTTCCGCTGCAGCTCGTTGAAGCGGCCGTTGATCGGCAGCGTGCGCGTCACGTCGGCGGTGTAGTACGTGTGCGTCTCCACACCGGCGTCGAGGAGCAGCAGCTCCCCGGAGCGCACGGCGCCGTCGTTGCGCACCCAGTGCAGGGTCGTGGCGTGCGGGCCCGCGGCGCAGATCGAGCCGTAGCCGATGTCGTTGCCGTCGACGCGGGCGCGCAGGAAGAAGGTGCCCTCGATGTAGCGCTCGCTGGTCGCCTCGGCCTTGTCCAGGACGCGTACGACGTCCTCGAAGCCCCGCGCCGTCGCGTCGCACGCCTTCTGCAGCTCGCCGACTTCAAACTCGTCCTTGACCAGACGGGCCTCGGAGAGGAAGACGCGCAGCTCCTCGTCGCGCTCGGCGGTGACCTTGTCGGTCAGCGCGGCCTCGATGCCGGCGTCGTAGCCGCGGACGACGCGGACGGAACCGGTCGCCTCGCGCAGGTGTGCGCCGAGCTCGCGCACGTCGGACGCGGGGATGCCGTACAGCGTCTCGGCCTCGGTGAGGGAGTGCCTGCGGCCGACCCACAGCTCGCCCTGGCCGTCCAGCCAGAACTCGCCGTTCTCGCGGTCGGAGCGCGGCAGCAGGTAGATGGTGGCCTCGTGGCCGCTCGTGCCGTCCGCGAAGTCCGTCGGCTCCAGGACGAGGACGCCGTCCTCGGTCTGGTTGCCGGTCAGGTACGCGTACTCGACGGAGGCGCGGAAGGCGTACTCCGTGTCGTTCGAGCGGGTCTTGAGGTTGCCCGCGGGGATCACGAGGCGCTCGCCCGGGAAGCGCGCGGAGAGCGCGGCACGGCGGGCGGCGGTGTGCGCGGTCTGGGCGATCGGCTGCAGGTCGTGCAGCTCCGTGTCGGCCCAGCCGGCCTTCATGTTCTCGGCGAGCTCGTCGGAGACTCCCGGGTACAGGCCGTTCTTGCGCTGCTTGATCGGCTCTTCCTCGGACTCGATCTCCGGGTTCTCCGGATTGAGCTCCTCCGACACGATCTGCCTCCTATGTACGACACTGGGCCCCCTCCATCGTACGGGCGTACGGAAGGGGGCCCAGAGCCAGAAGGCCCATTACATGGCGTATCGCGGGAGTCACTCGAAACGGGCCGCAAGGAGCACCACGTCCTCGTCGCTGTCGACCGTGTCGAGCCCGTCCGGCAGCACCGTCCGCAGGATGTGATCGGTGAGCGCGTCCGGGTCGTCGCGCACCGCCTTCGGCACCCCGGCCGCCGCCGCGTGCAGCCGCGCGAAGGCCCGGTCCATCGGGTCACCGGTGCGGTGCAGCAGGCCGTCCGTATAGAGAAGCACCGTTTCTCCCGGCTCCGTCTTGAACTCCACGCTGGGCGCCTCCCAGCACGCGAGCATTCCCAGCGGCGCCGACAGCGAGGTCTCCACGAACTCCGTGCGCCGCTCACCGATCACCAGCGGCGGGCTGTGCCCGGCACCGGCCAGGATGATCTTGCGCTGGGCCGGCTCGCAGTACGCGAAGAGAGACGTCGCCGACCGTGCCGGTTCGGTGAGCCGCAGCAGCAGCTCCAGATCGGACAGTACGGCGACGGGGTCCTCGCCCTCCATGACGGCGTACGCCCGCAAGGAGGCCCGCAGGCGCCCCATCGCGGCGACGGCGCTCGGCCCGGACCCGGTGACGGACCCGACCGCGAGGCCGAGCGCGGCGTCGGGCAGCGGCAGCGCGTCGAACCAGTCGCCGCCGCCGAGCGCGCAGGTGCGGTGCCGCGCGGCGAGCTGCACCCCGGAGACCCGCGGCAGGCGCGAGGGCAGCAGCTCCTCGCGCAGCGTGGCCTCCGTCGTGCGGGCGCGGTTCAGTTCGATCAGCCGCGCCAGATGCTCGGCGGCCTGGCGCGCGTAGAGGCCGACGAGGTGGCGCTGGCGCTCGCCGGGCTCCGCGGGCTCGTCGTACAGCCAGACGGCGGCGCCGATTCGGCCCGCCGCCTCGCTGGACAGGGGCAGTGCGTACGTCGCGGCGTAGCCGAGCCGGGCGGCCACCTCGCGGTGACGGGGGTCGAGGCTGCCGTCGGCGAGCAGGTCGGCGTTGACGATCTCGGTCTCGGCGCCCGGGGGCGTGGGCGGCGCGTCAAGGAGCCGCCCGAAGGCGGTGACGGCGCGGGGGACCGTCTCGATGTGGCCGAGGTCGGCACGGGTGAGGCCCAGGCCGATGGCGGTGTCGGGGCCGATCCCGTCGGCGGGTTCGAGGACGAGCAGGCCGCGGCGCGCGCCGACGAGGGCGGCTCCGGCGTGCAGCAGTTCGTGCAGGGCTTCGTCGAGGGTGGCCGTGCGGGCCAGGCGCTCGGTGAGCTCCTGCAGGGTGGTCAGATCGGAGATCCAGCCCGCGAGCCGGTCCTGGATCATGAGGGTCGGTGCACCCTTGGCCTGTGGGGCGGGCGCGACAGTGTGGGCTGGTGGCGGAACAGTTGAATCGATTCCGGCCACTTTCGGGAGGTGCGGAGCGTTCATGGCTGACGGCTTTCCGGCCGGTGCGTATTGCTCAATAGCATCGCAAACCCCCATGTCATTCTGCGCCGCTAGCAATGTTCTCCACATCTACACGCACTGGTTAGGGGATGTCCAGCATTGTCCAGCTGGGATTCCTGGTGTCCGTGGGAATTCTGTGACGTATCGCGATCTTGGTAACTTGGCTCAAAAGTGCCTGAGGCGACGGCCTATTGCGATCGACTGGGATTGTTCAACAAGGGGTACTCCCGAGCCCTCAGGCACGGGAGGCGCGTCACAGCGGCCGTGATGGGTACGTACTCGGTGATGACCAGGGGCAGTTGAGATCAGCCCGGAACCTGGCGACGGACCCGGGCGTCTTAACTCACGACGACCGTGCCCCATCCTCCCGTGGGGGAGGCGGCGAGAAGCACGCGGGACAGCAAACGCCAGGCACCGCCACCCCACGCCACGCTAACGCTCGGCCCTTCGGGGTTCCCCATGCCGCAGGCTGGGGTGTGATGCGCCAGTTCTACGCACAGCGAAGTGATCCACACATGGTGTGATGTGGCCCGCCGTGTTCCTCGGCGTGTAAACGGAAAGGAACGAGCGCTCATGCGCGAGATCCTCGGAAGGCGAAGCAGGCTCCTGTCCAGGCTCACCGGCAGGAAGTCTGACCGGAGTCCCAGCCTGAAGGGCGCGGCCCTGACCTTTGCGACGGCATGGAAGTGGCCCGTGGTGCCCGGCGTCGGCCTCGACCGGCGAGACGGCACCCGCTGCGCCTGCCCCGACCCCGACTGCACGGTGCCAGGAGCCCACCCCCTCGACCCCGGTCTGCTGACCGCGACGACCGACGAGCGCATGGTGAGCTGGTGGTGGACGAACCGCCCGGACGCTCCCATCGTGCTCGCGACCGGCGTCGGCGCCCCATGCGCCGTCAGCCTGCCCGTCATCGCGGGAGAGCGCGCGCTTGCCGCGCTCGACGAGATGGGCATCAGGCTCGGCCCGGTCGTGGCGACCCCCGCCCGCGTTTTTCTGCTCGTAGCGCCGTACTCCATGGAGCAGTTGGGCGAGCTGCTGTACGCCAAGGACTACGTACCGGGCTCACTGCGCTTCCACGGAGAGGGCGGATACATCGCGCTGCCGCCTTCGGAGACAGGACAGGGACCGGTGGGCTGGGAGCGGGCTCCGTTGCCCGGCTCGGCAGCCCCGTGGGTCCCCGATGTCGAGGCCGTGGTGGACGCGGTGGTCGACGCGCTCACTCGTACGGGTGTGAGCGCGCCCGAGTTGTAGGGGAAATGGGCGCGCGGCGAGCCGGGCGCCCATCAAACGTCGTTACTGTCAGGCCTTATGAACCCCCGCCTGATCGCGCTCATGGGCGTCGTGGCCATTACGGTTTTCCTGCCGCTCGCCGGCGCGTCCGCGGGGCCTGTGGGTGACGGCGACGCCGACGCCAAGCCGTCGGAGCGGCCGGCGGACGCGGCACCGGGAACGGCGCCGGATCCCGACGCGAAACAGCCCTCCACGGAGAGGCCCACTTCGAAACGGGCCTCTACGGAGGGCGCGTCCTCATCCGCGGACGACTCGTCGCTCCTCACGGGGCTCGGCCTCGACACTGCCGCACAGTGCGGACCCGAAGTGACCTCCCCCAAGGGCATCGAGGCCCAGACGTGCGTCCTGACCCAGGGGCACGACACCTGGGGGCGCACTTACTACCGCAACACGACCGGTGATGAGCTGAGCGCCGTACTGACCGTTATGGGCCCCGGCGCACGCACCGTGCAGATGCATTGCGCGGTCGGCGCGGCGGACGAGCCGGGGGCGTGCGAGACACCCCGTGAGCGCACGGCGGGGAATGCCGAGGCGTATTCGGCGGTGGTGGAGTTCGCCGACGGGAGTGGCGGACCGTTGCTCCTGCGCTCCGGGAGCAACTCCGCTCGACCGAAGGCCAGTTGAGACAGCAGGTCAGGCCGGACAGTGGGCCGGACATGAAAGCGCCCGGTTGCTGGCGACGGGGGATGCACCAGCAACCGGGCTACCTGAACGGTAACAAGAGATCTGCTCTGGGCAAATTCGATCTCGGATATCCAGACAGGGATTTACCTGCGACGACGGGGAGTTGTGACAGGAGTCACGCTCCCCGTCCGACTGACTGGTGGGTCAGCTCAGCGTCACCTGGCGGTTGGTGAGACCGCCGCGCGCCCGCCGCTCCTCCGGCGTGAGCGGGGCATCGCTGCTCAGCGCCGTCGCGAGCCGCTCGGCGAACTCCGCGGCGGGCTTCTCGATGTCCTCGGCGCCCATTCCGGTCGGCAGGTCCCACACCGGGACCGTCAGACCGTGCGCCCGGAAGGAGCCGACCAGACGGGTGCCGTCGCCGAGGCTCGACGTACCGGCCGCGTGCAGCCGGGCGAGTGCGTCGAGGAGCTGCTCCTCGGGGTGCGGCATGACCCAGCGCAGGTGGTTCTTGTCCGGGGTCTCGCACCAGTACGCGCAGTCCACGCCGGAGAGCCGCACGGTCGGGATGGCGGCGGCGTTCGCCCGCTCCAGGGACGCGGAGACCTCCGTGGACGCGTTCTCCGAGTCCGGGACCCAGAACTCGAAGCCGGCGTGCACGATCGGCTCGAATACGCCCTCGGGGTCCAGGAGGTCCTGCAGGCGCGGCCCGTCGGCAGGGGCGCGGCGGGCCTGGACCGGAGAGCCGGGCTCGGCGGTCAGGGCGCGCTGGAGGGTGTCGGCGAGGTCGCGGCTGATGTCACCGGACGCGGTGTCGTTCTGCAGGCCGAGCAGGACCGAGCCGTCGTCGCGGCGCAGCGCGGGCCAGGCCATCGGCAGGACGGTCGCCAGGGAGACGGAGGGCACGCCGTCCGGCAGCCCGTCCTTGAGGGGCAGTTCGACGGTCGCCGCCGGGACGAGCTCGCGCAGGGCCACCCAGTCGCCCTCACCGGGCAGGCCTTCGAAGGGGCGGTGCACCAGCTCGGTCGCCGCGTGCGCGGCGGCCCGGCCGTGACAGGCCTTGTAACGGCGGCCCGAACCGCAGGGGCAGGGTTCGCGGGCGCCGACGACAGGGACCTGTCCGTCCGTCAGCTGCGGCTGCTTGCCCTTGGTCTGAGGGCGCTTCTTGGCCATCTTGGGTGTCTCCCGGATGCGGCTTTACAGCGTGGCTCTTCGTACGCCTTGGGGCGTACGGGCGCGAGCCTAGCCGCTCGCCCAGGGGGCGTCGGGATTCAGCCTGGGCGGGTGGGAACCGCCGGCCGCGGTCGCAGGTCGTGATCCTGGTCCGTGGTCGCCGCCCGCGGACCGGTCGGTCGCAGCGGGCGGTCGCGGTCGTCAGGCGCGGTCGACGGTCGCGGGCGTCAGTCGCGGTCGACGGTCGTGGGCCTCAGTCGCGGTCGTCGAACGGGTCGGCGTACGCGAGGTCGGGTATCCCGGCGGCCGACGGGGCCGCGACGCGCGTAGCGAAGTCCTCGTGGCACTGCCCGGCATGGACGACCACCCACACCGTGACCTCGCCGTGGGTGTCGTCGCGCACGCCCCAGGTCTCGGCGAGGGCCGTGATGATGTTGAGCCCGCGCCCGCCGTGCGCGGTGACCGAGGGTGTGGCCGGAACGGGGCGGGTCGGGCCACCGCCGTCCGTCACCTCGACCGTCAGCCTGCCTGTCGCGTCCACGCGCCAGGCGGCCCGGACATCACCGTCGCCGACCATTCCTTCGCCCAGCGGCCTGCCGTGCCGGCAGGCATTGCTGAGCAATTCCGAAAGGATCAGTACGGCATCGTCGACGACCGTTTCCGGCACCCCGTTCCCGCGCAACTGATCGCGCATCCGGTGCCTTGCTTCTCCCACGCCCGCAGGGCCATGGGGTACGGCCATGCTCGACGACGCGGGCACCTCCCGTGCCACCACCAACGCCACCCCCGAGACCTCCTTCGCCCCACGCCACGGTGTGAATGCCCCAATGGACTGGACCGGAAACCGGCCAATCCTTGTGCGGTGACGCACTCGTAACGATCGAATACGGACCGAACGCGCCGGTGCACACCCTGTAACTGACGGGATGGCGGTTAGCGACGGCCCAACTGGGACAGCACCTGCTTGGGGCGATTGGTGATGATGGCGTCGACGCCGAGTTCGGCGCAGAGCTCCACGTCCTCGGGTTCGTTCACGGTCCACACGTGCACCTGGTGTCCCGCGCGTTTGAGTTTGGCCACGTACGCGGGGTGATTGCGGACGATCCGCATGCCCGGACCGGCGATCCGGACGCCCTCGGGCAGACGGCCGTCGCGGTGGCGCGGCGAGACGAACTGCATCAGATAGACCGTCGGCAGGGTGGGGGACGCGGCCCGCACCCGATGCAGGGAGCGCGCCGAGAAGCTCATGACGCGTACGGGAGAGGGGCCATCGGCGGGTGGACAGTCCAAACCGAAGCGCTTCAGTAGAAGGAGCAGCCTTTCCTCGACCTGCCCCGCCCAGCGGGTCGGGTGCTTGGTCTCGATGGCCAGCTGGACGTTGCGCCCCGAAGCATTGCTTTCGGCCACCAGCTCCAGGAGCCGCTCCAGGGTGAGGACGGAGGTGTCCTCCCAGTCGGGCCCTTCGTCGGCCTCACCGTGATTGTTCTTCCAGGATCCGAAGTCGAGGGCCGCGAGGTCGGAGAGCTCAAGGGCCGACACGGCGCCCCGGCCGTTCGACGTCCGGTTCACGCGACGGTCGTGGACGCAGACGAGGTGCCCGTCCGCAGTGAGGCGTACGTCGCATTCGAGAGCGTCGGCACCGTCCTCGACCGCTTTCTTGTACGCGGCCAGCGTGTGCTCGGGGGCGTCTTCGGAAGCTCCGCGGTGGGCGACGACCTGGATCTGTTGCTGTCGTGCGAGGGTCACCGCGTCATGGTGCCATCACGGGGTACCCGCAGGCTTGCCCAGGTGGTGCACACAGAGCCGGATCCACAGGATCGGCTTATGGTGCCCTGACAGCCCATGGGAAAAGCTGACTGCAGACACATGCACAGTTGGGCACAGCCAGGCCGTGACCGAGAACGACAGCGTGGACCGAGGAGAAGAGCTGTGAGCACCGAGAACGAGGGCAACGAGGTACCCCCGGCCCCGTCAGCGCCTCCTGTGCCGGTGGAATCTCCCGCTGCTTCCGCCGACCGCGCGGCGCCGTCCGCCGCGCCCGATCCCGCGGCGCCGTCCGCCGCGCCCGGCCAGGAACCGGCGGCGCACCAGGTTCCCCCGCACGCCGGTACCACCGAGGGCACGCCCCCGCACGCCTCCGGTGCCGGCGCCTGGCCGCCTCCGCCGCCGCCCACCGTTCCCTCGTACGCCCACGGCGGAGGCTCCGGCTGGGGCTCGTCGTACGCGGCGCAGCACCCCGAGGGGTCCAAGCCCGCGGGCCGTCGCGGCGGCCTGATCGCCGCGGTGCTCGTGGCCGCGCTGGTCGCGGGCGGTGTCGGCGGCGGCATCGGCTTCTGGGCGGCCGACCGGAACGACAACAGCACGGGCTCGACCACCGTCTCCGCGTCGAACACCCCCGCCGACCTCAAGCGCGACCCCGGCACGGTCGCCGACATCGCGGGCACGGCGCTGCCCAGCGTCGTCACCATCGAGGCCCAGGGCGGCAACGGCGAGGGCGGCACGGGCACCGGCTTCGTCTACGACAAGCAGGGCCACATCCTTACGAACAACCACGTCGTGGCCTCCGCGGCCGACGGCGGGAAGCTCGCGGCGACGTTCTCGGACGGCAAGAAGTACGACGCCGAGGTGGTCGGCCGTGCCGAGGGCTATGACGTGGCGGTCATCAAGCTCAAGAACCCGCCGTCGAACCTGAAGCCCCTCCCCCTCGGCAACTCCGACAAGGTGGCCGTCGGCGACTCGACGATCGCCATCGGAGCCCCCTTCGGCCTCTCGAACACGGTCACCACCGGCATCGTCAGCGCCAAGGACCGCCCGGTGACCTCAAGCGACGGCGCGAGCAGCAAGAGCTCGTACATGAGCGCCCTGCAGACCGACGCCTCCATCAACCCCGGCAACTCCGGCGGTCCGCTGCTCGACGCGGGCGGCGCGGTCATCGGCATCAACTCCGCGATCAAGCCCGCGGAGAGCGGCGGCGGCCTCGGTGGCGGAGGGGGCCAGTCCGGCTCGATCGGCCTCGGCTTCGCGATCCCGGTCAACCAGGCCAAGTACGTCGCCCAGCAGCTGATCAAGAACGGCCAGGCCGTCTACCCCGTGATCGGTGCCTCGGTCGCCCTGCAGGAGAACACGGGCGGCGCCACGATCTCCCGGGAGGGCGCGAGCGGTTCGCAGGCGGTCACCCCGAACGGTCCCGCGGACAAGGCGGGCCTCAAGCCCGGCGACGTCATCACGAAGCTGGACGACATGGCGATCGACAGCGGCCCGACCCTGATCGGCCAGATCTGGACCCACAAGCCGGGCGACACCGTCGAGATCACGTACAAGCGCGACGGCAAGGAGCACAAGACCGACGTGGTCCTGGGCCAGCGCAAGGGCGAGAGCTGACCCGCTACTCTTGTCCCCGCACCGCCCTGATCGGCGGTGCGGGGTGGGTTGCCCGAGCGGCCTAAGGGAACGGTCTTGAAAACCGTCGTGGCGAGAGTCACCGTGGGTTCAAATCCCACACCCACCGCAGTTCTTGAGAGCCTCTGACCAGCGAGTTCGGTCAGGGGCTCTCGTGTTTCCAGATGGTTCGCAGCCGCGCGTACGCGCGTAGGTCACCTTGGATGAACCTGGTACTCCACGTGGCCGCTGCCCGGCGAGCCTGGGAGAAGGTGCGGGCCGATTGAGGTGTTGTCGCTGCCAAGGATCACTGGAATCACCCCAAAAGGAGATAACCGTGTTGCAGCGCATCGCAGCCGCCTTTGCCGTGGCCACCGTCGCCGGAGTCCTGGCCACCGGCACCGCCGTCGCTTCCGACGGTCCGAGCAGCACCTTCAGCGAGGGCCGCTACGCGGGCCAGTCCTTCACCAACATGGGCGGCCCCTACGGGATCACCACGGCCGGCCAGGCGGACGGCGGCCACCGTGACGGTTCGTCGCTCGACGGCCTCTTCGGCTACAACGGCTGACGGTTTCTCCCGTCAGGCCAGGGGGTGCCCCTCAGTGCTTCTCGCTGAGGGGCACCCCCCTTTCGCTGCCTCTTTACCCGGAGGATTCGGTTCCGTACGGGGGTGGTGTCAGCAACACCCCTGAGAGGCCGGGTCGCCGGATGTTCCGGGCCGCTCGGATTCGCGATCGTGGAGGACGAAGCACGGCACGTCCCCAGCACGTCCCCACCGCGAAGATCAGAGGCCCGTCATGAACATCAGCGCCCGTCCGTACGCAGCCGCTGCTGCCGCTCCCTCCGTTCCTGCCGCTCCTTCCGCCGAGCGCTCCGCGGGGGCCCCGGGCTTCTGGCGGGCGCCGTTCGCCGGCTCCACGTACCGGGAGATCGGCTACACGGTGGCGTCGCTGCCCATCGCCATCGTGGGCTTCACCTTCGCCGTGACGATGTTCTCGCTCGGCGTGGGCCTGTTCGTCACCGTGCTCGGCCTTCCGGTCCTCGCGGTCGCGCTGGCCGGGGCGCGGGGGCTCGGGGCCGCCGAGAGGGGACGGGCCCGGTCGCAGCTGGGGCTCGACGTGGCCGGGCCCGTTGCCGTGGAGACGCCGCGGGAGGCGGGTGCGTGGGCGGGGATGCGGGCACGGCTCTCGGACGGCGCGGGCTGGCGGGCGCTGCTCTTCCAGGTCGTGACGTTCCCGACGCGGGTCGTGTCCTTCGTCCTCAGCGTGACGTTCCTGGTCACCGGCTGGGTGGTCGCGCTCCTCCCGGCGTACTCCTGGGTGTTCCCGCGCTACCTCGACTGGCCCGGCTACCGGGTGTTCGACTACACCTCCGGCGGCGAGCGCCACGAGTTCTACCTGGAGTCGCCGGTGCAGATCGCGGGGGCGTCCCTGCTCGGCCTCGTCATCGTCTTCCTCACCCCGAAGCTGGTCCGCGCCCTGACGAACATCGACCGTGCGGCGGTGCGGTCGATGCTCGGCAAGTGACCGGGTGCGCCAGACCGCATGCAGTAAGGGGCGTCCGCCACTGCGGACGCCCCTTACTTCGTCGGGCCTCGTCGTGCCCCGTCATGCCTGGGTCTCCGTCACGCGTGGCCCGTCAGCCGCGCCGCCGACGCGATCGTCGAGCGGGCCTCCCGTTCCGTGAGGCCGACCCGGAGCGCGGCAGCGGCGAGTTCATCGGCCAGGGTCTCGCCGATGCCGTTCTCGTAGGCGCGGCAGGCGGCCCAGAACAGCCGGGTGTTGCGCTGGCCCTCGTGTGCGGCGAGCACGAACTGCACCAGGCCCTGGCCCCGTTGGACCGGGGTCGGCATCTGCGGGAGCGTGGGGTGGTGGACGCGGGGCGGGGGCGTCAACAGGCGCAGAAGGGCGGGCGGGCAGTTCGCCGGAGGGAGATGGGCGGTGCCTGCCACGGCGCTGTAGACGCCGTGCTCGGTGCGCGAGCCGGGGCCGACGAGATAGCCGCCCGCGCCCCTGATGTCGATGCCGGGGGCGAGGCGCCCCGCGGAGTTGGGGACGACGGCGTCGGGCGGGCCCGCGAGCCAGATGTGGCGGCCGCCGCTCGGGGTCGCCACGACGACCGTGGGCGGGATGGTGAACAGATGGCGCAGCGCCAGTTCCCGCAGGGCCGCCGGAGCGTCCGTACCGGACTTGGTGTCGAGGTCGATGCCGATCAGGTGGTGGGGGGCCAGCCCGCACGCGATGCCGTAGCCGGTGGCCCAAGGGGCCGCGGTGAAGAGCTCGCGGATGCGCCACGGGTCGGTCGACGCGTCGTACACGCCGTGCCCGAGGCGGCCGCATTCGCCGTGACAGGGGGTCTGTTCGGGCTGCTCGTGGTGAGGGGAGCGGAGCGCAGGCAGCTTGCTGCGGGAGAGCGGGATGACGGCGAGGCCGCGTTCGGCGGCGGACAAGGCGTGGGCGAGTGCGAGTGCGGTGGCATGGCGGTCGATGGTGGCCATGGCTTCATTTTCGTACAAGTGTTCGAAGAAAGGAAGAGGGGGCGGTGCGGCGCGCGGACGAAACGCGGGTGTGGTCGTCGATCTTCATGAAGTGACGGAACGGTTCAGCGCTTGCGGCGCCTGGGTTTGGGCCCGGTCGTGGGGGCTGATCTGCGGCTATGGGGCGCGAAGCGTGTTTATCGACTTGTACTCACGCTTGCGGGGGAATTGGGGCTTCCGGGGTGGTTCGCCGGGGATTCGGTGGGCAACTCTGGACTCGCGACGTCGTGCAGAACCCTCAAGTCGGTCGGCCAACCGCCTTGGAACAAGAAGCACTTCAGGTACTACCGGCACATCGCCGGTGCGTACCCCCGTAACGGAGGAATTGACATGGCAAGCATCCGTACCGCCCGCGTCATCGCTGCAGCCGCGGCCCTGCCCCTGGCTGCCGCACTCTTCTCGGGTGTCGCGATGGCTGACAACGGCGCCTTCGCGAACGACGGATCGAATGCGGGCGTGGCGACTGTCAACGGCAGCGGCGTCGGCGGCAACAACAGCGGCAACTCGAACACGTCGCAGCAGCAGGCCGTCGGCTCGGGCGCCTCGAACCAGAACAACACCGCCCAGGTGAACGGATCGGCGTTCACGGCGATCGACCAGTCGAACGAGAACATCGCCGTCAATTTCACCCACCTCTGGTGAGGTGACGGCACTCCGGGGTAGCTCCCGGGGCCTGCTCGATGGGGTGTGTGGCGTTCTGCGCGGCGGTGCAACTGCACCGCCGCGCAGGCGTGTTCGGAGGGCGGTCGCGGCTCTTTTCGCCGCGCGAGGTGCTGGGCGTCCGTTTCTCTGGCGGACCGCAGGCGTATGGAGCGTGATCTCTTGACACCGCCACAGTTTCTGACGGACAGTCAGAAACCATTGTCGGTGCGACGCCCTTACGCGAAGGAGAGGCCGCCGCCGTGCACCTCGCCCCCACCGAACGCCAACAGCAGCTGCGTGCCGAACTGCGCGCCTACTTCCGTGATCTGATGCCGGCAGGTCCGCCCGAAGGGGGCGATCTGGAGGGGCAGCGGCGGCTGCTGCGGCGCATCGGGGCCGATGGCATGCTCGGCCTGGGCTGGCCGGTCGAGTACGGCGGCCAAGGACGCGGGCCCGACGAGCAGTTCGTCTTCTTCGACGAGGCGTACCGCGCGGGCGCGCCCGTATCGATGGTCACCCTGAACACCGTCGGGCCGACCCTCATGAAGTACGGCACCCAGGAGCAGAAGGCGGCCTTCCTGCCGCGCATCCTCAGCGGAGACCTGGTCTTCGCGATCGGGTACAGCGAGCCGTCGGCGGGCACGGACCTGGCCTCGCTGCGGACGCGGGCGGTGCGTGAGGGTGAGGCTTCCGGCGAGGTCGGGGCTCCTGCGGCGGGGCCTCCTGAGGCCGGGGACCCCGGTGCCGAAGGGTCCGGGGGGCCCGCAGGGTCCAAGGGGTCCAAGGGGCCCGAGGGCACGTGGGTCATCGACGGGCAGAAGATCTTCACGTCGAACGCCCAGAACGCCGACTGGATCTGGCTGGCCTGCCGCACCGACCCCGAAGCCCCCAAGCACCAAGGCATCTCGATCATCCTCGTGCCGACCGACGCACCCGGTTTCTCGTGGACGCCGATCGAGACGGTGGGCGGTCTGACGACGACGGCGACGTACTACGACGGAATTCGCGTGCCCGCCACGAACCTCGTCGGCGAGGAGAACGGCGGCTGGGGGCTCATCACCAACCAGCTCAACCACGAGCGGGTGGCGCTCGCCGCGATCGGAATGCAGGCCGAGGATTTCTACGCCGCGGCCCTCGCCTTCGCCCGTACACCCGATCCGGTGACGGGTGAGCGCCGGATTGACGCTCCGTGGGTCCGTTCCAGGCTGGCCGAGGCACAGGCGCGGCTGGCGGCAACGCGCCTGCTCAACTGGCGTTTGGTGGGGGATGTGGGGGCGGGTGCGCTGGCGCCGGGAGACGCCAGCGGCGTGAAATTCGTGGGAACCGAATCGGCGGTGGAGGTGTACCGAATATGTCAGGAAGTCACGGGCGAGGCGGGGCTGGTCCGGGCCGGTTCACCCGGGTCACTGGTGCTCGGCCCGGCCGGTGAGGGGGAGTTGGAACGGATGAACAGAGCGGCGCAGATCAATACGTTCGGGGGCGGGGTGAGCGAGGTGCAGCGGGAGATCGTGGCGACGATGCGCCTCGGGATGCGGAGGGGACGGCGATGACCGATCTTTCGCACGAGACGCTGAAGGTGTTCGAGGGGCGGGCAGCCGCCACGTCGGGGATGGGCAAGGACCCGGTCAACGAGCCGATGATCCGGCACTGGTGCGAGGCCATGGGCGACACGAACTCGGCCTATGCGGGGCCGGATCCGATCGCGCCGCCGACCATGCTCCAGGCGTGGACCATGGGCGGGCTCTCCGGACACGACGGGCGTTCGGCGGCATACGACGAGCTGTTCGCGCTCCTGGACGGCGCGGGGTACACCTCCGTGGTGGCCACGGACTGCGAGCAGGAGTATCTGCGGGCGCTGCGGCCGGGGGACGAGATCACCTTCGACGCGGTCATCGAGTCGGTGTCGGAGCGCAAGACGACCAAGCTGGGCACGGGCCATTTCGTCACGACCCGGATGGACGTCAGAGCGGGCGGCGAGCTGGCGGGGACCCACCGCTTCCGGATCCTGAAGTACGCACCCGCGCAGCGGAAAACCCAGGGCAAGCGACCCCGCCCGGTGATCAACCGGGACAACGCGGGGTTCTGGGAAGGAGTGGCCCGGCACCAGCTCCTGATCCAGCGCTGCGGTGGCTGCCAGGCCCTGCGCTTCCCGTGGCTGCCCGGCTGCAACGCCTGCGGATCGCTCGCATGGGACACGGTCGAGGCGAGCGGGGAGGGCACGGTCTATTCGTACGTCGTCATGCACCATCCGCCCTTCCCCGCCTTCGATCCCCCGTACGCGGTCGGGCTCATCGAGCTGGCGGAGGGCGTGCGCATGGTCAGCAACGTGGTGGGGGTGCCCAGCGACAAGGTGCGGATCGGGCAGCCGGTGCGGCTCGAATTCCGGCAAGTGGACGCGGAGTTGGAGCTTCCGGTGTTCCGGGCCGTCGAGAGCATGGCAGGGGGCGGACTCTGACATGGACTTCACACCTGCGGAGGAGCAGGCCGCCGCACGCGATCTCGCCGGAGAGATCTTCGGGGACCTGGCCACGCCCGAGCGGCTCGCGGCGGCGGGGACAGGCTCGGATGCCGAGCTGTGGAAGGCGTTGTGCGCTGCGGGGCTGCCGGGCGCGGTGGAGGAGGTGGGGCTGCTCGGCCTCGTGCTGCTGCTTGAGGAGCAGGGGAGAGTGACGGCACAGGTGCCGTTCGCGGCGAGCTGTGTCTACGGGCTGCTGGCGGTGGCGGCGCATGGCACGGAGGAGCAGCGGGAGAGGCTGCTGCCGGGGCTGCGGGACGGGACGGCGATCGCGACGGGGGCTTTCCCGGCGCGGGGTGGCGTGGTGGCCTTCACGGACGGGGCGCAGGGCGGTGAATCGACCGGAGCGGTGCCCGGGGCACAGGCGGGGGCGGTGCCCGGTGCAGCGGCGGGGGCGCGGACCGGAACGATGCGTGGTGCAGCGGCAGGAGTGCCTACGGCGGGCAGGCTGACCGGGGTGGTGCCGTGGGTGCCGTGGCTGCGGGATGCCACGGAGGTCCTGGTGGCGGTGCGCGAACCGGCGCCGCGGGCCGGCCACAGCCTGTGGAGAGTGCGGGTGGCCGACGCGGAGACCGAGCCCGTGGAGCTGACCGCGCCCTGGGCGGCGGGGCGGCTGGTCCTGGACGGAACCCCCGGGGAGCGGATCGGAGGGGACGGGGCGTACGAGGACGTCCTGGCGAGCGCACGTACCGCCTTCGCGGGACTGCAGGCCGGGGTGTGCGCGGGATCGTTGGCCCGCGCGGTGGCGTACACGAACGAGCGGGAGCAGTTCGGTCGGCCACTCGCGGCCAAGCAGGGGGTTCAACTGCGGGCGGCGGACGCCCATATGGACACCGAGGCGATACGGGTCACGGCGTACGAGGCGGCCTGGCGGCACGACGCGGGCCTGGAGTACGGCACGCATGCGCTGACCGCCGCGTGGTGGGCGTCGGAGGGCGGAATGCGCGTCGTGCACGCCGGTCAGCATCTGCACGGCGGCATGGGGGCCGACCTCGATCACCCCGTTCACCGGCACTTCCTGTGGGGTCGGCAGCTGGACGCGTACCTGGGGTGCGGGAGTGAAGTCCTGCAGGAAATGGGCGACTTGATCGCCGGAAGCACAGAGGAGCCGGAGCGCCAGCCGGAGCAACGGCAACAGCAGCAGGAGCAACAGCCGGAGCAACAGCCGGAGCAACAGGAGGGAGCGGCATGACGGGGGGACGGTATGCCGGAGGAGGAGACGGAGACGGTGTGCGGGTCGGTGACGAGTTGCCTGAGCTCACCATCCCGGTGACCCGGACGCTGATCGTCTCCGGTGCGATCGCCTCGCGGGACTACCAGGACGTGCACCACGACGCGACGGCGGCACAGGAGAAGGGCTCCCCCGACATCTTCATGAACATCCTGACCACGAACGGTCTGGTCGGCCGGTACATCACGGACCACTTCGGCTCCGAGGCGGTCCTCCGCAAGGTGGCGATCCGGCTGGGAGCCCCCAATTACCCGGGGGACACCATGGTGCTGACCGGTTCCGTGGAGAAGGTCGACGGTGACACGGCCACGGTCAAGGTGGTCGGGGCGAACGGCATCGGCAGGCACGTCACCGGCACGGTCACCGTCACCGTCCCCGGCGGGGCACCGGCGGGGGGCGCGGCATGAGCGTACGTACACGCGACCTCCTCGGCGGAAAGGCCGCCGTGGTCGGGATCGGGGCCACCGAGTTCTCCAAGGACTCGGGGCGCAGTGAGCTCAGGCTCGCCGTGGAGGCGGTGGGTCTCGCACTCGACGATGCCGGGCTCGGCCCCGAGGACGTCGACGGCATGGTCACGTTCACCATGGACACGAACCCGGAGATCACCGTCGCGCAGGCGGCCGGGATGGGGGAGCTGTCGTTCTTCTCGCGCGTCCACTACGGCGGGGGCGCGGCCTGTGCGACCGTCCAGCAGGCGGCGCTCGCGGTGGCGAGCGGGGTGGCCGAAGTCGTCGTCTGCTACCGCGCGTTCAACGAGCGGTCGGGTCGGCGTTTCGGTTCGGGCGTGCAGCACCGGGAGCCGTCGGCGGAGGGCGCGGCGCTGGGCTGGTCCCTGCCGTTCGGGTTGCTGACCCCGGCCTCCTGGGTGGCGATGGCGGCCCAGCGCTATCTCCACACCTACGGCCTCACCCCCGATGCGTTCGGCCATGTGGCGGTCACCGACCGGAAGTACGCGGCGACCAATCCGGCGGCGTATTTCCACGGCAAGCCGATCACGCTCGCCGAGCATGCCGCCTCGCGCTGGATCGTCGAGCCGCTGCGGCTCCTGGACTGCTGCCAGGAGACCGACGGCGGGCAGGCGATCGTCGTGACGAGCGTGGAGCGGGCCCGCGACCTGCCGCAGCCACCGGCGGTGATCACGGCGGCGGCCCAGGGGGCGGGCCGGGCGCAGGAGCAGATGACCAGCTTCTACCGCGACGACCTGAGCGGGCTGCCGGAAATGAGCGTGGTGGCGAAGCAGTTGTGGCGCGGCTCCGGTCTCGCACCCGGCGACATCGACGTGGGGATCCTCTACGACCACTTCACTCCGTTCGTGCTGATGCAGCTGGAGGAGTTCGGTTTCTGCGGGCTGGGGGAGGCGGCGGACTTCGTGGCCGAGGAGAGGCTGCCGCTGAACACGCACGGAGGGCAGCTCGGGGAGGCGTATCTGCACGGGATGAACGGCATAGCGGAGGCGGTCCGGCAGGTGCGCGGCACATCCGTGAACCAGATACCGGGCGCGGGGCGCACGCTGGTGACCGCGGGGACCGGAGTGCCCACATCAGGGTTGATTCTGGCGGCGGACGGCTGAACGCGGCGCGTGTCCCGGGCATGGCGGGCGCCCCGGGCCCTTCACTCGGCATATGCGCTGCCGAAAGCTGATGATGGGACTTGTCCTCGCCGTCGCCCTGACCACTCTGGCCGTGGGCGCGCCACCGACCGGCGCCGTGAGCAGACCCGGGGACGAGGGTTCCCGGGCGGGGAGCCCCGCGGCCGGGTGGGCGGCCGCCGTCTCGGTCTTCCGGGGCTGGGCGTTCGACACCTGCCTCGCCCCGTCCGTCGAGACGATGCGCCGCTGGAAGGCATCCGACTACCAGGCGGTGGGCGTCTATTACGCGGGCCGCGGCCGTGCGTGCCCGCGCCAGCCGGAGCTGACCCGCCGCTGGATGCGCGCGGTGCGGGGGCAGGGGTGGAAGGTGCTGCCGGTGTACGTCGGTTCGCAGTCGCCCTGTGTCATCGCCAAGCACAAGAAGGACGTACGTATGGGACGACACCCCTGGAGGCAGGGGACGAAGGAGGGACGTCACGCGGTGAGCAAGGCGAAGGCGCTGGGGATGCGGCGGCTCAGCCCGCTCTACCTGGACATGGAGGCGTACAGCTACCGGAAGAAGAAGTGCGCCGCCACCACCCTGTCCTTCGTGCGGGCCTGGGACCGCGAGGTGCGCAGGTTCGGGTACGTCCCGGGGTTCTACAGCAGCGCGAATTCCGGCGTACGGCACATGGAGACGGCACGGCGGGCAGGGGTGCGGGATCTGCCGGCGGTGATGTGGTTCGCGCGCTGGCACACGCGGCCGCATCTGTACCGTGAGCCGGTGCTGCGACGCGACGCGTGGAGCCCTGAGCGGCGCATTCATCAGTACGCGGGGAACGTGAAGGAGCGGCACGGCGGGCGCAGGCTCGTGATCGACCGGAACCTCGTGGACGCGCCGGTGGCCCGGATCGGCTAGTCCGGGAGCGCGGCCCTCTCCGGGGTGAACCCTCAGTGGTGTGCTCCGCCTCCTCCACCTTCAGGAGGTGGGGCTACCACCCCACGTACAACCTGAGGCGGACACCGCTTCGGGACCTGCGGCCGATCCGCTGAAGTAGGGGGCGCTTCTAGCGTGGAGCCATGACCGTATCCATGGTGCCCATGTGCACCAGCGCATCGAAGGCCGCGACGCGGACAGCGAGTCCTTCGGCGTATCCGTCGTTCGCGTCGTACGTACGGGCACGTCAGCCCGTGTTGCTGCGCACCGCGCGCTCGCTGACCGCGAATCCGAGCGATGCCGAGGATCTGCTGCAGACCGCCCTCACCAAGACCTATGTCGCGTGGGACCGGATCGAGGACCACCGGGCGCTCGACGGCTATGTGCGCCGGGCCCTGCTGAACACCCGGACCTCGCAGTGGCGCAAGCGCAAGGTCGACGAGTTCGCCTGCGACGAGCTGCCCGAGCCCGACGTGACGCCGGTCGCGGACCCGGCCGAGCAGCAGGTGCTCAGGGACGCGATGTGGCGCGCGATCATGAAGCTGCCCGCGCGGCAGCGGGCGATGGTCGTCCTGCGGTACTACGAGGACCTCAGCGAGGCCCAGACGGCCGAGGTGCTCGGGGTGTCCATCGGCACCGTCAAGAGCGCGGTGTCGCGTGCGCTCGGCAAGCTGCGCGAGGACCCGGAGCTCACGCCGGTCCGGTGAAGGTCCGGTGATCTCCGCAGCTCTGCCGCACCTTTCTTCTCCCGGACTAGTGACATACCGTGCGGTATGCGGCAAGAATCTGGCGAGCCCTACTGCCAGGTAGGTCATTCGGGAGCCGCCCCGGATGAATGCCGCGCGCCCACCGGGAGGACGCCGTGCTGAGCACGATGCAGGACGTACCACTGACCGTCACCCGCATCCTCCGGCACGGGACGACCGTGCACGGGTCGTCGCAGGTCACCACGTGGACCGGCGAGTCCACGCCACAGCGCCGCAGCTTCCGCGAGATCGGTGAACGCGCGGCCCAGCTGGCGCACGCGCTGCGCGAGGACCTCGGGGTCGACGGCGACGAACGTGTCGCGACCTTCATGTGGAACAACGCCGAGCACGTCGAGGCCTACTTCGCGGTCCCCTGTATGGGCGCCGTCCTGCACACCCTCAATCTCCGGCTGCCCGCCGACCAGCTGACCTGGATCGTGAACCACGCGGCCGACCGCATCATCATCGTCAACGGCTCCCTCATCCCGCTGCTCGCGCCCCTGCTGCCGCGGCTGCCGACCGTCGAGCACCTCGTGGTCTCGGGGCCCGGCGACCGTTCGCCGCTGGCCGGAATCCAGGCGCGGGTACACGAGTACGAGGACCTGATCGCCGCCAAGCCCACGGCGTACGACTGGCCCGAGCTGGACGAGCGTACGGCCGCCGCCATGTGCTACACCTCCGGGACGACCGGCGACCCCAAGGGTGTCGTGTACTCCCACCGTTCCATCTACCTGCACTCCATGCAGGTCAACATGAGCGAGTCCATGGGCCTGACGGACGCGGACACCTCCCTCGTCGTCGTCCCGCAGTTCCACGTCAACGCCTGGGGCCTGCCGCACGCGACCCTGATGACCGGCGTGAACATGCTGATGCCGGACCGTTTCCTGCAGCCCGCCCCGCTCGCCGAGATGATCGAGACGGAGCGGCCCACGCATGCGGCCGCCGTCCCCACCATCTGGCAGGGTCTGCTCGCCGAACTCAGCGCGAAGCCGCGCGACGTCAGCTCGCTCGGCCAGGTCACCATCGGCGGCTCGGCCTGCCCGCCCTCGCTGATGGAGGCGTTCGACAAGCTCGGCATGCGGGTCTGTCACGCCTGGGGCATGACGGAGACCTCCCCGCTCGGCACGGTCGCCCGCCCGCCGGCCAAGTCCCTCGGCACCGAGGACGAGTTCGCCTACCGCCTCACCCAGGGCCGTTTCCCGACCGGCGTCGAGGCCCGCCTGGTAGGCCCCGGCGGCGAGCACCTGCCGTGGGACGGCGAGTCCGCGGGCGAGCTCGAGGTGCGCGGGCCGTGGATCGCGGGCGCGTACTACGGCGGCGCGGGCGGCGAGGAGCTCAAGCCCGAGGACAAGTTCAGCGCGGACGGCTGGCTGAAGACCGGGGACGTCGGCGTGATCAGCTCCGACGGCTTCCTGACGCTCACCGACCGTGCGAAGGACGTCATCAAGTCGGGCGGCGAGTGGATCTCCAGTGTCGAGCTGGAGAACGCGATCATGGCCCACCCGGATGTCGCGGAGGCCGCGGTCGTCGCCGTGCCCGACGAGAAGTGGGGCGAACGCCCGCTCGCCACCGTCGTGCTGAAGGAGGGCGCGAGTTTGGAGTACGCCGCCCTGCGCGACTTCCTCGCGGGCAGTATCGCCAAGTGGCAGCTGCCCGAGCGCTGGGCGATCGTGCCCGCCGTGCCCAAGACGAGCGTCGGCAAGTTCGACAAGAAGGTGCTGCGCAGGCAGTACGCGGACGGGGATCTGGACGTCACCAAGCTCTGAACCGAGCTCCGAACCGAGGTCTGAACCGAGCTCGGACGCCCACGGTCACCGGTACGGCGATGCGCCGCTCCCCCGCGAGGGAGCGGCGCATCGCCGTACTCAAGCTCAAAGGCCTGAAGCCTAGTTCGTGCCGATCTTCGCGAGCAGATCCACGATGCGGCCCTGCACCTCGGTGCTCGTCGACCGCTCCGCGAGGAACAGCACCGTCTCCCCCGCCGCGAGCCGGGGCAGCTCCGTCTGGTCGACGGCGGCGGTGTAGACGACGAGCGGGGTGCGGTTCAACTGGCCGTTCGCGCGCAGCCAGTCGATGATCCCGGCCCTGCGGCGACGCACCTGCATCAGGTCCATCACCACCAGGTTCGGCCGCATCTGCGCCGCGAGCGTCACCGCGTCCGCGTCGCTCTCGGCCCGCGCGACCTGCATGCCACGCCGTTCGAGCGTCGCGGTCAGGGCGAGCGCGATCTCCTCGTGCTCCTCGATGAGCAGGACGCGCGGCGGGTGCTGCTCGCTGTCGCGGGGCGCGAGGGCCTTCAGGAGTACGGCGGGGTCGGCGCCGTACGCGGCCTCGCGCGTCGCCTGGCCGAGTCCCGCCGTGACGAGCACGGGAACCTCGGCGGCCACGGCGGCGGTGCGCAGCGACTGCAGGGCCGTACGCGTGATCGGTCCGGTCAGCGGGTCCACGAACAGGGCCGCGGGGAAGGCCGCGATCTGGGCGTCGACCTCTTCGCGGGAGTTCACGATGACGGGACGGTAGCCGCGGTCGCTCAGCGCCTGCTGCGTGGTGACGTCGGGCGCGGGCCAGACGAGGAGGCGGCGCGGGTTGTCCAGCGGCTCGGGCGGCAGTTCGTCGTCCATGGGCTGCGGCTGGGGCCGGTTGGCGACCTCGACCGCACCGCCGGGGCCGTCCAGCGGCTCCGGGCCCTCGTCGGCGTCCTCGTCCGGTGCGCCGATCGCGTACGAGCGTCCTGTGCCCTCCGAGGAGGACGCGATCCGGGACTGCGGGTGGGCCTGCGCCTGGGGGTGCGGGCGGGCCGCGGCCTCGGAGCGGTCGTCGCCCGCCGGGGCGGGGGGAGTGGAGAGCCTACGGCGCCGTCCCGAGCCGCCGACGGAACCGCCGAGGGTGGACTGCGCCTGCCCCTGCCCCTGCCCCTGCCCCTGCCCCTGCCCCTGCGCCTGCCCCTGAGCCGCGGGCTGCGCGGGCGCCTGCTCCGGGAGCGGGCCAGCGGTGGGCTGCTGCGCGGCGTCGGAGGCGGGAGCGGAGGGCTGGGCCTGGGCCGGTCCCTGGGGCTGCGGCTGCTGAGGAGCCTGCTGAGCCGGGGGCGCCTGCGGGGGCAGCGGAGGCTGCGGTGCCTGAGGTGCTGCCCCCGGGGCGGCCGGAGCCTGGCCCTGCTGCAGCCCGAGACGGCGCTGCTGCTGCTCGGCGATCTGCTGGCCGAACGGCACGCCCTGCCCGAGCGTGCGCACGCTGATCGCGCGCCCCTGCGTCGAGTTGGGGTCACCGGGCGCGGCCTCGGCGGGCAGCGGCTGCGCGGCCCGCCCACCCTGGGTCCCGCGCTCGGGCGGCAGCGCGACACCCCTGCCGGGCGTGTGGACGCCCCGCGCCGGAGTGCCTTCGGCGTACGTGGTGGGCCGCGAGGGAACACCGGCGGGCGGGGTGCCCTGCGCGTCCCCCGCAGGCCCGGCGGCTGCGGGCACCGGCGTCGGCCCTTGCCCGGGAACCTGCCCCTGCCCGGGTACCTGCCCCGGTCCGGGAACCTGCCCCTGCTCAGCAACCTGCCCCGGAACCTGCCCCTGCTCCGCAACCTGCCCCGGCACCTGCCCCTGGGCCGGACGCGACCGGCGGCGGCCCGTCGGCGCCTCCGCGGGGTGCGGCTGCGGCGGGGTGTGGTCGTCGGCCGGGTGGTGCAGGGCCGCTTCGTGCTGCCCCGTGTCGTCCTGGTCGGCGGAGGCGGGCGGCAGCGCGAAGACGCGCCCGCTGGGAGCCTCCTCGGCAGCGGCCCGCTCCTTGGCCGCGGCCAGCGCACGGCGACGCCGCCCCGTCGGACGGGGCGAGGCCTCGCCCGCATCACCGGCGGAGCCACCCGGCCCGGCGACAGCCACAGCCGTCCCGACCCCGGAACCTCCGACCCCGGAACCTCCGACCCCGGAACCCCCGGCGGCAACACCCTCCTGCCCGCCACCACCCGAAGGCAGAGCGGGCGGCAACGCCAACTGCTCGTCGTTCCGTCGCGCCCGCTGGCCGGAAGCGGCAGGAGCCACCCCACCGGCGGGAACCGGCACGCCCTGCGGCGGAACCGCTTGCCCCAGAGCCGCGGACCCGGCGGCATGCTCGGCCGCGGTCACCACGGAGCCGACGGACCCAGCAGACCCAGCGGCCCCCGCGGCATCCTCGGCGGCGCTGGGCCGCCCACGCCGTCGCCCAGTACCACCGGAAGGCACACCCGCAGGCGCACCGGAAGGCACGGCGGAGGGCTGCGCACCCTCGCCCCGCACGGGTGCATCCGGAGCAACCGACGCCGCGGCCTCGGCGACCTGAGCCGCCGCGGCCTCCGCCGCGTCGGCCTCCGCCGCACGCCGCCCACGCCGCCGCCCGGTCCCGCTGGGCGAAGCCCCGGCAGCACCCGCCGCGGTCCCGCCTCCAGAAGTTCCGCCCCCCGAAGTAGCACCCTCGGAGCCCGAACTCTCCAGGAACGAGTCGACCGAGGGACCGGCAGCCCGCCGGGCCCGGCGCCGACCGCCACCCGTGGCGGGCGACGCCTGCGCCGGCACCACGACCGAAGACCCGACAGACCCGTCCGTCACCTCGGCACCAGAACCAGCACCCGCGGCGGCAACAGAGACCGTGCCGCCCCCCGCACCGATCGGCACCTCAAGAACGTACGCAGTGCCGCTCATCCCCGGCACCTCATGCGTCTGCAGCACACCGCCGTGCGCCCGCACGATGCCCCGGACGATCGGTTCGTGCACCGGGTCTCCCCCGGCGTACGGCCCCCGCACCTCGATGCGTACGACCTCACCGCGCTGAGCAGCGGCGACGACCACGGTCGAGTCCACGTACCCACCGGCGGCCACGGCCGAAGGGGCCGCACCGGCACGCGCGTTGCCCGTGGCGTCGATCCCGGCCACGTCGGCGACCAGGTGGGCGAGCGCCGTGGCGAGCCGCCCCGGGTCCACCTCGACCTCGATCGGCGGCGCGTGCACCGCGAACTGCGCGCGTCCGGGCCCGATCAGCTCGACCGCGCCCTCCACGCCGCTCGCGACGACCGCGTCGAGCATGACCTTCACGCGGGAGAGCTGCTCCGTGCCCGAGTCGAGCAACTGGAAACCCAGCACATTGTCGACAAGCGTGGTGATGCGCGCGTACCCGGCGGAAAGATGGTGAAGGACCTGGTTCGCCTCGGGCCACAACTGCCCGGCGTCATCGGCCGCGAGGGCCGACAGCTCGCGCCGCAGCTCGTCGAGCGGACCCCGCAACGACGAACCGAGCACGGCAAGCAGCTGCTCGTGCCGCGCGGCCAGCGCGTCGTACCGCGCCTTCTCGCGCTCTGCGAGCTCCTCGAACCGGTCCTTCTCGCGCTCGGCGAGCGCCGCGTACCGTTCCTGCTCGGCGGCGATCTCCTCCGCGCGCTGCTCGGCGGCGGCGGCCAGTTCGGCGGCATGCCGCTCGGTCGCGGCCCGCAGCTCCTCCGTGCGCCGCTCGGTCGCGGCCTGCATCTCCGCCGCGTGCTGCGCGATCGCGGCCTCGTGCTCCTCGGCCAGCGCGTCGTAGGGGCGCCGGTCGGTGAACGTCATGACCGCGCCGACGAGCTGATCGCCGTCCCGCACAGGGGCCGTCGTCAGGTCGACCGCGACCCGGTCGCCGCTCTTGGACCACAGGACCTGCCCGCGCACCCGGTGCTTGCGCCCCGAACGGAGCGTGTCGGCGAGCGGGGACTCCTCGTAGGGGAAGGGCTCGCCGTCGGCGCGGGAGTGGAGCACCAGATGGTGCAGTTCCTGGCCGCCCAGGTCGCTGGCCCGGAAGCCCAGTATCTGCGCGGCGGCCGGATTGACGAGGACGACGCGTCCGTCGGTGTCCGTGCCGACGACGCCTTCGGCGGCGGCGCGCAGGATCATCTCGGTCTGCCGCTGGGAACGCGCGAGTTCGGCCTCGGTGTCCACGGCGCCCGAAAGGTCGCGTACGACGAGCATGAGCAACTCGTCGCCGGTGTAGCCGTAATTGTCGTACGCGTCCCGGATGTCCTCGAGGTTCGAGCTGGTGACCTCGACGGGGAACTCGCTGCCGTCCGTGCGCCGCGCGGTCATCCGCGTCGGCTTGGTCCGCCCGCGCTCGTCGACGGCCTCGGGCCTGCGCATCGATCCGGGAATGAGCCGGGAGTCGAACTCCGGCAACAGATCGAGGAGCCCGCGGCCCACGAGTGCGGTGCCGGGCGTCTCGAACGCCTCCAGCGCGATGGCGTTCGCGTTCACGACGGTCCCGTTCGCGTTCACGAGGACCAGCGCGTCCGGGAGCGCGTCGAGTATGGCTGCGAGGCGAGCAGCGCCTCGGGATGGCCTGCTGCTCACGACGACGCTTCCTCCCTGGTTACTGCTGCTTGCCGACTCGCTCGGGCCATCTTGCCCCGCGACCCGCGGCGTGTCACGGGAGGGAGTCTACGGGGAGCGGTTGTGCGCGCGACGCCGGATGAGAGGGAGGTCGCACGCAGAAGATGTGAGGCTTCCGTACCGCCTGGTCACGAGGAGGTGGCGGCGGGACGGATTCGTCCGTGGCCGAAACCGGACCAAAGGGTGGCCAAAAACAGATCGGCCGGTGCCAGGCGCTGACGTCACGCGTTCGCGTCGGGCAGCACCGGGACGAGCTTGTTCCACCGGGAGATCTCGCATCCGTTGCTGCGGTTGTACGTCGCGTCGACGGGCCGCCCGTGCCAGGTTCCGGTGATGCGCGCGGTGGCGGGGCCGCCGTACTGCATGGTGCAGTTCGCGCCGGCCGGCGCGGGCGCGAAGATGTCAGTGCCCCAGGTGCCCTCGTCGAGCCTCGCGCACGCGTCCTCCGCCTGCGGGTGGGTGCCGCCCGTCGGGTGGCATTCCAGCTCGAACGTTCCGTCACGTCCGTCCCCGGCATCGGTGACCGTCACCGTGAGCCGGTCGGGGCTCGGCCCGGTGACCGGCGTCGGCAGGGGCAGGGGCCCCATGTCGGCGTGGGCGACGACGGGGGCGGCGGACAGCGCGGCGACGGACGCGGCGGCGGTGAGGACGAGGCGGCGCAGCATGACGGGGCTCCACTGGGTGCGGGATACCGGGTACGCGAACACGTACGGGCTCTACCGCGTCTAACGCCGTTGACGCCGTGACGTTGCGGGCGCGGAAAGACGCTTTGCTCTGCGGGCCGCCCGACTAGTACCGTGGAAGCCGCGATTGGTGACACGCCGCCCGGCTGTGTCATCATCTGCACGCACCACCCGCGCTCGCGCAGGTGTGCAAGCTGGAGGCGTCGCCTAGTCCGGTCTATGGCGCCGCACTGCTAATGCGGTTTGGGACTTACATCCCATCGAGGGTTCAAATCCCTCCGCCTCCGCTGCAAGACCCGAAGCCCCGGTCCCCTGGACCGGGGCTTCGGCGTTCCCCCTCCGGAGGCACGTTTCCGCAGGTCGCAAGCGGTGTGGCTAATGGATTTCACATGGCGGCGGCGGTCATGTAATGTTCTTCCTGTCGCCGCGAGCGGGCCGAAAGGCCGGGGAGCGAAGACAGAAAAAAGAAAAATCAAGCACTCGTAGCTTAACGGATAGAGCATCTGACTACGGATCAGAAGGTTGCAGGTTCGAATCCTGCCGAGTGCACAGTGTCGAAAGGCCCCCGGATCATCCGGGGGCCTTTTGCGTTGCCGGGTCAGGCCGTGGCCTTGGCCGGGGTGGTCGCGTGGGGCTGGGGCCGGGGGGTGATGACCGGGCGGGGGCGGGTCGGCATTCCTGTCATCGGGTGGGCGACGGCCCAGGCCGCGCCCTTGCAGATCAGTTCCTTGTAGAGGGCGGCGAGCCTGCCCGTCAGGGCGGCCTTGACCGAGCGGTCGTCGGCGGTGACGTACTGGATCAGTCCGTTCCTGCGGCCCAGCGAGATGCACTGGTTGAAGTAGCGGATCGGCGTCTTCGGGATCTTTCCGCCGGTCAGGCGGGCCGCGATGGCGTCGGCGGCCTGCCAGGCCATGGGGGTGCCCGTGGCGCACGACATCCGCAGCGGCTTGTCGCCGGGGCCCATCGCCATGGCGGCGTCGCCGACCGCGTACACGTCCGGGTGCGAGACCGAGCGCATGGTCCGGTCCACCACGATCTGGCCGCTGTCGGTGACCTCCAGGGTGGTGGCCCGCGCGATCGGGTGCACCGCGAAGCCGGTGGTCCATACGGTGACCGCGGCCGGGATGGTCCCGCCGTCGGCGGTGGTGACGTGGTCCGCCCGGACGCCGGTGACGGCGGCCTGCTCGTGTGCGGTGATGCCGAGCCCGGCGAAGACCTTCCGGACGTGGCCGCGGCCCTTGGGCGAGAGCCAGTCGCCGAGTTCGCCGCGGGCGGCGAGGGCGACGTCGAGGTCGGGGCGGGCCTCGGCGATCTCGGTCGCGGCCTCCAGGCCGGTGAGGCCGCCGCCGACGACGACCACGCTCTCCCCGGCGTCCAGGCCGGCCAGGCGCTCGCGCAGCCGGAGCGCCCCGGGGCGGCCCGCGATCTCGTGGGCGTGCTCGGCGGTGCCGGGGACGCCCTGCGCGTTCCAGCCGCTGCCGAGGGCGTAGACCAGGGTGTCGTACGGAAGTTCCTCGGTCGCCTCGCCGCTCGTGAACGTGACCGTCTTGCCGTCCACGTCGACGGCGGTGACCTTGGCGAGCTTCAGCTCGACGCCGGTGCCCGCGAACATCTCGCTGAAGGGGCGCGGCGCCAGGTCCTGGCCGACCGCCAGCTGGTGCATGCGGACGCGCTCGACGAAGTCGGGCTCGGCGTTGACGAGGGTGATGGCCACGTCCTCGCGGCGCAGCCGCTTGGCGAGGCGTCCGGCGGCGATGGCTCCGGTGTATCCGGCTCCGATGACGATGATCCGGTGCTGCCGCGAGGTCTGGTGCTGCTGCATGGTCTGGCTCCTGTCAGCTCTTCATCGGCTCTTCAGCGGGTTGCGCCCCTTGAACCGGGCAGCCCGCCGTTTCCTGACAGGAACGCGAAGTGAGCCACGTCACATCCGCATCGCGCGGGTGTCACCCGTGGTCAGAAGGCCTCGCGCAGCGCGGGCTCACCGTGGTCGGCTTCCGCCCACCGCCGGGTCGCGCGTTCGAGCTTGTCGGGGTTGACCTGGTTGTGGAACGCCGCGATGCCGTCGGCGGTGATCTCCAGGCACATGATGCCGACGACCCGGCCGCCGATGACCGCCACGATGGCGGGGGCGCCGTTGGCGGTCGTGATGTGGGCCTCGGGGGAGCCGCCGACGTAGGCGCGCTTGGCCTCGCTCGGCTTGAACAGGCCCCGCATGAACTTCGCGACCGCGACGGCGCCCTCGAACGCCTTGGCGCGGGCCGGGATCTTCCCGCCGCCGTCGCCGATCGCGACGGCGTCCGCGGTGAGCAGCCGCACCAGCGGCTCGGTCCGGCCGCTGGTGGCGGCCGCGAGGAACTCCTCGACGATCCGCATGGCCGTGGCCTCGTCGATCTCGGTGGTACGGGTCTTGCCCTCCGCGACGCGCTTCTTGGCGCGGTGGAAAAGCTGCTGACCCGCGGACTCGGTGATGTCGAGAATCTCGGCGATCTCCCGGTGCCGGTAGCCGAAGGCCTCCCGCAGCACGTACACCACGCGCTCGTCGGGCGAGAGACTCTCCATGAGCCTGAGGACCGCGTACGACAGTGATTCGCGCTGCTCGGCGGTGTCCGCGGGGCCGAGCATCGGGTCCCCGGCGAGCAGCGGCTCGGGGAGCCACTGGCCCACGTAGGTCTCGCGGCGGGCGCGGGCCGAGGTGAGCTGGTTGAGGCACAGGTTGGTGAGGACCTTCGTCAGCCAGGCCTCGGGTACCTCGATGTGGTCGACGTCGGCGGCCTGCCAGCGCAGGAAGGTGTCCTGCACGGCGTCCTCCGCGTCGCTCGCCGAGCCGAGGAGGCGGTAGGCGATGGCCTCAAGGCGGGGCATGGCCGCCTCGAAACGGTCGACGTCCTGCACGGTCAGAGACATGCCCCGGATCCTAGCTCGCGCACCGCGCGCGGGCCCGGTCCGCTCATCGGGCGGGAGGGCGGAGGCAGTTCGCCCCGGCCGGGCACCCCGCGTCGGCCCCCGCGGCGGCCCCCGCGCCCGCCCTGTCCCGGTCGGCGATGTGATCGTCGGCACAACTGAAGCATTGGCCAGCGGAGTCACATATTCCACACATAGCGTGATCAACGACCAAGTAAGTCCTGCTTTATTGGAGGATTGATGCGCAAGTTGTATACGGGGAAGCGCAAGCTCGCGGTCGTGGGGGCGCTGACGGCGATTGCCATCGGCGTGCCCACCGTGGGCGCGGTCGCGGGGGAGATCAGTGGAAGCAGGCTTCCGTTCTCCATAGCCACCGCGGGCAGCAAGGAAGACGGTGACCGCTGGAAGGGCAAGAGCAGCGGTCACGCCAAGGTCTGCGGCGATGTGCCGGTGAACGACACCAGGACGTTCAGCGCGTACATCTACCAGGACAAGAGCTTCCGCCCCGACCCGAAGATCACCAGCACGTCCCGCAGCTACAAGCAGGCGTACGGCTGCGGTGCGTACAAGGGCACCAGCACGGGTGGCAAGTACTACACCAAGGCCACCTGGGCCGGGATTCCCGGGAGCCGGGCCTACGGTTACGTGAACGCCCAGAACTGATTCGTGAACGCCCAGAACTGATCAGGAATCACGTGACCACCAGCAACAGCACCGCCGCGGCCGGCTCCCAGCCGGTCGCGGCGGTCGCGGCCGTGACCGCCGTGACCGTCAAGTACGGCTCCACGGTCGCCCTCGACGACGTATCCCTAGAGTTTCCCTCCGGGGTCACCGGGCTGCTCGGCCCCAACGGGGCGGGGAAGAGCACCCTGTTGTCCCTCCTGAGCACGGCACGCAGACCCAAGTCCGGGTCGGTCACCCTCCTCGGCGACGAAGCGCCCGGCCGGGCGCGGGTGCAGCGGATCCGGCAGCGGATCGGGGTGCTCCCGCAGTCCTTCGGGTTCTATCCCCGTTTCACCGTCCTGGAGTTCACCGAGTACGCGGCCTGGCTGCGCAAGGTGCCCGCCGCTCAGCGGCGCGAGCGGGCCCGCGACGCGCTGCGCCTCGTACAGATGGAGAAGCACGCCGACCGCAGGATGGGCGCGCTGTCCGGCGGCATGCTGCGCCGCGTCGGGATCGCCCAGGCCATGGTCAACGAACCGTCCCTGGTTCTCCTCGACGAACCGACCGTCGGCCTCGACCCGGCCCAGCGCGTCGGATTCCGCGGTCTGATCCAGGAGTTGGGCGAGCGGGCGGCCGTGGTGATGAGCACCCACCTCGCCGAGGACGTCGCCCACGTGTGCGACCGGGTCGCCGTACTCCTCGAAGGGTCGGTCCGCTTCACGGGGACGGTCGCCGAGCTGTGCGCGCTGCCGGGCGGGGGCGCGCCGGGCGCGGACGGCGAGAACGGCAAGGAGATCGACGGGGGAGCCGTGGAAGCCGGGTATCTGCATCTGGCGGGGACGGAAGCGGTGGCCACCTGATGCGCGTGCTGCTGACCGAGATGCGGCGCGGCGAGGCCAAGTGGGCCGCCGCGCTCATGGGCGCGATCGGCGTGTACTACTTCACCGCCGAGAGCCCGGACGAGAGCGACTGGATCGGCTGGTGGACGCAGACCAGCCTGCAGGTCCAGCTCTACTCGGTGATCGTGATGGGCTCGGTGATGAGCGCCGCTGCCGCCTGGGGAGCGGGCCGCGCCTTCCGGCACAGGACCAGGGTCTGGGCGGACACCGCGGCCCGGGGCGGCTGGTCGCAGTCGCTGCTCCTGTGGCTCGCGGTGTGGCTGTGGGCCCTGCTCGCGTACGCCGTCCTGGTGGCCGTCGCGTTCTCGCGGACCGCGGGGGTCAGCGACGTCAGCGAGCCCGCGTGGACGCCGCTGCTGCTCGGGGCCGGGATGATGGGCCTGGAGATCGCCGTGGGGGTCGCGATCGGTTCGGCGCTGCCGTCCCGCGTGGTCGCGCCCTTCGCCGGGATCTTCTGGTACGGGCTCTTCGTCTTCGTCGCGTTCGTCCCCGACACCCCGCTGGACAAGCTGTTCCCGGCGATAGACGAGTTCTGGAGCTCGGAGTTCGCGCCCAACACGACGCGCATGCTGATCGCCGTCGCCTGGTGCCTGGCCTTCGGCCTGCTCCTGACCGCACTGCCCGCGCTGCGGCGCCGTGCGGCGCTCGCCCCGCGGCCCCTCGCCCTCGGGGCGCTGGCCGTGGCCGCCGTCGTCGCGGGCGGCACGCTGGTCGCCTTCCGCACGCCGACGCCCGACTCGTACTGGGCGGTGCGCAAGGCCCAGCCCGCGCGGCAGCTCTGCGCCTCAAGCGGCCGTACGAAGGTGTGCCTCTGGCCGGAGGACCGGCATCTGCTGCCCAAGGCCCGCGCCGCCGTGCAGACCGTCGACGAGCGGCTCGGCGACCTGAAGGGACTCAACCGCTCCTTCTACGCGAGCGGCCTCGACCGGCCCGCGGGCCGCAGCGCCGAGCTGTCCCTGATGACTCCCGCGGAGACCGAGGCCGACCTGACCGACGCGCTGTTCGCGGCGGCCCTGCCCCAGCCCAAGTCCCCTGACTGCGCGCCCCACTTGCTCAAGGAGACCGGCGGCTACCCCGACACGTTCCTCTTCGAAGCCGTCATCCGCGCCCGCGCCGGAGCGCCCAGCGAGTACTACGGCGAGAAGTTCGGCCGCGTCCTCGGCCGGGTCACCGGCGCCCCGGCCGAGAAGCAGGACGCGTGGATCGAGGCGGCGGCCGAGGACATCCGCGCCTGCCGCCCCGTTCCGGAGCCGCCGCGGTGAGCCCTGTGAAGGGCCGTGCCAGGGGCCGTGTGTGGGGCTTCCAAGCGGCCAGGAATCCCCACGTGGGCGCCGCCATCGCCTTCGTACGCTGCCGTGGGCTGCCCCGGGCCACCGGTGTCGCGCTGCTTATCGCCCTGGCGGCGACCGCGTTCGCGGGCCAGCGCGTCGCGGTGCCCGAGTTCCGCTATCTCGTCGACTTCAGCGTGCCGGTCGCCGAGGTCGTGCCGCTGGCCCACGCCGTGGTCCTCGCCACCACGCTGTTCTCGCCGATGGCCGACCTGGAGCAGACCGCGGCCCAGCCGATGAGCCGTCTGCGGGGCGGCTATCTGCTGGTGCTGCTCGCCCTGGCGCTCGGCCTCAGCGCGCTGCCGCTGCTCTCCGGAGCCACCACGGAGGTATTCGGCTCGGCGGCCCGCAACGTCGTGGGCTATCTCGGCCTCGGCATGCTCAGCGCCCGCCTCTTCGGCAGCGGGCTCGCCTGGCTGCTGCCGCTCGGCATGTTCGGCCCCACGCTGCTGCTCGGCGTGGACAGCGACAACACCCCGGAGCCGTGGGCCTGGTCGCTGCACGCGTCGTCCAGCACGTCGGCCGTCGTCGTGGCCGTCCTGCTTTGGCTGACCGGCGCGGTCGCCGCCGCCACGGGGCGGCCCCGGCAGACGGAGCGGGCCGAGCAGTAGGCGGACCGGCGGCCGGGGTGGGGTGGCTGCGCGAGACTGGTCCCATGGAGTGGCGTAGTGCGGGGCTGAGCTGGGCGGACAGTGAACGGCCGGTGCTCGTGTGGGAGCGGGGGGACGTCAGTCCGCTGGTCGTGGGGCGGCGCGTGGGGTTCCGGGCCGTCGGCCGGCGGGAGTGCGTGGGGGCGCGGGGGAACCCCTGTCCGGTCGGCGCCGCCGTGCCGGGGCGGGCGACGCAGGCCCGGTGTGCGGAGTGCGCGCGGCTCGACCGGGCGCACTCGGTGGCCGCCGACACCATCGCCGACGATCCGCGGACCTACCGCGTCTACCTCGCGTGGTTCGGCATCGGGATGGTGAAGGTCGGGATCACCCGCGAGGAGCGCGGCCCGGCCCGGCTCCTCGAACAGGGGGCGGTGGCCTTCGTCTGGCTGGGCCGTGGACCCTTGATGGCCGCGCGGCGGGCCGAGGAGCTGCTGCGGGTCGCACTCGGGGTGCCGGACCGGATCTCGTACGCCAGGAAGCGGGCCGTGCGGGCCGCCCTGCCGGGCGCGGACGAGCGGCGGCATGAGCTGGAGCGGATGCATGGCTTCGCCCTCGCGTTGGAGGGGTGGCCGGAATCGCTGGAGCGGGTCGCGCCGGGGGAGCACGGTGTGGGGGACCACGGAGCCTTGGACCACGGAGCCGTGGACCACGGTGTCGTGGACCACGGTGAGGTCTTCGGGGTGGAGCGGCTCGCGGGTGTCGGCGGGTTCGCCGTGACCGAGCTCGTCGAAGGCGGGGAGGTGCTGGGGGATCTCGTCGCCGTGGCCGGACCCGACGTCTGCCTCGACGACGGCGGGCGCCTGATCGTCCTGGACAGCCGGCTGCTGCGGGGCTGGCGGCTCGAAGGGGCGCGGGAAGCGGCGCGTACGACCGTTCCTGTGCGGGAGGTGCCAGTTGTTCAGGGCGGGCTCTTCTGAAATCCGGCCCGCGGGCTCCGAGACGCCTCGTGGCGCCTCGTGGCGCCGAAGCTGACCGGAGGGTCAAGACTGGCTGCCCGTACGGCAATGAAGGCGGGGAGAAGGTGGACAGGCGGGCGGGGCACGACTGAGTCTGAGGACATGAGTGATCAGCCCGTCACACCTGTCCCCCCGTTCGAACCTCCTTACTACGCCGTCGTGTTCACCTCACTGAGGACCGAGGCCGAAGTCGAAGCCGAAGCCGAAGCCGGAGACGAAGGCGAAGCCCAAGCCCAAGACGCCGACGGCTACGACGCGACCGGAGCCCGTATGGACGAGCTCGTCGCCTCCGTGCCCGGCTTCCTGGGGATGGACTCCGCGCGGACGCCCGGCGGTCTCGGCATCACCGTCGGGTACTTCCGGGACGAGGACGCGATCGAGCAGTGGCGCGGCAACGCCGAGCACCGCACGGCCCAGAAGCGCGGGCGCGGCGAGTGGTACGAGAAGTACGTCGTCCATGTGGCCAAGGTGGAGCGGAGCCACGGCTTCGAGCGGAGGGACGACCATGTGCGGGGGTGACGCCGAGGCGGCCGGAGGCGGTGTCGGGGAAGGCGAGGCCAGGGCCGTCCGCGACTTCTGGGAGCGGCTCGGGCTGCCCGGACTCATCGACGTGCACACGCACTTCATGCCCGAGCGCGTCCTCGCCAAGGTGTGGGACTACTTCGACTCCGCCGGACCGCTGACCGGCGTGAAGTGGCCCATCGCCTACCGGCACGAGGAGGAGCAACGGCTCGCGCTGCTGCGGGGGTTCGGCGTCCTCGCCTTCACCTCGATGATCTATCCGCACAAGCCGGGCATGGCGGAGTGGCTCAACGGCTGGGCCGTCGACTTCGCCCGCCGGACGGACGGCTGCCTGCACACGGCGACCTTCTTTCCCGAGCCGGGAGTCGAGGCGTATGTGCGCGACGCCGTCGATGCCGGGGCCCGGATCTTCAAGTCCCATGTCCAGGTGGGTGGTTACGACCCGAACGACCCCGCGCTCACGGCCGTCTGGGGGCTTCTCGCCGAGGCCGGCATCCCGATCGTGGTGCACTGCGGGTCCGGGCCAGCGCCGGGCAAGCACACCGGGCCCGAGCCCATCGGGCGGCTGCTCGCGCGCCACCCCCGGCTGCGGCTCGTCGTGGCGCACATGGGGATGCCGGAGTACGCCGACTTCCTCGACATCGCCGAGCGGTACGGCGAGGTCAGGCTGGACACGACCCTGATGTTCACCGACTTCTCCGAGGGGCTCGCGCCGTTCCCGCGCGCCGAGCTGCCGCGGCTCGCCGATCTGGGGGGCCGGATCCTGCTGGGGTCGGACTTCCCCAACATCCCGTACGCGTACGTCCATCAGCTGCACGCCCTGGAGCGGCTCGGTCTGGGGGACGACTGGCTGCGCGCGGTCTGCCACGGGAACGCGGCCGGGCTCTTCGGGCTGCCGGCCGGCCGCCTTTAGCCCACTCGACGGCTGGACGCCTGGACGGCCAGCGACCCGGACGGTGTTTCTCAGGGAATTCACAGGTTCCGGCAAGAGCCCTCTCAGGGCCGCGGAGCACGCTGTCCGTCATGACTACGACCTCGCCCCAGGGGCGTACCGAACTGCTCAGGGCGGACGGTGGCCCCGTCCGCGTGCTCGTCGTCGACGACGAGGTGTCGCTCACGGAGCTGCTCTCCATGGCCCTGCGCTACGAGGGCTGGCAGATCCGCAGCGCGGGGGACGGCGCCGGTGCGGTGCGCGCCGCCCGTGCCTTCCGGCCCGACGCCGTGGTGCTCGACATGATGCTGCCCGACATGGACGGCCTCGCCGTGCTCGGACGGCTGCGCCGCGAGCTGCCCGACGTGCCGGTGCTGTTCCTGACGGCCAAGGACGCCGTCGAGGACCGGATCGCCGGGCTCACCGCCGGGGGCGACGACTACGTGACCAAGCCCTTCAGCCTGGAGGAAGTCGTCGCACGCCTTCGCGGGCTCATCCGCCGGGCGGGCGCCTCCGGCCGGCGCAGCGAATCCGTGCTCGCGGTCGGGGACCTCACCCTGGACGAGGACAGCCACGAGGTGACGCGCGGCGGGGACTCCATCCACCTCACCGCCACCGAGTTCGAGCTCCTGCGCTTCCTGATGCGCAACCCGCGGCGCGTGCTCAGCAAGGCGCAGATCCTGGACCGCGTGTGGAACTACGACTTCGGGGGCCAGGCCAACGTCGTCGAGCTCTACATCTCGTACCTCCGCAGGAAGATCGACGCGGGACGTGAGCCGATGATCCACACCCGGCGCGGCGCCGGTTATCTGATCAAGGCCGCGCCCTCGACCGAGGTGGCCGCCGCCTCATGAAGCGGAGACGGCAGCCGCGGTCGCTGCGGACGCGGCTCGTCGTCTCGGCGGTGGCGCTGATCGCCGTCGTCTGCGCGGTGATCGGCACGGTGACGACCATCGCGCTGAGCTCGCACCTGTACCAACAGCTGGACGGCACGCTCGGCGCGGTGGCGATGCGGGCGAAAGGGGGGCCGCTGCCCAAGCCGGGTGAGGACGTCCCCGGCGGCATCGCCGATGATGCGGGCGACCCGCTGCGGTTCGTCTCCAAGGGGCCGCAGGAGGTCGGCACCATCGGGGCCGTCGTCGAGGACGACGGCTCGGTCGGACAGGCCCTGGTCAGCAACGAGCCCGAAAGCGGGACCTTCGAGCCGAAGACCGACCGGCTCGACGCGGCGCAGTCCGCCTCGCTCGCCTCCGTGCCGCGTGACGGGCACCCGCACAACGTCGACATCCCCGGCCGCGGCGAGTACCGCGTGGAGTACGCGACAGGGCCCCACGGCGACTTCCTCGTCGGCATCCCCACGGCCAAGGTGCGGAACACCCTCAGTACGTTGATCATCGTCGAGGTCAGCGTCACCGCCGCGGGCCTGGTCGCCGCCTCGCTCGCCGGTGCGGCCATGGTCGGCGTCGCGCTGCGCCCGCTGCGCCGGGTGGCGGCGACCGCGACCCGGGTCTCCGAACTCCCGCTGCACAGCGGCGAGGTGACGCTGTACGAACGAGTCCCCGACACGGCGCCGAACACGGAGGTCGGGCAGGTGGGCGCCGCGCTCAACCGGATGCTCGACCATGTGCACTCCGCGCTGCACGCGCGCCAGGAGAGCGAGACGCGGGTACGCCAGTTCGTCGCGGACGCCAGCCATGAGCTGCGTACGCCACTGGCGTCGATCCGCGGCTATGCCGAACTGACCCGCCGGGGGCGGGAGTCGACCGGCCCTGATACGCGCCATGCCCTCGGCCGGATCGAGTCCGAGGCACAGCGGATGACCGGGCTCGTGGAGGACCTGCTGCTGCTCGCCCGTCTGGACGAGGGGCGCGACAGCCCCCGCGCCGGAGCCGGACTGCCGCTCTCGTATCGGAGCACTGATCTCTCACCGCTGGTCGTGGACACCGTGAGCGACGCGCGGGCCGCAGGACCGGAGCACCACTGGGCCCTGGAACTGCCGGACGAGCCCGCGCTCGTCAGCGCCGACGCGCCCCGCCTCCAGCAGGTCGTCGTCAACCTCCTCGCCAACGCGCGTACGCACACACCACCGGGCACGAAGGTCACCGCCCGCGTGCGGCTGGACGGTACCGGCGTCTGCCTGGAGGTCGAGGACAACGGCCCCGGCATCGCCCCCGCCCTCCTCCCCCACGTCTTCGAGCGCTTCGCCCGTGGCGACGCGTCGCGCTCCCGCAACGCCGGGTCCACGGGGCTCGGACTCGCCCTCGTACAGGCCATCGTCGCGGCGCACGGCGGCGGTGTGACGGTGGACAGCGTGCCGGGCCGGACCGTGTTCACCGTGACACTGCCCGCCGTGTCCCACGATGTGCCGGGCCAGGTCAGCGGCGCCGGAAGCGATGTCGTGAACGGCTCACAGGCGGGCCACAGGCTCACCACACAGCCCTGACAGACCATTTGGCGAATGTCGGCGTCATGCAAACCGACTCTTTCCCGGGCGGCGCTTGCTCGGTCCCTCTGCCGGCGCGGGCCCACCTCCCCGCCGGACGGCGCGATGTGCCCGTCCTGGACATCGTGATCCCCGTCTACAACGAGGAGAAGGACCTTCAGCCGTGTGTGCGGCGCCTGCACGACCATCTCGTACGCACCTTCCCCTATCCCTTCCGCATCACCATCGCGGACAACGCGTCCACGGACCGCACCCCCGAGGTGGCGGCGCAGCTCGCCGTGGCGAGCGAAGAGGTCCGCTACACGCGCCTTGAGCAGAAGGGGCGCGGGCGGGCCCTGCGCGCCGTGTGGTCCGCCTCGGACGCCCCGGTCCTCGCCTATATGGACGTGGACCTGTCCACCGACCTCAACGCGCTGCTCCCGCTGGTGGCGCCGCTGATCTCCGGTCACTCGGACCTGGCGATCGGCTCCCGGCTCTCCCGCAGCTCGCGGGTGGTGCGCGGCCCCAAGCGGGAGTTCATCTCGCGCGGCTACAACCTCATCCTGCGCGGCTCCCTCCAGGCCCGCTTCTCCGACGCCCAGTGCGGGTTCAAGGCGATCAGGGGTGACGTGGCGGGGGTGCTGCTCCCGCTGGTCGAGGACACGGGGTGGTTCTTCGACACCGAGATGCTGGTGCTGGCGGAGCGCGCGGGCCTGCGCATCCACGAGGTGCCGGTCGACTGGGTCGACGACCCCGACTCCACGGTCCACCTGGTCAGGACGGCCACGGACGACCTCAAGGGGGTATGGCGGGTCGGGCGCGCCCTCGCGGTCGGCGCGCTCCCGCTCGACCGCCTCGCGCGCCCCTTCGGGGACGACCCGCGCGACCGGCAGCTGACCGGCGTACCGGGCGGCCTCGCCCGCCAGCTGGTCGGCTTCTGCGTGGTCGGCGCGCTCTCCACGCTCTTCTACCTGCTGCTGTACTCCGGCTTCCGTACGTTCGCGGGCTCGCAGGTGGCCAACGCGCTCGCCCTGCTCGTCTCGGCGGTGGCCAACACGGCCGCCAACCGGCGCCTGACCTTCGGGGTGCGCGGCCGGGACCGCGCGATGCGCCACCAGGCACAGGGCCTCGTGGTGTTCGGCATCGGCCTCGCCCTGACCAGCGGCTCACTGGCCGCGCTCGGTGCCGCCTCGGGCGACCCGGCGCACTCCACGGAACTCGCCGTCCTGATAGCCGCCAACCTCGCGGCGACGGTGCTGCGGTTCCTGTTGCTTCGGGCCTGGGTCTTTGCGGAGGGGCGGTACGCCGCGGCGGCGCCCGAAGCCTCGCACGAGCTCACCTACGCACACGATCCGAGGGACGCACGATGACCACGACCTCCCACGCGCCCACGCCGCCGCACGCGGCACAGGGTGAGCGAGCCCACCGGGCCACGCGCACAACGGCCGCGCGGCTGTGGCGCGGCCGTCCCGACGACCCGCGCTGGGCGCGCCCCGCCTTCCTGGGCCTGCTGCTCGCGACCGCGGTCCTCTACCTCTGGAACCTCAGCGCCTCCGGCTACGCCAACTCCTTCTACTCCGCGGCCGTCCAGGCGGGCAGCCAGAGCTGGAAGGCGATGTTCTTCGGCTCGCTCGACGCGGGCAACGCGATCACCGTCGACAAGCCCCCGGCCGCGCTCTGGCCGATGGCCCTGTCCGTACACGTCTTCGGGCTCAACTCGTGGGCGGTGCTCGTCCCGCAGGTGCTCATGGGCGTCGCGACGGTCGGTGTCCTGTACGCCGCCGTGCGCCGCCGCTTCAGCCCGGCGGCCGGGCTCATCGCGGGCGCGGTGCTCGCGCTGACGCCCGTCGCCGCGCTGATGTTCCGGTTCAACAACCCGGACGCGCTGCTCGCGCTCCTGATGACCGTCACCGTGTACTGCGTCCTGCGCGCCCTGGAGCACGGCCGCACCAAGTGGCTTGTCTGGGCGGGCGTCGCGGTCGGTCTCGCCTTCCTGGCCAAGACGCTGCAGGCGTTCCTGATCCTGCCGCCGCTCGCGGTCCTGTACGCGGTGTGCGCACCGGTGCGGCTGCGCAAGCGCTTCGGCCAGCTCGCCCTCTCCGGGCTCGCGATGGTCGTCGCGGGCGGCTGGTGGGTCGCGATCGTGGAGCTGTGGCCCGCGTCGTCACGTCCGTACATCGGCGGCTCGCAGAACAACTCCTTCCTTGAGCTGACCTTCGGCTACAACGGCCTCGGCCGCATCAACGGCGAGGAGACCGGCAGCGTGGGAGGGGGCGGCGGTCCCGGTGGCGGCGGAGGGGGCAGCCAGTGGGGTGAGACCGGGCTCGGGCGGATGTTCAACTCCGAGGTGGGCAGCCAGATCTCCTGGCTGATCCCGGCCGCCCTGATCCTGCTCGTCGGCGGCATCGTCCTCACCTGGAAGGCCCGCAGGACGGACACCGTGCGTGCGGCGTTCGTGGCGTGGGGCAGCGCGCTCCTGATGACGGCGGCCGTCTTCAGCTTCATGGCGGGGATCTTCCACCAGTACTACACGATCGCCCTGGCCCCCTACATCGCGGCGCTGATCGGCATGGGCGCCACGGTCCTGTGGGAGGAGCGGGCCAAGGGGTGGGCGGGCGCGCTGCTGGGCGTGGCCGTCGCGGGCACGGCGTGGTGGGGGTACGTCCTGCTAGGCCGGACCCCCGACTACCTGCCGTGGCTGCGCTGGACGGTGCTGGTCGGCGGCCTCGCGGGCGCAATGGGGCTGCTGCTTGCGGCCCGTCTCGGGCGGCAACTGGCGCTCGTGGCGGTGGGCCTGAGCTTCGCCGCCTCCGTGGCGGGGCCGGTCGCGTACACCTTCTCCACCGTGAACAGCGCGCACACCGGATCGATCGTGACCGCGGGCCCGGCTTCGGCGGGGCGGATGGGCGGCGGTCCCGGCGGGCGCGGCGGTCCCGGCGGTGGCGGAGGCGGCGGCATGGGCCAGCCCCCGGGCCAGAACGGCCAGAACGGCCAGGCCGGCCAGGCCGGCCAGAACGGCAAGCAGGGCGGCAACGCCATGCGGCCCCCGACCGGCGGGCAGAACGGCGGCGGCATGGGGCAGCCTCCGGGCCAGAACGGCCAGTCGCAGCAGGGGAAGCAGGGCCAGCAGCAGGGTGCCATGCCCGGCGGCCGGGCCACCGGTGAGCGCGGCGGCATGGGCGGCCTCCTCGACGGCGCCCAGGTCAGCGCCAAGGCGAAAAGGCTCCTGGAGACGGACGCCGGGGACTACACCTGGTCGGCGGCGGCCATCGGCTCGCAGAACGCCGCGAGCTACCAACTCGCCACCGGCGACCCGGTGATGGCCATCGGCGGCTTCAACGGCAGCGACCCGTCCCCGACCCTCGCGCAGTTCAAGCAGTACGTCGAGGACGGAAAGATCCACTACTTCATCTCGGGCGGTGGCATGGGCGGTGGCATGGGAGGCGGCATGGGCGGCGACAGCGGCACCGGCTCCAAGATCAGTTCCTGGGTGCAGGACACCTTCAAGAAGGTCACGGTCGGCAGCGCGACCTTCTACGACCTGACCCAGCCGAAGAGCTGACGCACCCCGTCGTACGAGGGGCCGGCCGCACCCCGCGGCCGGCCCCTCACGCATGCCTGCCGAAAATCGTCTTGTACGGCGTACGGGAGATGCTCTACGGTGTACATCGCTGACCACTCGTACACCGTATAAGCAGTAGTAAGGAGAGGGTATGACGGCAACGACGACTGCCGAGACCCCCACCGCCCAGCAAGGGCACCCCCAGCGCTGGCTGATCCTCGGCGTCATCTGCCTCGCCCAGCTCACCGTCCTCCTGGACAACACCGTCCTGAACGTCGCCATCCCCTCCCTCACCAAGGAACTGGACGCGTCCACGGCCGACATCCAGTGGATGATCAACGCCTACTCGCTCGTACAGTCCGGCCTGCTGCTCACCGCGGGCAGCGCGTCCGACCGCTACGGCCGCAAGAAGATGCTCACCGCGGGCCTCGCCCTCTTCGGCATCGGCTCGCTGGTCGCGGGCCTCGCCCAGTCCTCGGCGCAGCTCATCGCCGCGCGGGCCGGGATGGGCATCGGCGGCGCGCTCCTGATCACCACCACGCTCGCCGTGATCGTGCAGATCTTCGACGACACCGAGCGGATGAAGGCGATCGGCCTCTGGTCGACCGTCAACTCCCTCGGCTTCGCCGTGGGCCCGCTGATGGGCGGCGTCATGCTCAACCACTTCTGGTGGGGCGCGATCTTCCTCATCAACATCCCCGTCGTGATCGTCGCGCTCGCCGCCGTGGTCAAGCTCGTCCCCGAGTCCAAGAACCCGCAGGGGGACCGCCCCGACCTGCTCGGCGCGCTGCTCTCCACCATCGGCATGGCCTCGGTCGTGTACGCGATCATCTCCGGGCCCGAGCACGGCTGGACGTCGACGCAGGTGCTCGTCGCTGCGGCGGTGGGCGTGGTCGTCCTCGGCGTCTTCGTCGTCTGGGAGCTGCGCATCCCGTATCCGATGCTGGACATGCACTTCTTCCGCAACCAGAAGTTCATCGGCGCCGTCGCGGGCGCCATCCTGGTCGCCTTCGGCATGGGCGGCTCGCTGTTCCTGCTGACCCAGCACCTCCAGTTCGTGCTCGGTTACGAGCCGTTGGAGGCGGGCCTGCGGACGGCGCCGCTCGCGGTCACCGTCGTCGCGCTCAACCTCACCGGCCTGGGCGCACGCCTCCTGAAGAGGACGAGCACCCCCGCGACGATCGCCATCGGCATGAGTCTGCTCTCCGCGGGCCTCGCCGCGATCGCCGTGCTCGGCGGCGACAACTACGCCGGGATGCTGGCCGGTCTCATCGTGATGGGCGCGGGCATCGCGCTCGCCATGCCCGCCATGGCCAACGCGATCATGAGCGCCATCCCGCCGGAGAAGGCGGGCGTGGGAGCGGGCGTCAACGGCACGCTCGCGGAGTTCGGCAACGGTCTGGGCGTCGCCGTCCTCGGCGCTGTCCTGAACTCACGCTTCGCCTCGCTCGTCACCGTCTCCGCGGTCTCCCTGCCCGCCGCGCTCGCCGCGGCGGGGTCGGACGCCGAACGCACGGAGATCTCCGACGCGTTCTCCTCGGGTCTGGAGACCAGTCAGCTGGTGGGCGCGGTGGCCGTGCTCCTCGGGGGCATGCTGGCGGCCGCGTTGCTGAAGCGCGCGGAGAGGGCAGACTCTGCCAAGGCGGACCCGGCCGCGGCGTCCGCATAGCATCGGCGGGTGGGTGGCGGACTGGCCAATTCCGGTCTGTCGCCCGCCCCGGACGACCGGTATCGGTACAAGAGCTCAGGACCAGAAAGGTGCGCCATGGCGAAGGCAGCCGATCGCGCGAAGCGCCCCGCGCGGACCAGCGTCTGGCTGGAGGGCAAGGCCCCCCGGAACGGCGCGGGCCGCAGGAGCGATCAGCCGTCGGGCCTGGACCGTGAGCGCATCACCGAGGCCACGGTCCGCCTCCTGGACGAGGAGGGCCTCGCCAAGTTCTCCATGCGCCGCCTCGCCGCGGACCTGAACGTCACGGCGATGTCCGTGTACTGGTACGTCGACACCAAGGACGACCTCCTCGAACTGGCCCTGGACGCGGCCGCCGGGGAGATGGTCCTGCCGGATTCCGACGCGGTCACGGCCGAACGGTGGCGTGAGGTGCTGCGCGAACTGGCCGAGGAGTACCGGGGGCTGCTGGTCCGGCACGCCTGGGTGTCACCGCTGGTCGGCAACTTCCTCAACATCGGCCCGAACTGGCTCAAGTTCGCCCTGACCGTGCAGGAGGTGGTGCGCAGGACCGGCCTGCCGGCGGAGAAGCAGGCCGGGGCCATCGCCGCCGTCTTCCAGTTCGTCTACGGGTTCGGCACCGTGCAGGGCCACTACATCGCGCGGTGTGCCGCGGCGGGGCTCACTCCCGGGGAGTACTTCAAGGAGGCCATGGGCGCGGTCCACGACCACCCGGACGTGGAGAAGACCCTGCACAGCGCCTCCGACATGATGGAGGCGCGGGGCGGGGCCACGGTCGAGGAGATGTGGGAGCTGGACTTCAAGGTCGCGCTCGACCTCCTCGTCGCGGGCATCGAGGCGATGCTCTAGCGGGCGGCTACGCCTTCGCCGCGGGGAAACCGCCCGTGGCCACCGGGCCCCACCGCTCCGGGGTGATCCGGATGATGGACTTGCCCTGCTTCACCATCGCCTCGCGGTACTCGTCCCAGTCGGGGTGCTCGCCGGAGATGTTCCGGAAGTACTCGACGAGGGGCTCCACCGACTCCGGGGAGTCGATGACCTCCGCCGTCCCGTCGATCTGCACCCAGGGCCCGTTCCACTCGTCGCTCAGCACCATGATGCTGACCTTCGGATTCCGCTTGGCGTTCCGCGTCTTGGCCCGCTCCGGGTAGGTGGACACCACGATCCGCCCGGAGTCGTCGACCCCGCACGTCAGGGGGGATCCCTGCGGGGTTCCGTCGCCACGGGCGGTGAGCAGGATCGCGCGGTGGCGCGGGCGAACGAAGTCCAGCAACTCATCGAGGGACACGGTGGTGTTGGTCGCGATGTTCGGTGCCATGGCTCGCACCCTACGCCGGGGGCGGCGCGAGGGAACGCGCCTCTCCCGCCCCCCCCTGCCTGATTGCCCCGCAGCACCACGCCGACGAACGAGCCTTCCCGCTCTCACCCACCCGCCCGATTGCCCGCAGTCGGCAGCGAGACGCGAGGGGACGTGCCGGTATGTCTGCCCGGAGCACGGTTCGCGGCGCTCCGGAGCCGAAGCACCCCGGCGGCCACCGGACGATGGCGAGGACGGACATACCGGCGCGGCCCCGCACCCACAGACGGACCAGCACCGCACCCGGCCCCGGCACCCGGCCCCCGCCCCGCCCCCCTAGACCTGCGGCAGCGCATCCCCCTGGACCGTCTGGATGTCCAGTTCCACCCTGAGCGTCGTGCCGATGGCCGAGATGCCCGCCTGCACCACCTGGTTGTAGTTCATGGCGAAGTCCTCGCGGCGCAGTTCCGCCGTGGCGCGGAACGCCGCCCGGGTGCCGCCCCAGGGGTCCGCGCCGGTGCCGAGGTAGCTCAGGTCCAGGTCGACCGGGCGTACGACACCGTGCATGCCCAGCTCGCCGTGCACCGTCCAGCGGTCGGGACCGGCGGGCGTGAGGCCGGTGGAGCGGAAGGTGAGCTCCGGGTACTGGTCGACGTCCAGGAAGTCGGGCGACTTCAGGTGGCCGTCCCGCATGCCGTTGCCGGTGTCGATGGACGCCGACCTGATGACCGCCTCGACGCGCGACTTCTCCACGTCCTCGGCGATCTCCACGCGCCCGCCGAACTCGGTGAACCGGCCGTGCACGCTGGTGATCCCCAGGTGCTGCGCGGTCGCGCCCACGGTCGAGTGCGCCGGGTCGATGGTCCACGGCCCGGGCGGCGGCAGCTCCGTGCCGCCCTGCCGGGCCAGGACGATGTTGCCGACCTCGGCGCGGCCGCTCGCCGTGACGAGCGCGGTCGAGGCCACGGGGGCGTAGCCGACCGCGGTGACGATCACGGTGTACGGGCCCGGAGGCAGTTCCGTCGCGTCGCGCACGGCTCCCTCGCCGTCCGCCGCGGCCCGCAGCACCTGCGTACCGGTCATGTCGGTGAGGGTGACGACCGCGTGCGATACCGCCCACCCGTCACGTGTGCGGATCCGAGCGCTGAGTCCCATCCCGTTTTCTCCTTGCCAAGCTCAAAAAGAGTGCGGCCCCCGGCGGCGGTGACACGGCCGTCCCCTGCCGTGTACGTCACCACCAACCCGGGGGCCCTTTCCACACCGGCCCGCGAGCACGCATCCGCTCAGAGCGCGCGCACGGGCCGGGGTCAACTACTCGCCCGGGTGGGCGAGTTCGATGTCGTGGTCGCCGACACCTTCACCGGAGACGGTCAGACCCGTCGCCACCGGCGGGTAACCGGTCGCGATGACCGTGTACTCGCCGCTGTCCAGGTCGGTGAAGGCGTACGCGCCGTCCGACCCGGTGGTGGCGGAGGCCACGACGTTGCCCGCCGCGTCCACCAGGGTGACGCGGGCGTCGTTCAGCGGACCGCCCTTGGCGCGCACGGTGCCGAGCACCTGCGAACCGGCGTTCAGCTCGACCTCGACCCGGGTGACGCCGACCGCGCCGACCTCGACGGGCAGCGCCATCGGGCGGTGCCCCGCGGCGTTCACCGCGATGGTGACCTGGCCGGGCACCAGCTCGGCGAAGGTGAACTCGCCCTGCTCGCCGGTGATCCCGGTGGCCAGGACGTCGCCGCGCACGTCGGTCACGATGACCATCGCGCCGGAGACCGGCAGCTTGCCGTCGGAGGCCCGCACCACACCGCTGAGGCCGCTCGTGCCGCTCAGCAGGATGTCGTACGTGAGCGCCTCGTCGGAGACGACGACCGTGGAGGCCTGGGGCTGGAAACCGTCGGCCGAAGCGATCAGCACGTACGAGCCGGCACCGGGGGCGTCGACCGCGTAGGAACCGTCGGCCTGCGCGACCGCACGGCCGAGCTGGCGTCCCCCGAGGGAGATCAGCGTGACCGCGGCCCGCGGGACCGGAGTGCTCTCGGCGCCGCGGACGAAGCCGTGGACCGGAGTGCCGCCGGTGATCTGCGGCGGGGCGTCACCGGTGGCCGATGAGGCCAGCGCGGCGAGCTTCTGCGTGCCGTCGGGACCCGCTTCGGTGTGCGCGCCGACGGAGGCGAGGACCGGCTGCTCCTCGGTGGCCGCGGTGTTCGAGGGGGCGGCCACAGGGGAGTCCGAGGACTCGGCGGCCTGGGCCAGCGCACCGGACGTACGCAACGGGACCTCCTTGATGAAGATCGTGATCAGGAAGGCGAGGAAGGCCAGCGGCGCCGCGATCAGGAAGACGTCGGCGATGCCGTGCCCGTAGGCGCTCTCCATGACCGTGCGGAACGGGGCCGGGAGCTTGTCCAGGTCCGGGATGGCGCCGCCACCCGTGCCGCCGTGACCCGCCTGCGCGGCCTTCGGGCCGAGGTCGGCCAGGCCGTCCTTCACGTAGTCGGTGATGCGGGTCGCCATCACGGCGCCGAGCGCCGAGACGCCGATGGCGCCACCGAGGGAACGGAAGAAGGTGACGACCGAGCTCGCGGAGCCGAGGTCCTCGGGAGCGACCTGGTTCTGCGTGGCGAGCACGAGGTTCTGCATCATCATGCCGATGCCGAGACCCATCAGGGCCATGAAGATCGCGATGTGCCAGTACTCGGTGTCGTAGCGCATCGTGCCGAGCAGGCCGAGACCCGCGGTCAGGAGCGCACCGCCGGCGACCAGCCAGACCTTCCACTTGCCGGTCTTGGTGATGACCTGGCCCGATACCGTCGAGGAGATGAACAGGCCACCGATCATCGGGATCGTCATGACACCGGACATCGTCGGCGACTTGTCGCGCGCCAGCTGGAAGTACTGGCTGAAGAACACCGTGCCCGCGAACATGCCGACACCCACGAAGAGCGAGGCGAGGGAGGCGAGGGTGATGGTGCGGTTGCGGAAGAGCCGCAGCGGGATGATCGGCTCGCTCGCCTTGGACTCGACGAGCAGGAAGAGCAGGCCGAGGACGATCGAACCGCCGACCATGGCGCCGGTCTGCCAGGACATCCAGTCGTACTTGTCGCCCGCGAAGGTCACCCAGACCAGGAGCAGGCAGACGGCCGCCGTGATGAAGAAGGCGCCGCCCCAGTCGACCTTGACGTCCCGCTTCACGACGGGGAGCTTCAGGGTCTTCTGCAGGACGATCAGGGCGATGATCGCGAAGGGCACGCCGACGTAGAAGCACCAGCGCCAGCCGAGCCACGACGTGTCGGTGATGACACCGCCGAGCAGCGGGCCGCCGACGGTGGCGACGGCGAAGGTCGCGCCGAGGTAGCCGGAGTAGCGGCCGCGCTCGCGCGGGGAGATCATCGCGGCCATCACGATCTGCGCGAGGGCGGAGAGACCGCCCACGCCGATGCCCTGCACGACACGGCAGGCGATCAGCATCTCGGCGCTCTGCGAGAGACCGGCGACGATCGAACCGCCGACGTAGATGATCAGGGCTATCTGGACCAGGGCCTTCTTGCTGAAGAGGTCCGACAGCTTGCCCCACAGGGGCGTGGTCGCCGTCATCGCCAGGAGCGAGGCGGTGACGACCCAGGTGTAGGCGGACTGTCCGCCGCCCAGGTCGCCGATGATTTCGGGCAGGGCGTTGGAGACGATCGTCGACGACAGGATCGCGACGAACATGCCGAGCAGCAGGCCGGAAAGGGCCTCCATGATCTGCCGGTGCGTCATCGGGGCGTTCTCGTCGTGCGACGCTCCGTGCTTGGCGTGGCTGCCCCGCACACCGGATGGTGTGGTTGTTGCCATGGGCTTCCTCTTCGTTACGCGGGTGTACGGGTGGTCTCTTCTACGGGGAGCCGGGCCGAAGCCGCACGGCAGTCCCCGAAGCTGTCGCGCAGTCGCGCGAGCAGCGTGCTGAGCTGGACGACCTCGTCGTCTGACCAGTCATGCAAGTAGTGGGTGAGGGTCCTGATGGACAGGTCGGACAGCTCGTTGACCTTGGCCTTGCCCCCGGGGGTGAGGCGCAGGATCCGGGAGCGCTTGTCGGCGGGGTCGGGATCCCGCTGGATCCACTCCCTCTCGGCGACATGGGCCACGTGGCGACTTGTCACCGACATGTCCACGGCGAGCAGCTCGGCGAGCCTGCTCATCCGCATCTCTCCGTGCCGGTCGAGCAGGATGAGTACGGCGGCCGACCCTGCCGGGCAGTCGTGCGGCAGACCTCTGCCGAGGCCACGCTTCACGGCACCGATGGCGCTGAGCTGTCGGGCCAGCTCCTCGTAATGACGCTGCGCGGCCACGGCACCTCCTATGTTGTTGCTTAGGGCAACGATAGAGACAGTTGGTTGCCGCAGGCAAACTAAAACTGGACCAACGCCCTAAAGAGTCGGCAAAGTCCTGGGACCCTGCTCGTAAAGTCCGTGGTCGGCGGGGGTTGGGCCGACCCCGATTGGTTCGCTAGGGTCCTGCGCTATGGCACACAACCCCCAGGGCCCCCAGAACCCCGACCCCGCAGGCAGCACGCAGATGTTCCGCGCGTTCGTCGACGAGTCCCCGCAGGGCCGAGCCCAGCAGCCGGCGGCGGCGCCCGCGGGCCCGCGCATCGGCCTGATCATCGGCGTCGTACTCGCCATCGTGGTGGTGGCGGGGGTGGCCTGGCTGGCGTTCAAGTAGCCTCCAGGCCGCCGCGTCGCGGACGCGGACGCGGACACGGACGCGTCAGGGAATCCCTGGCGCGGGCGCGGCAGAGAACTCCTACTTCCACTTCACGGAGACGTCCCGCGTCTCCACATGCATCCCCAGCGGCACCCGCCACGCCTCGACGCACACGGTCCAGGTCCTCTTCACGGTCTTCCCCGCGTCGATGGGGGCGGGCAGCTTCCGGGTGGACTCGATCGTCGCCCAGTCCACGCCGAGGGCGCCGATCACGTGCGTGCCGAAGGTGACCGTGCCCGAGCGCACCGGTGATCCACCGGTGTTGCGGAAGGAGACGGTCACTTTCTCGCACCAGCGGTCGGCCGCGGGCTTGCGCTGCGGTTCGCCGACGCCGAGCTTCGCGGGACCGCTCGGCTGCGTGCTCGTGCCGCCGCCGGGCGCGGAGGGGGTGTCGCTCGCCCCGCCATCGGAGGGCCCTGTGGAGCCGCCTCCGGAGCTGCCGCCCGAACTGCCTCCCGAACCGCCGGAGCCCGAGGAACTTCCCTCCGTACGGCCGGGCTTGGCGGCGTCGGTCGAGGGATCGCCGCCGAGCGGGGTGTCCCGGGAACCCGAACCGGCCTTACCGTCCGAGGACTTGCCGTCGCCGTCGCCGTCGGCGTCGACGGAGCCGGGATCCGCGGAATCGGAGCCGCCGCCCTTGCCGTCGCCGTCACCCTTGCCGTCGGCCGGCTTCCCGCTCCCGTCCAGTGGTACGAGCTCCACGTCGCCGGTGGGTGCAACTCCCTTGCCGGGCGCCCGCTCAGGGCTCGCGGCGGCCGGGCCGGTGGCCACATAGCCGTCGCCGTCCTCGCTGCCGCACGCGGCCAGCAGGCCGCCCAGACACAGGACGGCCGTGGAGGCGCCCAGTACGTTTCGCATGCCACGTCGCATCGCGCCAGTGTGGCTGACGGGTCGTCAATTAGGAACACCGTCAGCAACACCGGTCACTCCGCGCCCTGTTGAAGCCGGGCAGTGCCCGGATCAGTCGGCGATGAGCCCCTCGCGCAGCTGCGAGAGCGTCCGCGTCAGCAGGCGCGAGACGTGCATCTGCGAGATGCCGACCTCCTCGCCGATCTGCGACTGCGTCATGTTGGCGAAGAAGCGCAGCATGATGATGCGGCGCTCGCGCGGCGGCAGCTTGGCGAGCAGCGGCTTGAGGGACTCGCGGTATTCGACGCCTTCGAGGGCGCTGTCCTCGTACCCCAGGCGGTCCGCGAGGGAGCCCTCGCCGCCGTCGTCCTCGGGGGCCGGCGAGTCCAGCGACGAGGCGGTGTACGCGTTCCCGACGGCCAGGCCGTCGACCACGTCCTCCTCGGACACCCCGAGCGCCTTGGCGAGTTCGGGGACGGTCGGCGAGCGGTCCAGCTTCTGCGCCAGCTCGTCGCTCGTCTTCGTCAGCGCGAGCCGCAGCTCCTGGAGGCGGCGCGGGACGCGCACCGACCAACTCGTGTCGCGGAAGAAGCGCTTGATCTCACCGACGACCGTCGGCATCGCGAACGTCGGGAATTCCACGCCCCGTTCGCAGTCGAAGCGGTCGATCGCCTTGATCAGGCCGATCGTGCCGACCTGGACGATGTCCTCCATCGGTTCGTTGCGGCTGCGGAAGCGCGCCGCCGCGTACCGGACGAGGGGGAGGTTGAGCTCGATCAGCGTGTCTCTCACATAGACACGCTCCGGGCTGTCCTGGTCGAGTGCGGCGAGCCGCAGGAACAGGGAGCGGGACAGGGTGCGGGTGTCGATGGCTCCGGAAGCCCCGGAAACTACTGGACTCACAAGCGCGTCGGGCGCTGATTCGCTCTTCGTGAGCGTGAGCACCTTCGAGCTGCCCTGGTCTGCGGACATGCCACCCCCTTGAGGTCGCGGACGGTCACGGCGGACGCTCCCGTCGGAGGAACGCAGCCTCCACCTGAATACCGGACGCAAGGCTGCGGCAAACGCGGTTCCAGCAGAATGTCACATGTCGGCAACACGCTGTAGTTACATGTCGACAAAGAAGGGTGACATCGATGCAGGAAAGAGGGGGTCTGAGGCATTTCTGCCCGCGAGATCGTCGGGAACCGCCGTCAGGGCAGTCCACTCGATACGGTTACGCCTCGATACGATTTGCGGATCGAAGTCGCGCGAAGCTTCTGGCCAGCAGTCTTGACACATGCATCTGAGAAACGCCCAATTCGGCGCTGATCTGTGACTGCGTCAGATTGCTGTAATAGCGCAGCAGCAGGATCCGCTGTTCGCGCTCGGGCAGTTGCACGAGGAGATGGCGGACGAGATCGCGGTGCTCGACGCCGTCGAGTGCCGGGTCCTCATAGCCGAGCCGGTCGAGCAGGCCGGGCAGCCCGTCGCCCTCCTGGGCCGCCTCCAACGACGTTGCGTGGTACGAACGTCCGGCCTCGATGCAGGCCAGGACCTCCTCCTCGGTGATCCGCAGCCGTTCGGCGATCTCCGCGGTCGTGGGCGAGCGCCCGTGCGTCGTGGTGAGGTCCTCGGTCGCCCCGGTCACCTGCACCCAGAGCTCGTGAAGGCGGCGCGGCACATGGACCGTTCGTACGTTGTCGCGGAAGTACCGCTTGATCTCGCCGACCACGGTGGGCATCGCGAAGGTCGGGAACTGCACGCCGCGCTCGGGGTCGAAGCGGTCGATGGCGTTGATCAGGCCGATCGTGCCGACCTGGACGACGTCCTCCATCGGTTCGTTGCGGCTGCGGAAACGGGCGGCGGCGTACCGCACCAGCGGCAGGTTGGCCTCGATGAGCGCACCGCGGACGCGGCCGTGCTCGGGGCTGCCCGGTTCGAGCTCCTTGAGCTCGCCGAAGAGCACCTGCGTCAGGGCCCGGGTGTCGGCGCCCCTGCTGCTGGGGGTGCTGGGGCCGCGCGGGGCGGGGTGGGTGTCCTGCAGGTCGCGGGTGTCGTGTGTGTCCAGGAGGCCCGGCGCGCTGGGTGGGCCGGGGTTGCTCGCCTGTGGGGTCACGGGTGGTGCTTCGGGCGCAGTACTGGCCGGCACGGTCAACGCCACCCCTTCTCGGTCAAGCCCAGTCAAGTCCTGTCGAGCTCAGTCAAGATCAGCCGACCTTGGTCAACTCATCCGTCAAAAGCGGTCATAGCATCACAAGACATGTGCACTGTGTGCAAGCACCCGATAACTACGTGTTGAGGGGCAAGTTGGGCCATAAGACGCAGAAAAGCCCCTCACCGTTCCGGTGAGGGGCCGCTTGGCGCGGGGCGGTCGGCGGCTGAGCCGGGTGGCTCAGAACTCGTAGTCGGCGATCACCCACGTGGCGAACTCCCGCCACAGGGCGACGCCCGCCTGGTGGGCGGGGTGCTCGATGTACCGCTTCAGCGCATCGGTGTCCTCGACCGCCGAGTTGATGGCGAAGTCGTACGCGATGGGCCGGTCGGTGATGTTCCAGTCGCACTCCCAGAACGTGAGCTCCGGGATCTGCTCGCCGAGCGCGCGGAAGGCCTTGACGCCCTCGACGACGCGCGGCTCGTCGCGCTCCACACCGTCGTTGAGCTTGAAGAGGACCAGATGGCGGATCATGCGCACTCCTGTGAAGCGGGGAGAGGAGGGTGAGGACGGCGGGCCGGGCCGCTCAGTCCTTGCCCCCGTTGGCGACCCACGTCATGAAGTCGCCGATGCTCTGAGCGGCGTCGGAAACCGCCTCGAAGCCTATCTGGACGTAGTCCGCGGCCTTGGCGGGGTCAGTGATGATCACGTAGAGCATGAAGACCACGAGCGCGAAGAGCCCGATCTTTTTCCACTGCACCGCCATGCTCTCGGCCTCCCCTTACCCGCTGCGCCTGTGGCCCCTGTGACGGCGGTGAGTCTAACCCGGCCGGTGCTCACAAGGTCTTTAAGGACCAACGGCCCGGCAGCAGAGGCCCTTTGCCGCGCCGTTCCGAGTGGCGCGAGCCGCAGGATTGGTGATGTGCCCCAGCGGATCTGGCAGGAATCCGCGGGCAAGGGACTGGCCCCCACTGCGGGGTCACGCGCCGTCGGCTTCCCCCCGTATGACGGCGCGGGCCGGGGGTTCCGGTCCTCATCGGGGGGAGCGGCTTGTCCCCCCGATGCCGTTCCCCCCGTCCAAGCGGGACGGAGCCCCGGTGCCTTCACGGCGCCGGGGCTCTCTCGCGTGCGCTCGTGTGCACTCGCCTGCACGGCCCTTTCGGCCCGGCCCGGGAACGACGAAGGCCCCGTCCTCGCGGACGGGGCCTTCGTATCAAGAGCGGTAGCGGTGGGATTTGAACCCACGGTGAGTTTCCCCACACTCGCTTTCGAGGCGAGCTCCTTCGGCCGCTCGGACACGCTACCGAGAGGAACTCTAGCCCAAAGAAGGCCGTGGTCAGAAATCCGTTCCTCGGAAGGTCTTCGGAGGGCCTTCGGAGGGCTTCTCAGCGCCCGCGGAAGAAGCGGGTGAGCAGTCCGGCGGTCTCCTCCGCGAGGACGCCCCCGATGACTTCGGGGCGGTGGTTGAGCCTTCTGTCGCGCACGACGTCCCATACGGAGCCCGTGGCCCCCGCCTTCTCGTCCCGCGCTCCGTAGACGACCCGGTCGACCCGGGACTGGACGAGCGCGCCCGCGCACATCGTGCAGGGCTCCAGGGTCACCACCAGCGTGCAGCCGGTCAGCCGCCACTCCCCGAGCACGGCCGCGGCCCGCCGCAGGGCGAGCACCTCCGCGTGCGCCGTCGGGTCGCCGGTCGCCTCGCGTTCGTTGTGGCCCGCCGCGAGCACCGTCGTGCCGTCCGGGGACAGCACGACGGCGCCGACGGGCACGTCGCCGACCTGGACGGCCAGTTCGGCCTCGGCCAGGGCGAGCCGCATGGCGGCCCGCCAGCGGTCGCGTACGGGATCGGGTTGTGCTGGTGCTGGTGCTGGTGCTGGTTCGTTGAGGTGGTGGTGGTCGTCGCTCCGGTCGCTCACACCGGGAACCTAGCGGACGGCCTCTAGCACCTCCGCCGCCCCGAGGATCTCGGCGATGTCACTGAGCGCGTCACCGGGCTCAAGGCCGAGCAGCTCCTTCTCGGGCACGCCGAGGTCGATCATGAGCTCCGAGTCGCCGAGGGGCCCCGCGGGCAACGCTTCGCCCGAGGCTTCCCCCGTCTCCTCGTCGTCGGCCGTATCGGGGACGGCGTCGGAGCCGGCGGGTTCGCCGTCCTCCGTGCCATCCAGGTCGAGGGCGTCCAGATCGACACCCGGATCGTCGGTGCCCGGCTCACGGCCGAGCATCTCGTCGGTGAGCAGGATCTCGCCGTACGAACTCCGGGCGGCCGCGGCCGCGTCCGAGACGTAGATACGAGGGTCCTCCTCACCGTCGACGCGGACGACGCCGAACCAGGCGCCCTCCTGTTCGATGAAGACGAGGACGGTGTCGTCCTCAGCGCTGCCGGCCGTGGCCTCTCGGGCCAGGTCGGCCAGATCCGACAGGGTCTCCACATTGTCGAGCTCCGTGTCGCTCGCTTCCCACCCGTCTTCGGTGCGCGCGAGCAGTGCGGCGAAGTACACCGTGACTCTCCCACTGGTCATAGACAGTGCCGGTTGACGGTTTGGGTGTCCCCCCGGCGAGTTCGGGGAGCGGGGGAGTTGCTGTTCCAAGCCCCGCCCACTCGGAATCGTGGCAGAAACCGCGGCCCGAGGAGAGGTCTTCCGCCCGCTGTGTCCGCGTCGCGTTTCCCGGACGGCTCCCGGATGCCTGCGTGAGAGGTGGCCGCTACCAGCGGAACGTGCGCATACGCATCTGCTGACGCATGCGTGCCGCCCGGGCGCGGCGCGGCTTCACACGGTCCCGGAGCTCCAGGGCCTCGGCGCGTTCGTGCAGGAACTGGGCGCGGCGGCGCCGGCGCTCGGCTTCGGTCTCGCGGTCCGGCTCTCGGCCGCCGGGCTCTCTGTCCGGCATGGGCAACACCACCCCAGGTCGTACGTCCACTTTCCCCCGTACGGCGGGTTTGATGCCAGCGCGGAAGTTTCGGGGAGGCGGCGGAGGTGGCCGTAACGGGGGAGACCGGGTGGTCCCGGGCGCGGTTACCGTTGAAGCATGCGTATCCACGTCGTCGACCACCCGCTGGTGGCGCACAAACTCACCACGCTGCGCGACAAGCGCACCGACTCTCCGACCTTCCGGCGCCTCGCCGACGAGCTGGTCACCCTGCTCGCGTACGAGGCCACCCGGGACGTGCGCACCGAGCAGGTCGACATCGAGACCCCGGTCACCCCGACGACCGGCGTCAAGCTGTCCTACCCGCGCCCCCTGGTCGTGCCGATCCTGCGCGCCGGGCTCGGCATGCTGGACGGCATGGTGCGGCTCCTGCCGACCGCCGAGGTGGGCTTCCTCGGGATGATCCGCGACGAGGAGACCCTGCAGGCGTCGACGTACGCGACCCGCATGCCGGAGGACCTCTCCGGGCGCCAGGTGTACGTCCTCGACCCGATGCTGGCCACCGGCGGCACGCTCGTCGCGGCCATCCAGGAACTGATCAAGCGCGGCGCGGACGACGTCACCGCCGTGGTGCTCCTGGCCGCGCCCGAGGGCGTCGAGGTCATGGAGCGCGAGCTGGCGGGCACGCCGGTGACGGTCGTGACGGCTTCGGTCGACGAGCGGTTGAACGAGAACGGCTACATCGTGCCGGGCCTCGGCGACGCCGGTGACCGGATGTACGGGACCGCGGAGTAGCGCTCAGCAGTCCTTCCAGGGACCGCGCTCAGCAGTCCCTCTGGCCGTTGGACGTCGAGGACGTCGGCTTGGGTTTGGCGAGTACCGCCAGAGCCTTGTCGGCGTCCTCTTTCTTTGCCAGATCCTTGAACTTCGCGCCCAGGATGAGGTCCACCTCGCCGCCCTTACGGGCGTCCGTCCGGCTCTCGGCGCCCGCGAGCTGCGTGCCGAGGACCGGCAGGGCGGTGTCCTTGGCGGACTTGGCGCCGAGCAGCATGCCGGTTCCCTTGACCTTTTTGTCGTACTCCTTCGGAGCGTTGTCCACCTTGCCGATGGTGAATCCGCGCTTCTTCAGCTCGCCCGCGACGTCCTTGGCGAGGCCGGAGCGGGGCGTGGCGTTGTAGACGTTGACCTTGATCTGGCCCGGCTTGGGGAGCGCCTTGGGGGCGGGCGGCTCGGCCGAGGGGCGCTGCTTGGGCTTGCAGTCGCTGCGGGCGCTTGCCGCCGTTGCCTTGTCGCCGCCCGTGAAGACGTCGATGAGCTGCAGTGTTCCCCAGCCGATCAGGCCGGCCGCCACGACGGACGCGACCACCGCGAGCACGATCCTGCGGCGGCCACGGTTCCGGCGCATACGCGGATATTTGGCCCCCGTGATGCGGTACTTGCCGCCCATGCCGGGGGGAGTGAGCATGCTCATGGGCGCAGCGTAGTGCGACGACGCCGTGATGCCTACTAAATGATCATTGACTTGGGCTCAGTCCAACCCGAAAGGGTCAATGGCTGAAGGGTCAATGAGGGCGATGGCGGCTGTCAGCCCAGTTCGAGGACGCGGGCGTGCAGCACCTGGCGCTGCTGGAGCGCGGCACGGACCGCGCGGTGCAGTCCGTCTTCCAGGTAGAGGTCGCCCTGCCACTTCACCACGTGCGCGAAGAGGTCGCCGTAGAACGTCGAGTCCTCCGCGAGGAGCGTCTCTAGGTCCAGCTGGCCCTTGGTCGTCACGAGCTGATCGAGGCGGACCGGGCGCGGCGCGACGTCCGCCCACTGCCGGGTGCTTTCCCGGCCGTGGTCGGGGTACGGCCGGCCGTTTCCGATGCGCTTGAAGATCACACGGAAAGCCTACCGGGCAAGGCTCTCCGGGCGCAGCCATGGAGACGGAGTGCGACTCTGGGAAATGACGCCGTAAAGCGGGGCAAACCGGGTACGGCCACGCCGGGAACAGGGGCAGAAGTGAGCGACAGCCAGCCGATGCCGTCCACGACGGAGGGCGCGAAACCCTCTAACGAGTCTTCGCCGGTCGCGGGGGTGACGACCGGAGGCAAAGGTTCCGGTGAGGCGTCGTCTCAGGGGGCGCTGCTTCAGGGGGCGCTGCCTCAGGAGGCGATGGAGATCGTCTCCGGGTACGCCTTCGCCGGGCCCGCGCTGGACCTCGGGGCGCTCCTGTGGGACGGGCAGTGTCTGCCCGACGCCCAGATCCGCATTCCGCTGGCCATGCTCAACCGGCACGGGCTCGTCGCGGGGGCGACCGGTACGGGCAAGACGAAGACCCTCCAGCTCATCGCCGAGCAGCTGGCCGCGCAGGGCGTGCCGGTGTTCCTCGCGGACATCAAGGGGGACGTCTCCGGGATCTCGGTGCCGGGGGAGAGCGGCGAGAAGGTCGCCGAGCGGGCGCGGGAGGTCGGTCAGACGTGGGAGGCGACGGGCTTCCCCAGCGAGTTCTACGCACTGGGCGGCATCGGCACCGGTATCCCCGTGCGGGCCACGATCACGAGCTTCGGCCCCGTGCTGCTCTCGAAGGTGCTCCAGCTGAATCAGACCCAGGAGCAGTCACTCGGCCTGATCTTCCATTACGCCGATCAAAAAGGGCTTGAACTGGTCGATCTAAAGGACCTGCGGGCCGTGGTGACGTTCCTGACGTCGGACGAGGGCAAGCCCGAGCTCAAGGGGATCGGCGGTCTCTCCACGGTCACCGCGGGCGTCATCCTGCGGGCGCTGACCGCCTTCGAGGCACAGGGCATGGGGGACTTCTTCGGGGAGCCGGAGTTCGACACGAGCGAGTTCATGCGGGCCGCGCCGGACGGGCGGGGCCTCGTATCGGTGCTCGAACTGCCCGCCGTGCAGGACAAGCCGCAGCTCTTCTCGACGTTCCTGATGTGGCTGCTGGCGGATCTCTACAACGACCTGCCCGAGGTGGGCGACGTGGAGAAGCCGAAGCTCGTCTTCTTCTTCGACGAGGCGCACCTGCTCTTCAACGGGGCGTCGAAGGCGTTCCTGGAGGCGATCACCCAGACCGTGCGGCTGATCCGGTCGAAGGGGGTCGGCGTCTTCTTCGTGACGCAGACGCCGAAGGACGTGCCCGGCGATGTCCTCGCCCAACTGGGCAACCGGGTCCAGCACGCGTTGCGGGCGTTCACGCCGGACGACCAGAAGGCGTTGAAGGCGACGGTCCGGACGTTCCCGGACTCGGCGTACGACCTGGAGGAGACGCTGACCGCGATCGGCACGGGCGAGGCGGTGATCACCGTACTGAGCGAGAGGGGCGCGCCCACGCCGGTGGCCGTGACGCGGTTGCGGGCGCCGGAGTCGTTGATGGGGCCGGTGGAGGCGGGGGCGCTGGAGGGGGCGGTGAAGGGGTCTCTGCTGTACGGGCGGTATGCGGAGGCGGTGGACCGGGAGTCGGCGTACGAGAAGTTGACTGCGCGTCAGGCGGAGGCGGAGGAGGCGGCTGCGGCGGTCGCCGCGGCGGCGGAGGCGGAGAAGGGGGCTGCGAAGGGCGCCAAGGGGGGCGGCTCCGGGAATGTGGTGGACCAGGTGGTGGGGAGCGGGATCTTCAAGTCGCTCGCGCGGTCGTTGGGGACGCAGATCGGGCGGGAGATCTCGCGGTCGGTGTTCGGGACGGCTCGGCGCAGACGCTGAGGCTGGCGGGGGCGCCTGCGCCGGTCGGGGGTGGAGGCCGTCAGCGGTCGTGCTGCCCGGTCTTCTGCTCCGCGCCCTGATCCTCTTCTTCGCCCTGGGCCTGGCTGGCGGTATCCGGGTTGGGGGTGGTGTTGGGTGAGTTGCGTACGGCTTCGGCGCGGAGGAGGGCGTGCAGGGCCGCGTAAGGGTCGATGGGCATGGGTGTCTGTCCTGTCCTCGGTTCGCTGTTGCTGGTGGTCGTGGAGGGCGGGACCTGTCAGCAGCGGAGGACGACGGAGCGTGGCGCGGGGAGGTGGCTGAGGCCGCGGGTGGGGAGGGGGCGGCTTCGGCGGGGCGCGCGGGGGTGTGCGAGCGGGGTGGTGCCGAGGGCGGGGCGCCTCGTGGTGACGCGGAGTGCGCTGTCGGCGGTGTCCTGATGGGCCTCGCCGGTGGGCTCGGTGGATACGGCCGCGGGTGGGGCGGGGGTGGGGGTGGGGGTGGCTTCGGCGGGGGCGAGGACCGTGCCGAGGAGGACCAGCAGGATGAGGGCACTGCGAAGCCACGCGGGGCGGGGCGACGCGGCACGGCTCATGAGGGGTCATGTCCCCCACGGAACGCCGCTTGCTGTTCCCTGACGCCGAGATCCCCCCTCATGGGCTACGAACACGGCACGGGGCTGACGCGTGTGGGGGCGCGGTGCCGCGCCGGTATGCCGCGGTGGCCGCGGGGCTACTCCGACTCCGGAACGCCGGAAACCGTGCTCCGGGCGGGTGGATGCGGGGTCCCGAGGGTTACTTGCCGGAGGACTTGGCTGCGGCCTTTAGTTGTTGTTTGTGGGTGCGGACCCTTTGGAGGGACTCGGGGCCCGTGATGTCCGCCACCGAGCGGTACGCGTCCGGCTCCCCGTACGCCCCCGCCGCCTCCCGCCAGCCCTCAGGACGTACGCCCAGCTGCTTGCCGAGCAGGGCCAGGAAGATCTGGGACTTCTGCTTGCCGAAGCCGGGGAGGTCGTTGAGGCGCTGCAGGAGCTCCTTGCCGGAAGCGGCGTTCTCCCACAGGGCGGTGGGGTCACCCTCGTAGTGCTCCACCAGATAGCCGCAGAGCTGCTGGATCCGCTTCGCCATCGATCCCGGATAGCGATGCACGGCCGGTTTCGTGGAGAGAAGCGCCGCGAACTCATCGGGGTCGTACGCCGCGATCTCGTGCGCGTCGAGATCGTCCGCGTTCAACCGCCGCGCGATCGTATGCGGGCCCGCGAACGCCCACTCCATCGGAACCTGCTGGTCGAGCAGCATCCCGACGAGCGCGGCCAGCGGACTGCGGCCGAGGAGCTCGTCGGCTTCCGGTTCCTGGGCCAGGTGCAGGGTGACGTCCATGGAGTCGATCATCCCGTGTGGGGGTTTTCTTCGCACCAGCACCAGCACGAGGGCGGGAAGGGCGTCTGGGAGGAAATGGGAGTGCGGTCACCGGAACCGGCCCATTAACCTCGTCGCATGTCTACGCCCCGCATCTCCTAGCCAGGACACCGGTCTCCACGTCACCCGTGTGTCCATTCGCTACTGCGGAGCGTTACCTCATGATCACCGCCCGACGCATCGACGTCCGCGGCGGCGCCCGGCTACTGCTGGCCGGCGCCTCCTTCCACATCGCCCCCGGCGACCGCATCGGCCTCGTGGGCCGTAACGGCGCCGGCAAGACCACCCTGCTCAAGACCCTCGCGGGGCAGGCCGCCCCGGCCGCCGGGACTCTCACCCGCACCGGCTCCCTGGGATACCTCGCCCAGGACCCCGCCGCTGCCGACCCGCACAGCACCGTCACGGCCCGCATCCTCTCCGCCCGCGGCCTCGACCAGGCGGTGCAGGCCCTGCGCGGCGCCGAGAGCGCCATGGCCGCGGCCGGGAGCGGCGCGGAGCAGCAGCGGGCCATGGCCGCCTACGCCCGCGCGGACGACGCGTTCCAGGCGCGGGGCGGGTACGCCGCCGAGGCGGAGGCCGCTCGCGTGGCCGCGGGGCTCGGGCTCCCCGAGCGCGCGATGGACGCGCCGGTGGGTCACCTCTCCGGCGGCCAGCGGCGCCGCGTGGAGCTGGCCCGCATCCTCTTCTCGCGCCACGACACCCTCCTCCTCGACGAGCCGACCAACCACCTGGACGCCGATTCGGTCGGCTGGCTGCGGGGGTATCTGGGGACCTATCCCGGCGGGCTCGTCCTCATCAGCCATGACACCGGGCTGCTCGCGGACACCGTCAACCGCGTCTTCGCGCTCGACCCGGGCCGCGCTGCCGTCGACGTACACAACACCGGCTGGCACACCTACCTCGCCCAGCGGGCGGCGGACGAGCGGCGGCGCGGCCGTGAGCGGGCCAACGCGGAGCGGAAGGCCGCCTCCCTGCGCAGCCAGGCGGAGAAGATGCGCTCGCACGTCGCCACCGCCACCGCCGCGAAGAACATGGCCCGCCGCGCCGACCGGATGCTCGCCGCCACCGAGCCGGTGCGGCGCGGCGAGCGGGTCGCGCGGATCCGGCTGCCCGAGCCCGCGCCCTGCGGTCGTACGCCGCTCGGCGCGGTCAGCCTGGTGAAGGCGTACGGGGGCCATCGGGTGCTCGGCGGCGTCGATCTGGCCGTCGACCGGGGCAGCCGGCTGGTCGTCCTGGGGTTCAACGGCGCCGGGAAGACCACCCTCCTGCGCCTCCTCGCCGGGGCCGAACTCCCGGACAGCGGGCGGGTGGTGCACGGTCACGGGGCCCGGCTCGGCTACTTCGCGCAGGAGCACGACACCCTCGACGGCGGGATGACGGTGCGGGAAAACCTTGCCGCCGTCGCGCCCGGTCTGACGGACGGTGAGGTGCGGGGCGTGCTCGGGTCCTTCCTGTTCCGCGGGGACGACGCCGACAAGCCCGCCGCCGTGCTGTCGGGTGGCGAGAAGACCCGGCTCGCGCTCGCGGGGCTCGTGCACTCGGGGGCGAACGTCCTGCTCCTCGACGAGCCGACCAACAACCTCGACCCGGCGTCGCGCGACGAGGTGCTCGGCGCGGTGGGCACGTATCCGGGCGCGATCGTGATGGTGACGCACGACGAAGGGGCCATCGACGCGCTGCGGCCCGACCGCGTGCTGCTCCTGCCGGACGGGACCGAGGACCTCTGGAGCCCGGACTACCGGGAGCTCGTCGCGCTCGCCTAAGGCCGAGACCTTGGCCGGTTCCCTAGCCGGGGCCCGCCCCTGTGGTGTTGAGGTCGCGTGGCGAGCATGCCCGCAGCCTCAGCGCCACCAGCGGGAAGACGAGCACCGACACCATCGCCGCGCCGACGAGCGCCGCGGCCTCACCCGCCGTCAGTGCCTTGTCGGCCAGGCCGATGGTGGTGATCGCGACGACGAGCGGCAGGGCCGTGGCGGAGTAGAGCGTGAGGGCCCGCCGGTCGCGTACGTCCAGGTCACGCGGGGCGAGGAAGTACACGGGCAGGCCGCGTACGACGAGGAAGAGGAGGAGGAAGGCGGGGAGCAGGATGAGGGGACGGCCGCCGCCGAGCAGCGCGTCCAGGTCGAAATCGATGCCGGTGACGATGAAGAACACCGGCACCAGGAAGCCGAAGCCCATCGCCTCGATCTTCCCGAGGACCACCTCGCTGCTCTCCGGCGCCGCGCCCTGCAGCACGAGCCGGGTGACCAGGCCCGCCGCGAACGCGCCCAGGAGCGTGTCGAGGCCGAAGGCGTACGAGAGGCCCAGCATCGCGGCGAGCAGCAGCATCACGAAGCGCACCGCGAACTGGCCGCTGCTGTGCAGGGTCTTGGCGATGACCTGCGAGAACCAGGGAGGCCTCGGCCGCAGCGCCCAGAAGACCGCGGCGGCCGTGACGGCGGCGAAGGCGGCGAGCACCGCGGTCGCCGTGCCGGGCGAGCGGCCGCTCAGGAGCAGGGACATCGCGATGATCGGGCCGAACTCACCGACCGCGCCGAATGCCATCATCACCGTCCCGAAGCGGCCCCGCAGGTCCCCGGAGTCGCGCAGGATCGGAAGCACCGTGCCGAGCGCGGTGCTGGTCAGCGCCGTGCCGATGACGAAGCTCTTGGTGACGGCGCCCCCGGACAGCGCGAACGCGACGCCGAGTCCGAGCGCCAGCGAGACCACCCACGCCCACACCGAACGGCGCAGGGTGTCCCCGCGGACGGCGTCGAACTGGATCTCGTACCCCGCGAGAAAGATCAGCATCGAGAGGCCGAGGTCCGAGAGCACGTCGATGACCTCGTCGTGGTGGGCCCACCCCAGAACGTCGGGCCCGATGAGGATGCCGAGCAGGATCTCGAAGATGACCAGGGGGACGGGGAGCCAGCGGCTGACGCCGTGGGTGAGGAGGGGCGCGAGCACGGCGATGGCCATGATCAGGATGAGCGTCCCCGGATGCGGCATAGGACGTATTTAACCTAGAGTCGGGCGAAACGGACAGTGGGCGGCAAGCGGATAGCGGATAGCGGGCGACGGTGCGTGATCCGAATGCTTCGAAGGGGGATCCCGTCTGATGAGCCAGAGGTTGGACACGCCGGCGAGTCGGCCCCCGGGCCCGGACGGCAACGGCCCGGACAGCAACGGCCCGGACGGCAACGGCCCCGCCCCGCAGATGCGGCCCGGCCTCTGGAAGCGCTGCCTCTGGGGCGGCCTCGCCCTCTGGCTGCTCACGGCCGTCATCACCTACGCCACGAAGAACACCAACCTCCTGCCCACCCTCATCCTCCTGGGCAGCTTCCTCGTCCCGGCCGTCTTCGTGCTCTGGGCCTACGAGCGGGACGGACGCGACCTCGGCCTCGGCGTGCTGCTCAACTGCTTCATCGTCGGCGGTGTGCTCGGGGTGCTCGGCGCGTCCGTCATGGAGTACTACCTCCTGCACCCCTCCCTGTGGATCTTCCTGGGCGTCGGTCTGATCGAGGAGGCCGTCAAGCTGGTCGCGCTGATGCTGGTCCTGCGCCGCTTCCGGCAGATCCGCGGCCTGCGCGCCGGTCTGGTGCTCGGCGCCGCCGTCGGGTTCGGCTTCGCGGCCTTCGAGAGTTCCGGGTACGCCTTCAACGCCGCCGTCACGATGCGCGGCCTCGACCTGCGTTCGCTCCTGGAGACCGAGATCCTGCGCGGGCTCCTCGCCCCCTTCGGGCACGGCCTGTGGACCGCGATCGCGGGCGGGGTGCTCCTCAAGTTCCGTGAGCCGGGCGGGCGGTTCCGCTTCACGGGGCCGGTCATCGCCACGTATCTCGGTGTCTCGCTGCTGCACGCGCTGTGGGACTCGATGCACGGCATCGCCATCTGGCTCGTCGCGAGGATCACCAGCACCGGGCTCGACCCCGCGCTCTTCGCGCAGGGCTACATCCCCACCCCCACCGAGCAGCAGAAGCACCTGTTCACGCTCTTCTCCGACGGCGGGCTCGTCCTCGTCTCGCTCGCCGGGATCGGCTGGCTGCTCTCGCTCTCGCGTGCGGTGCGGGGTGGTGGTGGCGGTGGTGCGCGGGGCAGGGGGCGTCGTCCTACGTACGCGAGTGGCCCGCCACCGGGATGACGCCGCCGCGAGGCCGCTCCGGTGGTGGGCCGCCGTGCGCCGGGGCTACTGGATCTCCACGGGGCCGTCGCCCTTGCCGCTGTCCGCCTGGCCGCGGGGGGCGGGAGCACCCAGGTACCGCTTGATGTCGACGGGTTCGCGCTCACCCTGCCCCTGCCCACGTCCCTGGCCCTGCCCCTGGGAGGCGGGCGTGGCGAGGTTGTTGCGCACCGAGTCCAGGATCGTCAGGCCCTGCCCGACCAGACCGGCCGCGATCTCGCCCAGCCCGTCCGCGCCGTTCAGGACGTTCACATTGGCGCCGGAGAGGCCGGTCGCCGCCTCCTTCACGATCAGCGGCAACTGGTCGATCAGCATCCGGTCGAGCGCGACCCGGTCGTACGACGCCGCCGCTTCCGCCTGGATCTTCATCCGCTCGGCCTCGGCGAGGGCAAGGACCCGGATGCGCTCGGCGTCGGCCTCCGCGGGCTTGACCACCTCGGCTACCAGCTGCTGCTGCCGCAACTGGGCGGCGCGCTCGGCGAGTTCCGTACGGGCGCGCAGCACCTCCTGCTGCGCGTGCGCCTCCGCGAGCGGGCCCGCCTGGGAGGCCTTGGCCTGTGCCTGCTCGACCTCGGCGGAGTACTGGGCCTGCACGATGGCGGTCTGGCGCGCGTACTCGGCCTGGTTCCGCGCCGCCTCCTGCTCGGCCTCGGCCGACGCCTGGGTCGCCTGCGCCTGGGCGATCTGGGCCTGGCGCTGGATGGCGGCCTTGTGCGGTGCGGACATGGCGTCGATGTAGCCGGTGTCGCCGTCGTCGATCGACTGGATCTGCAGCGAGTCCACGTGCAGGCCGATCTTCGCCATCTCGGACTTCGAGGTGTCGAGGACCTCGGTGGCGAGCTTCTGCCGCTCGGTGACGATCTCCTCGACGGTCATCGAGCCGATGATGGAACGCAGATGACCGGCGAAGATACGGCCGGTCAGGACGGACATCTGGCCCTGGTCGGAGAGGAAGCGCTGGCCCGCGTTGACGATGCTCTCCGTGTCGTTGCCGACCTTGAAGGCGATCACGGCCCGTACCTTCAGGGCGATGCCCTGCCGGGTCACGCAGTGCTCGACGACTTCCGCCTCGCACATGGACAGCGTGAGGAAGCGGGTCTTGCGGAAGATGGGCAGCACGAACTTGCCGTGCCCCGTCACCACCCGGAAGGGGGCGCCGCCAAGTCCTCGCCTCCCGCCGGAGATCAGCATCGCCTCGTCGGGGGCGGGAACGCGGTAACCGAACATCGATCGACTCCTCAACCGGCGTCGCCGGCGCCGTCGCCGGTCAACGCGTCCAACGGATCCGCCCACTTGATGACATCGACCTGGCGGCTGCCGCGCGACTCGATGACGAGTACGGCGGCGCCGTGCGGCAGCGGTTCGTCGGACCAGGCGAGAAACGTCTCGGAACCTCCTCGGATCCGCACCAGGACCTCGCCCGGTCCCGCGGATCCGCGCGTACCGATGACGAGTTCACCGGTACAGCCGATCACAGCCTCATCCGGCGCCATCCGCGGCCGCCTCCCCCGTGTCATGCAGGCTCTGTCTGATCCCCGACCTTAGCGCGGGGGGCGCGGGGCGCCCATGTATGGGCGGGGGGTTGTTCGGGGGCGGGGGCCTTGGGGGGCGGATCCGAGGCAACCCTGACCTGTGCTTGCATACCGCAGTGAGCCAAGACCCCGCCCCGCGCACCCGTACCCGCGTCTCCGCTCCTACCTCCATCCGCCCCCGCCAAGCCCCCGACCTCCCCACCTGCGTGGAGGTCCTCGCTCAGGTGCACGCGGCTGACGGGTATCCCACCAACTGGCCCGACCGGCCCGCCGACTGGTTGGCCGGGAGCTCGTTCACGGGGGCCTGGGTCGCCGAGCTCGGAGGCCGCGTCGTGGGCCACGTCGCGCTCTGCCGCAGTACCGCGGACGACGTCGCCCCCGTGCTGTGGAGCGGACGAGAAGGCGTGGCCGTCGAAGAGACCGCCGTGGTCAGCCGGCTGTTCGTCGCGCCGGAGGCCCGCGGGCACGGCATCGGGGCGCGGCTGCTGGCGCGCGTGGCGGCCGAGGCCGGGGAACTGGGGGTGTACCCGGTCCTGGACGTCGTCGAGTCCGACACTTCGGCGACCGCCCTCTACGAACGCGCGGGCTGGCAGTTCCTCGGCACGGGCCGCCAGCGCTGGAGCCCCCAGCAGACTGTCACCGTACGGTGCTACGCCGCGCCGGAAGGCGCGGTCCCGCCGCCCCCGAGCTGAGCCACCGCCCCCCGCAGCGCATCCAGAAGACCCCCCACCGCCGGGCGGTCGGGCGCGGGGCCCCGTACCGCCGCGTAGATCGACCGGACCGGCACCGGATTGCGGACCTCGCGGACGGCCACGCCGGAGTGGGGTGTGTCCAGGCCGAGTTCCGGGACGAGGCTGACGCCGAGGCCCGCGGCGACGAAGCCCTGCGCCGTGGCGTAGTCCCCGCTCTCCACCACGAAGTCCGGGCTGAAACCGGCCGCCCCGCACGCCTCCAGGATGGGGTCGAGGCAGGGACCAGGCGACTCGCTCGCGACCCACGGCTCGTCGGCCAGGTCCGTCATCTCCAGGAGGGGCTTCGCGGCGAGGGGATGCCCCACGGGGAGTACGGCGTGGTAGCGGTCGTCCAGGAGGTGCTCGAACCGGACGCCGTCCACGCCCAGTTGACCCGCCGGTCTGACCACCAGGGCGAGGTCGGCCTGCCGGTCCCGCACCGCGGGCATCGGATCGTCGGGATCCGACAGCTTCAACTCGACCTGCACACCCGGCTGCGCCCGCCGCAACGCGGCAAGCGCCGGGGCGACGAGCAGCGCGCCCGCCGTCGTGAAGTACCGCATCGAGACCCGGCCCGTCCGCCCCGCCCGCAGCTCGGCGAGCGCGGTCTCCGCCTCGGCGATCTGCCGGCCGATCGCGACCGCGTACTCGGTGAGCAGCCGCCCGGCGTCCGTCGCCCGCACCCCGCGGCCGGTGCGCTCCAGGAGGGCGATGCCCGCCTCCTTCTCCAGGGCCGCCATCTGCTGGCTGACCGCGGAGGGCGTGTACCCGAGGTTGCGTGCCGCGGCGGTCACGGAGCCGCTGGTGACCACTGCCCGGAGGACTTGCATGCGCCGCGTATCAAGCATGCAGTCCAGCTTAACTCCGCCCCGGGATCATCAGGCAGAACTAACAGGGGCGGCGGGTGGACGGTGGCTAAAGTCAGCACGCACGGCCAAGCACCCACGGTCGAGCACGGCACGGTCAAGTACCTGTGAAGGAGCGGAACATGTCCTATCCGGAGCCCCGCTATCTCGGCGAGGGCGGCGAGATCAACGCGGTGTTCAGACCGGCCGACCAGGAGCCCGAGCTGGTCAGCCCGCGCGGCAACCGTACGCACTACCTCGCGACGCACGCCTCGACCGGCGGCGAATTCGGCCTCTACCGGGTGGACATGGCCCCGAAGTCCCCGGGACCGAGCACCCACTTCCACAAGTCGATCTCCGAGTCCTTCTTCGTCCTCTCCGGCCAGGTCCAGCTCTACGACGGCGACCGCTGGATCACCGGCGGCCCCGGCGACTTCCTCTACGTCCCGGTGGGCGGCCTGCACGCCTTCAAGAACGACGGCGACGACCCCGCCTCCATGCTCCTGCTCTTCGCACCGGGCGCCCCGCGCGAGGAGTACTTCGAGCAGGTGGCGGAGATGGCCCAGAAGGGCGGCAAGGAGTTCGGCGAGTTCCTCGTCAAGCACGACAGCTTCTTCGTCGAGCGCTGAGGACCCCTGACCCCTGAGCCCGTGGGACGGCTGTCGGGTCCTGTCGGGTCCTCCTGCCGGCCGGGACCGGCGGCGTCGTGAATTGCGGGTACGGCCCGATGGCGGGACGCTGGAGAGGTCAGCTCTGTGGCTGATGGGGGGTGCCAGGACGCCGGCGTACATCCGCTCACCGACGGCCCCGACAGGGGGGAGCCCGGTTGCGTGCAGCGGTCAGCGTCTCGGCAAGGAGCCCGTCATGGACGGCACCACCCTCGAAGACATGAGAGCCGCGCTGCGCGGCCCGGTCATCGGCCCGGCTGACCCCGAGTACGACCGGGCCCGCGCGATCTACAACGCGATGATCGACAGGCGTCCGGCCGCCCTCGTGCGGTGCGCGGACGCGGCGGACGTCATGGCCGCCGTCGACTTCGCCCGCGAACGGGGCCTGGAGCTCGCCGTCCGGGGCGGCGGCCACAGCGGCGCCGGGCTCTGCGAGGTCGACGACGCCGTCACCGTCGACCTGTCGCCCATGCGCTGGGCCCGCGTCGACCCCGTGGCGCGGACGGCCCGGGTCGGCGGCGGCAGTCAGCTCGGCGACCTGGACCACGCGGCCCACGCCTTCGGTCTCGCCACCCCCGCCGGAATCATGTCGACGACGGGCGTCGGCGGCCTCACGCTCGGCGGCGGCCACGGCCACCTCACCCGCAAGTACGGCCTGACGATCGACAACCTCGTCGCCGCGGACGTCGTGCTCGCCGACGGCAGCTTCGTCACCGCGAGCGAGTCCCAGCACCCGGACCTGTTCTGGGCGCTGCGCGGCGGAGGCGGCAACTTCGGCGTCGTCACCTCGTTCCGCTTCCGGCTGCACCCGGTGCGTGACGTGGTCGCCGGGGCCACCGTGTGGCCGGTCGACCTGACCCGCGACGTGCTGCGCTGGTACCGCGATTTCCTGCCGCAGGCACCCGACGACCTGAACGGCTTCTTCGCCGCGCTCACCGTCCCGCCGGGCCCGCCGTTCCCGGAGGAGATCCACGGGCAGAAGATGTGCGGCGTCGTGTGGTGCTGGACCGGCGACCCGGACGACGCCGAGAAGGCCTTGGCCGCCGTGCGCGAACCGGGCCCGCCCGCCTTCCACTTCACCGCGCCGATGCCGTACCCGGCACTGCAGAGCATGTTCGACGAGCTGATCCCCACCGGCCTTCAGTGGTACTGGCGCGGCGACTTCTTCGACCGGATCACGGACGACGCGATCGACGTGCACGCGAAGTACGCCGAGAACCTCCCCACCGACCTGTCGACCATGCACCTCTACCCCGTCGACGGGGCCGCGGCCCGCGTCGACCACGAGGACACCGCGTGGGGCTACCGCGACGCCGTCTGGTCCGGCGTCATCGGCGGCATCGACCCCGACCCGGCCAACGCGGGGGCGATCAGACAGTGGTGCGTCGACTACTGGGAGGAGCTGCACCCGCACTCCATGGGCGGTGCCTACGTGAACTTCATCGGCGAGGACGAGAGCCACAGCCGCGTGCGGGCCACCTACCGCGACCACTACGCCCGGCTCACCCGCGTCAAGAACGCCTACGACCCGGGCAACTTCTTCCACGCCAACCAGAACATCGAGCCGACGCCCGCGCCGACGCCCACGCCATGACCTGAGGACGGGGAGAGCCGCCATGCCCGCCGTCGCCGTGCACACGGTCCCCCTGCGCGAGGGGCCGGTCCTCCCGTACGCCGAGGCGGGCGATCCCGCGGGCACACCCGTCGTCCTGGTCCACGGCTACGTGGACTCCTGGTGGACGTTCGAGCCGCTGCTGCGGTGCCTGCCCTCCTCGCTGCATGTCTACGCGCCCACGCAGCGAGGCCACGGGGACGCCGAGAAGCCCCCGGACGGCTATCTCCCCGAGGACTTCGCCACCGACCTCGTCGCCTTCATGGACGCCGTGGGGATCGAGCGTGCCGTGCTCGTCGGCGGCTCCAGCGGAGGGGTACAGGCACGCATCGTCGCGGGCCGCTATCCCGACAGGGTGGCCGGGCTGGTCCTCCTGGGCACCCCGGTCACCCTCTCCGACAAGCCGGCCGCAGTAGAGATGTGGGAGGTCGTGCGGCAGCTGGAGGACCCGCTGGACCGCTCGTTCGCGGAACGCTTCGCGCTGGGCCTCATCGCCGGATCCGCCGCCGGTTCCGTAGGGCGCGGCTTCCTGGAGACGGTCGTGGAGGAGAGCCTGAAGGCGCCCGCCCGCGTATGGCGGGAGACGCTGCGCGGTCTGCTGGAAACCGACCTGCGGGCGACGCTCTCCGGGATCCTCGTCCCCACGCTGGCCCTCTGGGGCGACCAGGACCCTTTCGTGACGCGGGAGGAACAACAGACCGTCCTCGACTCGGTCCTCGGCTCCCGCCTGATCGTCTACGAGGGGGTGGGACACGTCGTGCACTGGGAAACCCCGGAGCGCGTGGCACGGGACATAACCGAAGTCGCCAACACCACGGCCTGAGGCCCACCAACAACAGCCAACACCCATCCCTCACCCACCCCTCGCAGAACAAGGAGCAGCAACCATGGCGATCTTCATGCACGCAGCAATCCCGGGCATCACCACCGACCAGTACGACGCGCTCAACGCGAAGCTTCAGGAGACGCCCGAGATCTTCGACGGCTGCATCGCCCACGTGTGCGTGCCGAGCAGCGACGGCCTGGACATCTACGACGTCTGGGAGTCCGAGCGGCACATGAGCGCCTTCGCCGAGAAAATGATGCCCGTAGCGGCCTCGCTCGGCTGGCCGACCAGCGGAGGCCAACAGCCGGAAACGACCACCGTCCACAACTACTGGTTCCCGGGAGCCTGACGGCCGAGCACAGAGACCGAGCACAGAGCAACGGCCCCACAACGTCGAAGGGCCCCACTGCGAACAGTGGGGCCCTTCAACGTTAGTGCCCGGTGAGGCACTGGCGGAGGATACGAGATTCGAACTCGTGAGGGGTTGCCCCCAACACGCTTTCCAAGCGTGCGCCCTAGGCCACTAGGCGAATCCTCCGCCGCAAACAATACAAGACGTTGAGGAGTGCTCGCGAACCAGATCGGCCTCCGGCCCGAGATCGATCCGAAGATCGCTCACGGGATCGTCCCGAGGGGGATGCCGGGGCGGGACCGGCGTCGCTTCCGGCCCGGGGGATCCGCTAGGGTGGGTGCCAGCCCCTCACGTGGCGCTATCTGACTGAACTCCCCCAGGGCCGGAAGGCAGCAAGGGTAGGTTGGCTCTGGCGGGTGCGTGGGGGGCGCTTTGCGTTCGCGGTATGTGTTGTCAGTGGGCGCCTATAACCTCGTATGTGTGTCGTCTCTCGCGTTGTACCGCCGCTATCGCCCGGAGTCGTTCGCCGAGGTCATCGGGCAGGAGCATGTAACCGACCCGTTGCAGCAGGCGCTGCGCAACAACCGGGTCAATCACGCCTACCTGTTCAGTGGTCCGCGCGGCTGCGGCAAGACGACGAGCGCGCGCATCCTGGCCCGCTGTCTGAACTGTGAGCAAGGTCCCACCCCGACGCCCTGCGGCGAGTGCCAGTCCTGCAAGGACCTGGCGAGGAACGGCCCGGGTTCGATCGACGTCATCGAGATCGACGCCGCTTCGCACGGCGGTGTGGACGATGCGCGTGATCTGCGCGAGAAGGCCTTCTTCGGGCCGGCGAGCAGTCGCTACAAGATCTACATCATCGACGAGGCCCACATGGTCACTTCGGCGGGCTTCAACGCCCTCCTGAAGGTCGTCGAGGAGCCGCCGGAGCATCTGAAGTTCATCTTCGCGACGACGGAGCCCGAGAAGGTCATCGGGACGATCCGCTCGCGTACGCATCACTATCCGTTCCGGCTCGTCCCGCCCGGCACGCTCCGGGAGTACCTGGCCGAGGTGTGCGGCCGGGAGCAGATGGCCGTCGAGGAGGGTGTCTTCCCGCTGGTCGTGCGGGCCGGTGCCGGGTCCGTGCGTGACTCGATGTCCGTCATGGACCAGCTCCTGGCGTCCGCGGCGACGGACGGTGTGACGTATGCCATGGCGACGTCCCTTCTCGGTTACACGGACGGGTCGTTGCTCGACTCCGTGGTGGAGGCCTTCGCCTCGGGGGACGGCGCGGCGGCCTTCGAGATCGTCGACCACGTCATCGAGGGCGGCAACGACCCGCGGCGCTTCGTCGCCGATCTGCTGGAGCGGCTGAGGGACCTGGTGATCCTCGCGGCGGTTCCGGACGCGGCGGAGAAGGGGCTCATCGACGCCCCGTCGGACGTCGTGGAGCGGATGCAGGCCCAGGCGGGCGTCTTCGGCGGCGCGGAGCTCAGCCGCGCGGCCGACATCGTGAACGAAGGCCTCACGGAGATGCGGGGTGCGACATCGCCCCGGCTGCAGCTTGAGCTGATCTGCGCCCGCGTGCTGCTTCCGGCGGCGTACGACGACGAGCGCTCGCTCATGGCCCGCCTCGACCGGCTGGAGCGTGGCGGCAACTTTGCGGCGGGGGCGCAGGTGGGGGGCGGTCCTGGTTCCGGTCCTGGTCCCGGTCCCGGTCCCGCGATGGGGTACGTCCCTGGGCCTGACGCTCATGTGGGTATGCAGGGGGGGATGCAGCAGCCGGGTCCCGTTGATGCTCAGGTTCCGCCGGGGGGCGGGGCCGCGGCGGCTCGGGCGGCTGTTCGGGGTGGCGGCGGGGGGCAGGGTTCTGGTGCTCCGGTGCCTGAGACTCCTGCTCCGGCGGTTGCTGCGCCTGTGCAGGCTGCTCCGGTTGCTCCTGCTCCTGCTTCGGCACCTGAGGCTCCGGCTGCCCCCGCGTCGTCCGGTGAGCGGCGCCCCGGTGGATGGCCCACGGCTTCGGCTCCGGGCAGCGGCCCGAAGCAGGCCGAGCCCGCCGCTTCTGCTTCAGCTTCCGCTCCTGCGGAGGCCCCGCGTCCGGGTGGCTGGCCCACGGCTGCGGCGGCGGGCGGCGGTGCTCCGGCTGCGCCTCAGGCTCCGCAGCAGTCGGCTCCGGCGGCTCCCGCTCCGGCGGCCCCTGCTCCGGCGGCCGCCCCTGCCATGGCGGCGGCACCGGTCGGCGGGCCCGATCCGCGGACCCTGTGGCCCAACATCCTCGAGGCGGTGAAGGGGCGCCGCCGCTTCACCTGGATCCTGCTGAGCCAGAACGCCCAGGTGGCGGGCTTCGACGGGACGACACTGCAGATCGGCTTCGTGAACGCGGGGGCGCGGGACAACTTCGCCAGCAGCGGCAGCGAGGAGGTGCTGCGGCAGGCGCTGTCCGAGCAGTTCGGGGTGCAGTGGAAGGTCGAGGCGATCGTCGACCCCTCGGGGGGCTCGGCACCGCCGCCCGCGGCGGGCAACTTCGGGGGCGGCGCGACGCCTCCGCCTGCGCGGCCGGCTCCGCAGCAGCATCAGCAGTCGCCTCCGCCGACGCCCTCCACTGCGAGCCGGGCTGCGGCTGCTCCCGCGCCGGCCCCGGCTCCCGCGCCGGCCCCGGCCCCGGCTTCGGAACGGCGCGTCCCGGACCATGTCTCCCCGGAGGACGACACCTGGGCGGACGACGACCCCGACCTGGTCGAGTCGGCCCTGTCGGGCCACGATCTGATCGTCCGCGAACTGGGCGCAACGATCGTCGAGGAATTCAACAACGAACCCTGAGGCGGCGCTGCGCTGCGCTGCCCTGGGGCGAGTGATCCACTCGGGCCTGGGCCCGCGCGCCCGATTACCTGGCAGCGTCCCCCGGCCGTGGGGGCTGGTGCGTCCGCCGGGCTCGGCGCCGCGCCTGTCGTGTCGCCGCTCCGCGGCGGATTTTTCCCGCCCGCCCACCCGATTACCCCGCAGCCCCGCCCTGACGTAGGGGCCACCACGTCCGCCGGGCCCTGCCCCGCCCCAGCTCCTACGCCCAGGTCGGCATCGCCGGGCAATCGGGTGGGTGGGCGCCTGCCCGCACCCTGACGCGGGGGGTACTGCGGCCGCCGGGCCCTGCCCCAGCTCCTACGCCCAGGTCGGCATCGCCGGGCAATCGGGTGGGTGGGCGCCTGCCCGCACCCTGACGCGGGGGGTACTGCGGCCGCCGGGCCCTGCCCCAGCTCCTACGCCCAGGTCGGCATCGCCGGGCAATCGGGTGGGTGGGCGCCTGCCCGCACCCTGACGCGGGGGGCACGGCGGCCGCCGGGCCCTGCCCCAGCTCCTACGCCCAGGTCGGCATCGCCGGGCAATCGGGCGGGTGGGCACTTGCCCGCACCCTGACGCGGGGGCCACTGCGGCCGCCGGGCCCTGCCCCAGCTCCTACGCCCGGGTCGGCATCGCCGGGCAATCGGGTGGGTGGGCGCCTGCCCGCACCCTGACGCGGGGGGTACTGCGGCCGTCGGGTTCTGCCCCGCCCCAGCTCCTACGCCCAGGTCGGCATCGCCGGGCAATCGGGTGGGTGGGCGCCTGCCCGCACCCTGACGCGGGGGGTACTGCGGCCGTCGGGTTCTGCCCCGCCCCAGCTCCTACGCCCAGGTCGGCATCGCCGGGCAATCGGGCGGGTGGGCACTTGCCCGCACCCTGACGCGGGGGCCACTGCGGCCGCCGGGCCCTGCCCCGCCCCAGCTCCTACGCCCAGGTCGGCACCGCCGGGCAATCGGGTGGGTGGGTGGGAGAGATTCGCCGCGAAGCGGCGGCCTGGTCCGGGCACGGCCCGCAGCCCAAGGCGCAGCGCCCGCAAGCCGAGGGCGCGCCCCCGCAGCCGCAGCGAGCCAGCGCCAGGCCCCGCAGCCGCCCCCCCCCGCAGCGAGCCAGCGCCCCGCCCCGCCCCGCAGCCGCGCCAGCGAAGCCCCCCTAGCTGGAGGAACGTACAACTCAGAGCAAGGGCACCGGTGGGGTGGCCGTACGAAGGTGTGGGCCGTGGCCGCTAGGCTGGCGGGCGTGAAGGTCCTTGTCATCGGCAGTGGTGCCCGCGAACACGCCCTGTGCCGCTCTCTGTCCCTCGACCCCGACGTCTCCGCCCTGTACTGCGCCCCCGGCAACGCCGGCATCGCGGACGTGGCCGAGCTGCACCAGGTCGACGCCCTCGACGGCAGCGCGGTGGCCGCCCTCGCCACCACCCTCGGCGCCGATCTGGTGATCGTGGGCCCGGAGGCGCCCCTCGTCGCCGGAGTCGCCGATGCCGTGCGCGACGCCGGGATCCCCTGCTTCGGGCCCTCCCGGGAGGCCGCCCAGCTGGAGGGTTCCAAGGCCTTCGCCAAGGACGTGATGGCGGGCGCCCAGGTGCCCACCGCCCGGTCCTACGTCTGCACGGCCGCCGAAGAGATCGACGAGGCCCTCGCCGCCTTCGGCGCTCCGTACGTGGTCAAGGACGACGGCCTCGCCGCCGGCAAGGGCGTCGTCGTGACCGACGACGTCGAGGCCGCCCGCGCGCACGCCCTGGCCTGCGACCGCGTCGTCATCGAGGAGTTCCTCGACGGCCCCGAGGTCTCCCTCTTCGCCATCACGGACGGCATCACCGTCGTCCCGCTGCAGCCCGCGCAGGACTTCAAGCGCGCGCTCGACGGGGACGAAGGGCCGAACACCGGCGGCATGGGCGCGTACTCGCCCCTGCCCTGGGCCGACCCGAAGCTGGTCGACGAGGTCATGCAGAGTGTGCTCCAGCCGACGGTCGACGAGCTGCGCCGCCGGGGTACCCCGTTCTCGGGGCTGCTCTACGCGGGCCTGGCGATGACCAGCCGCGGCGTACGCGTCATCGAGTTCAACGCCCGCTTCGGCGACCCCGAGACGCAGGTCGTCCTCGCCCGCCTGAGGACCCCGCTCGCCGGAGTCCTGCTTGCCGCCGCGAACGGCACCCTCGTCGACCTGCCCCCGCTGCGCTGGAGCGACGACGCCGCGGTCACCGTGGTCATCGCCTCGCACAACTATCCGGAGACCCCGCGCACCGGTGACCCCATCGAGGGCCTGGGCGATGTCGCGGCACAGGATGCCCCGGACGCGTACGTCCTGCACGCGGGGACGAAGCGCGACGGCGACGCTGTGGTCAGCGCGGGCGGCCGTGTGCTCTCCGTGACGGCCACCGGCAGGGACCTGACCGAGGCCCGCGAGCGCGCCTACAAGGCGCTGTCCCGCATCCGCCTCGACGGTTCCCAGCACCGTACGGACATCGCTGCGAAGGCGGCCTCGGAGGCGTAACCGAGGTCACCGAGACCGTCAGGGGTACCTGAGCAGGTCACCCGCGCACCCCACTGCCAGGCGCCCGCAAGACGACCGCCAGGCGCCCGCGCGACGCCCGCAAGACGCCTTCAGGCCCCGGATCCGACACTGGATCCGGGGCCTGATCGTCATCCACCTCTGCCCAAAGCCATTCCATCGAGTGACCGCTGGCCCATCCGGCTGACGATGCCCGGCACCCCAACTAGGGTGCGGCGCAAGCGGTTCAGGTGCCCAGAGCCAAACAGACCACCGGCATTGCGATGTCGGTGGCGGGTGCCACAGTGGGGGAGTGAGTAAATCCATCGGCGGCTGCCGTCCGCCCGTAGTCCCGGCCCCCGGCCGGGCAGCAGGCGGCGCAGGCAGCAGGGGGTGACATCGGTCGTGTCAGGTACGGCAGGTTCGGGTGTGGAGGTGGGCGTGCAGTCCGCACGTTCCCAGGCGCTCGCCGTGCTGCGGATCCGCAGCAGGGCGCTGGCCGTCGCACTGCTGCCCGCGGCCGTCGCCGTCGTGCTGATCGCGGGCGGAGTCACGGGCCATATGACCGGCGGGAGTTGGGACGTCGCGCGCGGTGTCGTGACGGCTTTCGCCGCCCTCGTCCTGCTCGCCGCCGCTGGCGTCGCGCTCGTGGTCGCGCGGTCCAGGCCCGCCGTCAGCCCGACCGTCCCGATCGCCGAGGGCTCGGCCCCCGATCTGTATCGCCTGGTGCGCGACCTCGCGGACCGGCTCGACGTGCCCGCGCCCTCGGCGATAGCGCTCACCCCGGACTGCGACAGCTGGCTCGAGGACCGCACACACCCCGCGCACGGCCCGCCCGCGGAGGCCTCCGGTCGGCCGTCGGCGAAGGACGAGGGCAATGGCGTACGGGACGGGCGTCCCGCCCCGCGCCGTCAGGCACCGGTCGCTCCGGTGCTCGTCATCGGCTCCCCGTTCCTGTGGTGGATGCGGGTCGGCGAGCTGCGCGCGGTGCTCGCCCCGGTCGTGGCCGGCACGGGACCGTCGGCGCACCCCGACATAGCCGCGGCCCGGCGCTTCATCCGCGGGCTCGACGCCGCGGTCGCGGTCACGTCCGCCCCGGGACGCGGTCCGCTCGTGCGTGCGGTCCTCGGCGGTGTCGGCTGGGTGACGCGGCTGCTCCTGCGGAGCTGCCGGGGGCACGCGGGCGAGATGGAGCGCGGGGTGGCGGCAGCCGCCGCCGAGCGCGCCCAGGCCGTGGACTACGGGGTGCGGATCGTCGCCCAGGAGCAGGTGGGCCTGGCGTATGCCGGGTGGGACCGGCTCCTGACCAAGGTCGCGCTGCCCGCCTGGCGGATGGGCCGCTGGCCGTCCCGCCTGGACGCGGGTGTCGTCTCCGCCCTCACCGAGCTCTCCCGCAGGGACCGCCTGGCCGAGGGCTTCACGTCCCGCCTGGGCGAGCGCCCCGCCTGTGACCTCCTGGAGGAGCCGGGCTCGGTGGACGAGGCGGCTTCGCTGCTCGCCGCCCGCCTCTTCCACGGCGGGCCCGCCGAGCAGAGCCCGGACTGGGCGCCGGTGGCGTGGCAGGAGTATCCGGACGAGGTCGTCGACCGCAAGTGGCGCATGGACGCGGCCCGGCTCCACCGCGTCCTGGACTCCCTGGGCGTCAGCGACTCCGCGGACGCGACGGCCGCCGGTTCCAAGGGGCCGACGCTGGGCCGCGTACTGGACCACCTCACGGCGGAGGCGGCGGAGGCGGCCGATGGGGCCGATGGGGCCGATGGGGCCGATGGGGCCGATGGACTCGGCCCTGCTCCGGTCCCCCACCCCACCCCCGCCACCGATGAAGCCACGGGCATCGACGCGTCCGCCCTCACCGAAGCCCAAGCCCAAGCCCTCACCGAAGCCGAAGACCCCATGGACGGCGAGGAGTCCACCGACGGCCCCGGCGGTCTCCTGGCCGCAGGCCTCACCGCGGAGATGGCCCGCGAGGAAGCCGCCGCCCCGCCCCGCCCCGCGCCCACGGGACAGGGCCCGGACGACGCGCTCTGGGACGACGGGATGCTGCCGCTGTTCCCGCTCCAGCCGCCGCGTACGGGACGGGAGTTGCTGGCCGATCACGTCACGGCACTGGTCTGCTGCGCGGCCGTGGACACGGCGGGCGCCGCCCCCGGTCTCGACTGGCTGGACGGCCCGTCCCTCTTGGTCGACGGCGAGCGCGCGGCGGACCTCACGCCGCACGTCCTGAGCCTCGTGGAGGACGGCGACCCCATCCCGCTGCGCGGCTGGCTCGCCCGCCTGGGTGTCCGCCCGGAGAAGCCGGTCCGCCTGGTCTGAGCCGAGGCCGTCGGCGGCACGGCGCACGGCACGGGCCGCCGTACGGCGCACGGCGCACGGCACAGCTCACGGCACGGCACGGCTCACGGCACAACCCGCGCCCGTCCAGGCCCTCACTCCACTCCCCACGCCCCGCTCCCCGGAACGCTTCCTTCCGTTCTCGTCGATTAGCGACGAACGGTGACGGAGTGCGTGCGTAATGTGATGTGCTGGGATCGACCGTCGATCCGGACATGCCAGCAGCAGCAACCCGCACAGCACGACAACCCGCAACACACAGCAACCCGCACCGCACAGCGACTCGCACCGCACAGCGCAGGGCAATCTCGGGGGAGCAGCCAGGGAGGGGTACACACATGGGGACGGAGCAGATCCGCAGGTGGGAATCGGGCGCCCTGGCGCATGCCGTGACCGACCCCTTCGGGCAAGGGCCCCTGCCCTGGCTCCGAGGCCCCGAGCACTACTTCGACGACACGGGCCAGGTCGTCCCCTGGTACATCGACCACGCCCCGTCCCCCGGCGCACGGAACATCCCCGCGCCCCGCGACCGCCCCCGTACGAACGGCCCCCGCACCGCCGACGACGTGCACGGCCAGATCAAGGGCTTCGCGTCCACCGGCGCCGCCGCACCCGGCGAGGCGATCGACTTCCACGTGACGGTGGACCCGCCCCAGCAGTTCAGCGTCGACATCTACCGCATCGGTCACTACGGCGGGGACGGCGCCAGCAAGATCAGCACGAGCCCGCGTCTCTCCGGCATCGTCCAGCCGCCCCCGCTCGCCGCCGACCGCACGGTCTCCTGCCACCACTGGTGGCTCTCCTGGCGGCTGCAGATCCCGAGTTACTGGAGCGTCGGGGCGTACGTGGCGGTCCTCACCACGGTCGACGGCTACCGCTCGCACGTCCCGTTCACGGTCCGCGACGACCACCGGGCCGACTTGCTCCTCCTCCTGCCGGACATCACCTGGCAGGCGTACAACCTCTATCCCGAGGACGGCCGCACGGGCGCGAGCCTCTACCACGCGTGGGACGAGAAGGGCCGCCTCCTGGGCGAGAGCGAGGCCGCCCACACGGTCTCCTTCGACCGTCCGTACGCGGGCGCGGGCCTGCCCCTGCACGTCGGCCACGCCTACGACTTCATCCGCTGGGCCGAGCGGTACGGCTACGACCTCGCGTACGCCGACACCCGCGACCTGCACGCCGGCCGCATCGATCCGACCCGCTACCGGGGCCTGGTCTTCCCGGGCCACGACGAGTACTGGTCGTCGAACATGCGCCGTACCACGGAGCGGGCCCGCGCGCACGGCACGTCCCTCGTCTTCCTCTCCGCCAACACCATGTACTGGCAGGTGGAGTTGGGCCCTTCCCCGTCCGGCGTGGAGGACCGTCTGCTGACCTGCCGCAAGCGTCACGGCCCCGGCAAACCGGCCCTCTGGCGGGAGCAGGACAAGGCCGAACAGCAGCTCCTCGGCATCCAGTACGCGGGCCGGGTCCCCGAGCCCGCCCCGCTCGTCGTGCGCAACGCCGACCACTGGTTGTGGGAGGCGACCGGCGCGCACGAGGGGGACGAGATCGCGGGCCTGGTCGCGGGCGAGGCCGACCGGTATTTCCCGCGCACCGCGCTGCCGGAGCACCAGGGCCGCATCCTTCTCGCCCACTCTCCGTACGAGGACTCCGACGGCGTCACACGCCACCAGGAGTCATCCCTCTACCGCGCCCCGTCCGGCGCCCTGGTCTTCGCCTCGGGCACCTTCGCCTGGTCCCCGGCGCTCGACCGCCCCGGCCATGTGGACACCCGGGTCCAGCGGGCCACGGCCAACCTCCTGGACCGCATCTGCAAACGGGACTGAGTGCCCACCGGCATCCCCCTGGCCGAGAGCCGCCTCCCCATGCGGGAGAATCAGCAGCATTCAGTCATAACCACGGGGAGGAACCGTGTCCGGATTCGTAGAAAAGCCCGAGCCGCTTCAGGTGCCGGGCCTGGTGCACGTGCACACCGGCAAGGTGCGCGACCTGTACCAGAACGAGGCGGGCGACCTCGTGATGGTCGCGAGCGACCGCATGTCCGCCTACGACTGGGTGCTGCCCACGGAGATCCCTGACAAGGGCAGGGTCCTCACGCAGCTCTCCCTGTGGTGGTTCGACCAGCTCGCCGATCTCGTACCGAACCACGTCATCTCCACCGACGTCCCGCCCGGCGCCCCCGCCGAGTGGGAGGGCCGCACCACGGTCTGCAAGTCCCTGGAGATGGTCCCGGTCGAGTGCGTCGCCCGCGGCTATCTCACGGGCTCCGGCCTGGTCGAGTACAACGACTCGCGCACCGTCTGCGGCCTCGCGCTGCCCGACGGCCTGAGCGACGGCTCGGAGCTGCCCGCGCCGATCTTCACGCCCGCCACGAAGGCGGCGGTCGGCGAGCACGACGAGAACGTGAGTTACGAGGAAGTGGCCCGTCAGGTGGGTGCCGAGACGGCGGCCCAGCTCCGCCAGGCGACCCTCGCGGTCTACGGCCGGGCCCGTGACATCGCCCGCGAGCGCGGCGTGATCCTCGCCGACACGAAGTTCGAGTTCGGCTTCGAGGGGGAGACGCTGGTCATTGCCGACGAGGTGCTGACCCCGGACTCGTCCCGCTTCTGGCCCGCCGACAGCTGGCAGCGGGGCCGCGCCCAGCCGTCGTTCGACAAGCAGTTCGTCCGCGACTGGCTGACCTCGCCGGCCTCCGGCTGGGACCGCGAGAGCGAGCAGCCGCCGCCCCCGCTCCCGCAGGACGTGGTGGACGCCACGCGCGCCAAGTACATCGAGGCGTACGAGCGCCTGACCGGCACTCCCTGGTAGCGGAACACGAAGAAACCCCCGGCGCCGAGAGGCACCGGGGGTTCTTTTCGTGGAGCGGACGACCAGGTTCGAACTGGCGACCTCAACCTTGGCAAGGTTGCGCTCTACCAACTGAGCTACGTCCGCGCTGCGCCGAAGCGCGAGCCCAACTATACCCAACCTCGCTCGCGTGCGAGACGCACCGCGGCATGCCGGTTCTCGGCCCCGATCTTGGTGGCGGCGGACGAGAGGTAGTTCCGGACCGTTCCCTGGGACAGCGCGGCCCGCTCGGCGATCTCCGCGACGGGCGCACCGTCGGCGGCGAGTTCGAGCACCTCGGCCTCGCGGACGGTCAGCGGGGAGTCCCCGGCGGAGATCGCGTCGGCGGCCAACTCCGGGTCCACATAGCGGTTACCGGCATGAACGGTGCGGATGATCTCGGCGAGGCGCTGCGCGCTCACGGTCTTCGGGACGAAGCCCCGTACCCCCACCGCGAGCGCCCGCTTGAGATGACCCGGTCTGCCATGACTCGTCACGATCATGGTGCGGCAGTCCGGGAGTTCATCACGCAGAGATGTGGCCACCGTCACACCGTCGGCGCCCGGCATCTCCAGGTCGAGCACGGCCACATCGGGCCGGTGCGCCCGCGCCATGGCGAGGGCCTCGGGTCCGGTGGCGGCCTCGGCGACCACGACGAGGTCGTCCTCCAGCGCGAGGAGCGCGGCGAGGGCGCCACGGATGAGGTGCTCGTCGTCGGCGAGCAGCACACGCAGGCTCATCGCGTGACCCTTTCGGCTTCTTCCTGGTGGTGACGGTCGCCCTGGCGACTCTCGTTCGGGTCACGCTCGTCCTGCCGGGGGCGGGCCAGCGGCACCTCCGCGACGAGGCGGAACCGCCCCTCGCCGGAGGTGAGGTCCAGCGTCCCGTCCACCGCGGCGAGCCGCTCCCTGAGCCCGGCGAGGCCGGAACCCTTCCTGCCCTCCGGCGCGGCCTCGGGCACCCCGTCGTTCTCGACGGCCAGGGACGTACGTTCATCGGTGATCGTCAGGGTGATGTCGCACCGCCGCGCGTCCCCGTGCCGCAGCACATTGGTGGTCGCCTCGCGCACCACCCAGCCCAACGCGGACTGCACCGGGACGGAGAGCCCCGCGGACGACCCGGTGACCCGGCAGTCGATCCCGGCCGCCTCCAGAACTCCCTGCGCACCGGCGAGTTCGACCGCGAGGTCGGCCTCCCGGTAGCCCCGCACCACTTCCCGCACCTCCCGCTGCGACTCCTGGGCGATCCGCTGCACCTCGACCATCTGGTCGACGGCTTCGGGCCGCCCCCGCCTGGCCAGCTGCACGGCCAGCTCGCTCTTCAGGGCGATGACCGCGAGGTTGCGCCCCATCACGTCGTGCAGGTCCCGCCCGAACCGCAGCCGCTCCTCGGCCACCGCGAGCCGCGCCTCGACCTCGCGGGCCCGGTCTGCCTCCCACATCACGGCGAGCGTCCAGGCGCCGCAGCGCGACGAGAGCAGGGAGACCAGTGTGCCGAGGGTGATCACCACGGCCGTGCCCACGAGCCGCCCGTCGTGCACGCCGATCGCGGCGAACGCCGCCACGGTGGCGGCCCCGATCACGGCGAACCGGATGAAGAACGTACGGATCGGTACGGCGAAAGCCAGCGACTGTCCGTAGGGCATCACCGCGAACATCGTGGCGAGGGTGAGCATCTCGGCCTCGACCCCGCGCACGGCCTGCAGGGCGACGACGAGGCCCAGCGTCGTGACCATCAGCGCGAGTGACACGGCGAGGTCGCGGCGCGGAGGCTGCGCGCGCTTCAGGAAGTGGTCGAGCGAGCGGCGCATCGTGCGGTTGACGTGGACGCACTGCAGGACGGCCGTCAGGAGCAGCGAGCAGCCGAGGGCCAGCGGGAGGGGCCCGTGCCGCACGGCCACGAGCAGGGGCACCGAGCCCCAGCTGACGAGGAAGACCCAGGGCATGGCGTGCCACATGGCCATGGACTGGAACTCGACCTTCTCGATCTTGCTCCGCTCGTGCCAGCCGCGCTTCAGCCCCTGGATTCGGCCGACCACGTCATGACCCCCTTCTCGGGTTCTCGGATTCCGCACTTCCGCGGCTTATGCCACTTCCTCAGCGCCGCGGCTCCCAGCGGAACCACCGGCGTACAGCAAACACCGAGACCACGGTCCAGGCCACCGCGGTGGCCAGGGCGGCCAGGGTGTCGGCGCCGGAGAGCTCGCCGGTCCAGCCGCCGCGCACCAGCGTGATCACCGGACTCAGCGGGAGGAGTTCGCAGACCGAGGCCAGCTTGTCGGGCATGACCTCGAAGGGGATGAAGAGACCGGACCCGAACATCGAGCCGAACGCCAGCGGCATGGCCATGACCTGCGCCGACTCCACGGACCTGCTGAGGCTCGCGGTCACCGCCCCGAGGGCGCTGAACATCACCAGGCCGAGCAGCACTCCGATGACGGCGAGCTGCGGCGCGTTCGGCGCCCCCGCGTCGAGCAGGACGGTACAGCCGATCGCCAGGACGACGGCCTGGACCACTCCGATGGCGACCGACGGCAGGGCGGCCCCGGCGAGGATCTCCGGGTCCCGCAGCTCACCGGTGCGCAGCCGCTTGAGCACCAGCTCCTCGCGGCGGGCGGCGTAGACGGCGGTCAGTGCCGAGTAGACGGCGAAGAGCAGGGAGAAGCCGATGGCGCCGGGCACCACCACGGCTCCGACCGAGAGGCCGGCGCCCTTGAGGTCCATGCCGTCCGCGACCTGGCGCAGGCTGAACGGCATCACGACCGGCACGAACAGGGCCGCGAACAGCGTGCCCTTGCTGCGCCCGAGCAGCGTCAGCTCGGCCCGCGCCAGCGCGGCCATCCGCCGGGCGGGAGTCGACACCGCTTCCGTGGTCGCTGTCAGCGCGCTCATGCCACCGTCTCCTTCTCCGCGGCGCCGGCCGCGCTCTCGGCGTCCCGCGCGATACGCAGGAACGCCTCCTCCAGCGATGCGGCCCGTACGTCGAGCCTGCCGAGCTCGACGTTCGTGTCCCGCGCCCACAGCAGCAGTCCCGTTGCCGCCCGCTGCAACTCGTGCGTACGCAGCCGGACCCGTCCGCCGACGATCTCGTGGTCGCTCACCCCGAGCTCGTTGAGCGGCGGCAGGTCCCCGACGAAGTACCCGGCCGGGAGTTCGAAGGAGACCTGCGAGGGCTGCTCGGCCACCACGTCGGCGACCCGTCCTTCGGCCGCGATCCGGCCCTCGTGCAGGATCGCGAGCCGGTCGGCGAGGTTCTCGGCCTCTTCGAGGTAGTGCGTGGTGAGCAGCACTGTCGTGCCGTTGTCGCGCAGGGCCCGCACCAACTCCCAGGTCTCGCGGCGCCCTTCGGCGTCGAGCCCGGTCGTCGGTTCGTCGAGGAAGAGCACCTCGGGCTGCCCGATGAGGGCGGTGGCGAGGTCGAGCCGCCGCTTCTCGCCGCCGGAGAGCATCTTCACGCGTACGCCGGCCCGTTTGCCGAGGCCCACCATGTCCAGGGCTTCGGCGGCGGGGCGGGCGCCGCTGGTGCAGGCGGCCCACATCCGGATGGTCTCGGCGACCGTCAGCTCGGAGGGGAAGCCGCCTTCCTGGAGCATCACCCCGATCCGGTGGCGCACGGCGCCCCGCTCGGCGTACGGATCGTGCCCGAGCACCCGCACCCGCCCCCCGGCGGGTGCGGCGAGCCCTTCGAGGAGTTCGACGGTGGAGGTCTTTCCGGCGCCGTTGGTCCCGAGCAGCGCGAAGAGCTCACCTCGTCCGACGGAGAACGAGACTCCCCGGACCGCCTCGAAACCGCCCCCGTACACGCGCCGCAGATCGGTCACGTCGATCACTTGGTCAGTCATGGGAAAAGCGTCCCCCGGCCGCGAGCGCCGGAGCAGTGCGCGCTGTCACCGGCTCGCATGACAAATGTCAGAAGGGGACGGCGGGGTGACACACGAAGAAGGCCCCGGTCGCGATGACCGGGGCCTTCTCAGATGGAGCGAACGACGAGGTTCGAACTCGCGACCTCAACCTTGGCAAGGTTGCGCTCTACCAACTGAGCTACGTTCGCATTGCCTCCGACCAGCTCTCACTGATCGGCGCGAGCACCAGCCTACCGCACTCGAAAGAGTGGTCGGTAAGCGCTGCAGAGCGGGTGACAGGAATTGCACACTGCGCCTTCCCCCTGGAAGGGGGATGTTCTACTACTGAACTACACCCGCAAGACTCCGTGAGGTTCGGGCCTTTCGGCCTTGCCCCTCGGCGTGGTCCAAACTCTAGCCGACCGGCGGGGGTGCAGGTCAAGTCGGTTGCCGAGGGGCCCTCCTGGCGGGCCGTCCGCCCAGGTCAGTTGGCTGCCTCGAAGGCCTCGTAGACCTTCTTGGGGATGCGGCCGCGGGGTGGCACGTCCATCTGGTGCGAGCGGGCCCAGGCGCGGACGGCCGCGGGGTTCGCCGCCACCGTCGTGTGCTTGAAGGCCTTGCCGGACTTCGACTGCTTGCGGGCCGCGTCCAGGTACGGGGCAAGTGCCTTGCGCAGTTTCTTGGCATTGGTTTGATTGAGGTCGATCTCGTACGACTTGCCGTCAAGACCGAAGGCGATCGTCTCCGCCGCATCCCCGCCGTCGATGTCGTCAGAGAGAGTGACCACGACACGCTGCGCCACGAATATCGGTCCCTTCGTGCGGCTCTACCGCGTTGACGTGCGGTGATGCCGACTGTCCGGCTGTTATGGGCACTGTTATGTGCAAAGCATCGGCTAATGCCATTTCCTTTGTACAGTGCCCGGCAATGCATTGTGAAGCCCGACTAAATCCGCCCGCGTGTCCGGACGCAATGGCGATGCGTGATCTTTTCCTGGATTTTTCGCGAAGGTGCCCCGTTCGATACACGAGTATGAGTCGGAACGTGACCGTCCTCACGTAGGTTTCTACGAATCTACGCGAGTAGAATTTTTGTGCGGGTAGTCTGAAGGGACCGCTCAGCCAGCACCACACACCGGGAGTGCCAGTGGCACGCGTCGTAGTCGACGTCATGCTCAAGCCGGAGATCCTCGACCCCCAGGGCCAGGCGGTGCAGCGTGCACTGCCGCGCCTCGGATTCAAGGGGATCGCCGACGTACGTCAGGGAAAGCGCTTCGAACTCGAGGTGGACGGGCCCGTCGATGACGCGGCCCTCGCCCGTATCCACGAGATGGCGGAAACCTTCCTCGCCAACACCGTGATCGAGGACTTCTTCGTAAAGGTGGAGGAAGAGAAGTGACTGCCCGAATCGGAGTCGTCACTTTCCCCGGAACCCTCGACGACCGCGACACCCAGCGTGCCGTCCGCGTCGCAGGCGCCGAAGCCGTGCCGCTCTGGCACCGGGACAAGGACCTGAAGCAGGTCGACGCCGTGGTGCTGCCCGGCGGATTCTCGTACGGCGACTATCTGCGGGCCGGGGCCATTTCGCGGTTTTCGCCCGTCATGGAGTCGGTCATCGAGCAGGCGAAGGCGGGCATGCCGGTCCTCGGCATCTGCAACGGCTTCCAGGTGCTCACCGAGTCGCACCTGCTGCCCGGCGCGATGCTGCGCAACAACCACCTGCACTTCATCTGCCGCGAGCAGAAGCTGCGGGTGGAGACGGACCGGACCGCCTGGACCGCCGACTACACGGCGGGCCAGGAGATCCGGATCCCGCTCAAGAACATCGACGGCCAGTACACGGCCGACGAGCGGACCCTGGACATGCTGGAGGCCGAGGGCCGCGTCGCCTTCCGGTATCTGGAGGGCAACCCCAACGGCTCGCTCCGTGACATCGCCGGCATCACCAACGAGGCGGGCAATGTCGTCGGCCTCATGCCGCACCCCGAGCACGCCGTGGAGCCGCTGGTCGGGACCGGCCGCACCGACGGCCTCGGATTCTTCACCTCGATCCTGAAGAAGCTGGTCAACGCCTGATGACTCTGGACACCGTCAAGCACGCGGCGGAGACGCCCGACGTCAAGCTGCCCTGGGCCGAACTGGGCCTGAAGGAAGACGAGTACGCGCGCGTACGCGAGATCCTGGGCCGCCGTCCGACCGGCGCCGAGCTCGCCATGTACTCCGTCATGTGGTCCGAGCACTGCTCGTACAAGAGCAGCAAGGTCCACCTGCGCCAGTTCGGCGAGAAGGCCCCCGAGAACGACGCGATGCTCGTCGGCATCGGTGAGAACGCCGGTGTCGTCGACGTCGGCAACGGCTACGCGGTCACCTTCAAGGTCGAGTCGCACAACCACCCCTCGTACGTCGAGCCCTACCAGGGCGCGGCCACCGGTGTCGGCGGCATCGTCCGCGACATCATCGCGATGGGCGCGCGCCCGGTCGCGGTCGTGGACCCGCTGCGGATGGGCGCCGCCGACCACCCCGACACGAAGCGTGTCCTTCCGGGTGTCGTCGCGGGCATCGGCGGCTACGGCAACTGCCTTGGCCTGCCGAACGTCGGCGGCGAGCTCGTCTTCGACGCCTGCTACCAGGGCAACCCGCTGGTCAACGCCGGTGCCATCGGCGTCATGCGGCACGAGGACATCCACCTCGCCAAGGCCTCCGGCCCCGGCAACAAGGTCATCCTCTACGGGGCCCGTACCGGCGGTGACGGCATCGGCGGCGCGTCGATCCTGGCGAGTGAGACCTTCGACGACACGAAGCCGTCGAAGCGTCCGGCGGTCCAGGTCGGTGACCCCTTCCAGGAGAAGCTCCTCATCGAGTGCACCCTGGAGGCCTTCGCCGAGAAGCTGGTCGTCGGCATCCAGGACCTGGGCGCGGCCGGCCTCTCCTGCGCGACCTCCGAGCTGGCGTCCAACGGCTCCGGCGGCATGCGCGTCGAGCTCGACGACGTACCGCTGCGCGACTCCACGCTCACTCCCGAGGAAATCCTCATGAGTGAGTCGCAGGAGCGCATGTGCGCGGTCGTCGAGCCCGAGAAGGTCGAGCGCTTCCTCGCGATCTGCGAGAAGTGGGACGTCATCGCCACCGTCGTCGGTGAAGTGACGGACGGCGACCGGCTTGAGATCTTCTGGCACGGCGAGAAGATCGTCGACCTCGACCCGCGCACCGTCGCCCACGACGGCCCGGTCTACGAGCGCCCCTACGCCCGGCCGAAGTGGCAGGACGCCCTCCAGGCGGACGACGCCAACAAGCTTGCGCGTCCGGCGAGTCCGAAGGAACTGCGCGACCAGGTGCTCGCGGTCGTCGCGTCGCCGAACCAGGCCTCCAAGGCGTGGGTGACGGATCAGTACGACCGTTTCGTGCAGGGCAACACGGTGCTCGCGCAGCCCGAGGACTCCGGCATGGTCCGCATCGACGAGGAGACCGGCCTCGGTGTCGCCCTCGCCAACGACGGCAACGGCCGCTACTCGAAGCTCGACCCGTACGCGGGCGCGCAGCTGGCCCTGTCGGAGGCGTACCGCAACGTCGCCGCGACCGGCGCCCGGCCGCTCGCCGTCTCGGACTGCCTGAACTTCGGTTCGCCCGAGGACCCGGACGTGATGTGGCAGTTCGCCGAGACCACCCGCGGTCTCGCCGACGCCTGCCAGATCCTGGGCACCCCGGTGACCGGCGGCAACGTCTCGCTCTACAACCAGACGGGTGAGGCGGCGATCCACCCGACGCCCGTCGTCTCCGTCCTCGGTGTGATCGACGACGTCGCGCGCCGCACGCCGATGGCGTTCGCCGAAGAGGGCCAGCTCCTCTACCTCCTCGGTGACACCACCGAGGAGTTCGGCGGCTCGGCCTGGTCGCAGGTCGTCCACGACCACCTCGGCGGGCTTCCCCCGAAGGTGGACCTGGAGCGCGAGCGGCTGCTCGCCGAGATCCTGATCTCGGGCTCGCGCGACGGCATGATCGACGCCGCGCACGACCTCTCGGACGGCGGCCTCGCGCAGGCCGTCGCCGAGTCCTGCCTCCGCGGCGGGAAGGGCGCGCGCCTGGTCGTCCCGGACGGACTCGACGCGTTCACCCTCCTGTTCAGCGAGTCGGCGGGGCGCGCGGTCGTGTCCGTTCCCCGCTCCGAGGAGCTGCGCTTCACCGACATGTGCGGGGCGCGCGGGCTTCCCGCGACGCGGATCGGTGTGGTCGACGGTGACGCCGTGGAGCTCCAGGGCGAGTTCACGCTGACGCTGGCCGAGATCCGCGAGGCGCACGAGGGGACCCTGCCGGGGCTCTTCGCCTGATCGACCCCCTCCGACAGCCCCCGCCCGGACCAGGTCCGGGCGGGGGCTTCGGCGTTTCCGGCCACCGACTTGCACGAGATTACGTAATTACGTAATCTCCCACTCATGGATCTGGAAGAGCGCGTCGCCGAGCTCGAACGGCGCATGGCGGAGCTGGAGAGCGCGGGCCCGGCCGCGCCCGCCGTGGGAGAGGGTGACTTCTGGGCCCTCGACGCGCTGAAGGCACGGCACCCGGTGTCCGACGACGCGGACGGCGCCGTCATGTTCACCGGCTCGGTGCGCGTGCCGACGGGGCATCGCTACGAGTGGCAGTACGGGCTGCTCACCGAGACGGTGTTCGAGGGCGACTGGGCGGAGACGGCGGAGTCGTTCGCCGCGCTCGGCCATCCCGTGCGGCTGCGGCTGCTGCGGGAGATCCTCGGCGGTCTGCGCACCGCCGCCGATCTCGCCGCGCTCGACGACGTCGGCACGACGGGCCAGATCTACCACCACCTGCGCCAACTGACCGGCGCGGGCTGGCTGCACACCACGGAGCGCGGCCGGTACGAGGTTCCTGCCGGACGGGTGGTGCCGCTGCTCGTGGTGCTCACGGCCGCGCGCCCCGTGACCTGAACTGCTATGTACCAGGGGGAAGTCATGTCCGTAGACCGACGCAAGGCTGTCGCGCTCGTCCAGCATGGGCTGTGGGTGGTCTTCTTCGTCCAGGTCACCGTCGGGTTCTTCGTGGACCTGCCCTACAACTACTGGCTGAGCTGGCTGCCCGCGCTCGGCGCGATCGCCATCAGCCTGGTGGCCTCCCGCTCCGCCCGGCACGCGATAGCGGCGCAGCCCCCGGCCCCGGTCGAGGTCGCGGCGCCGGTCGCCGGCCGCTGGTCCGCCATCAACAGCCCCGCCGACAAGGTGCCGAGCCACGGCACGCACCACCTCGGGCAGACCTACGCCATCGACATCGCGGCCGAGCCGGAGGAAGGGCCGAAGCGCCCGGCCCCGGTGTGGTTCTGGCCCGTCGCCCACCGCAACCAGGCCTACCCCGCCTTCGGGGCGCCGCTGCACGCGGTGGCCGACGCCACCGTCGTGCACGCCGAGGACGGCCAGCGCGACCACCTCAGCCGCAGCTCCCTGGCCGGGGTCCTGTACTTCTGGCTGATCGAGGGCGTCGGCCGGACCATCGGCGGAACCCGCCGCGTCGTCGGCAACCACATCGTCCTCGACCTCGGTGAGGGGACGTACGCCATGTACGCGCACGTCCAGCGCGGCTCGCTCGCCGTCCGCACGGGGGACAAGGTGGCGGACGGGCAGATCCTCGCCCGCTGCGGCAACTCCGGCAACTCCACCGAACCCCACGTGCACTTCCAGCTCATGGACGGCCCCGACCTGGACACCGCGCGCGGTGTGGCGTTCCGCTGGCGGGGCATCGGGGTGCCCGCCAACGGTGAGACGTTCACGGTGCGGGAAGAGGCCACCCCGGTACCGTGACCTGCATGACTGAGGAGCTGGGGCTGCGCGCGCGCAAGAAGAAGCAGACCGCGTCGCGGATCTGGCGGGTCGCGGTGGACCTCTGCTCCGAGCGGGGCTTCGATCATGTCTCCGTGGCGGAGATCGCCGAGGCGGCCGAGGTGTCGAAGATGACCGTCTTCAACTACTTCGGCACCAAGGAAGGCGCGATCGTCAGCCCCATGGAGGAGCACGTCGGCGACCCGGCCCGCGCGGTGCGCGAGCGGCGGCCCGGCGAGTCCGCGGTCGCCGCGATGCGCGGGCAGTTCCTGGCGCAGATCGCCGGGCGCGATCCGTCGATCGGCCTCAGCGGCGACCCGCGTGCCCTCAAGGTGCGCCAGCTCATCAGCGAGACCCCGACCCTCGCGCACCGCATGGTGATCTTCCACATGCGCAGCGTCCAGCTCCTCGCGGACGCCCTCGCCGAGGAGACGGGCGACATGCTCCTCGCGCGGGTCGCCGCCTCCCAGCTGATCGGCGCCCGGAACGCGCTCATCGTCGACAACCACCAGCGCACCCTCCTCGGCGACCCGCTCGACGAGATCGCCAAGGACTGCGCGGAGGCCACCGAGCGGGTCTTCGGCCAGGTGGAAAAGGGTCTCCAGGGGTACCCCGGGAAGAATTAGGCTCGGCCCATGCCTCCGGCCAAGAAGCGCACGCGTGCGTACGACCCCGCCAAGATCCGCACCGCCGTGCTCGCCCAGTTCGGGAACGTACGGGAAGCGGTCGCCGCCCTGGAGCCCGCGCAGCTCGACCTGCCGACCCGGCTCGGCGGCTGGACCGTCCGCGAGCTGGCCGCACACCTCATGACGGCGCTCGGCGGCGCCACCCGGTTCCTGGCCATGCCGGAGCCCCCGGCACGCGAAGTGGCCCTGCTGGAATGGCCGTTCGCCACCGCGTCGGCCGCGGCGCAGGTCGACGAGGCGGCGCGGGCGTCCGCCGCGCAGGAGGACCTGGACGCGCTGTACACACAGACGCTCGCCGGCTTCGAGGCAGCGCTGCCCGACATCACGCAGGGGCGGCTGATGCCGACCCGGTTCGGCGCGATGACCCTCGACGACTTCCTGGTCACCCGCACCGTCGAACTCATCGTCCACACCGACGACCTGAACGACGCGGTGCCTGATCTGGGCATCCCGTACGACCGTCAGGCCCTGGCCGCCTGCACCCGGCTGCTCGCCGACGCCCTCGCGGTGAAGGCGCCCGGCGGCGCCGTCGAGGTCAGGATCCCGCCGTTCGCCGTGGTCCAGTGCGTGCAGGGCCCCCGGCACACCCGAGGCACCCCGCCGAACGTCGTCGAGACCGACCCGCTGACCTGGATCCGCCTCGCGACCGGGCGCACGGACTGGAAGACGGCGCTCGACGCGGCGAGGGTCAGTGCGAGCGGGGAGCGGGCCGACCTGGCGGAGCTGCTGCCGGTGATGAGCTAGCCGGTCGATCTCGGCGGCCCCGTCTCGCGGGGTCCGTCTCGGCGGGCCGGAGGGCCGTTTCGGCCGGGGGAAGGGAACCAGATCCGCCACTTCCTCCGTCACACCGCCATGCAGACGCAACGACTGACTCCGACCGTCATGGCCCTGGCCGCCGCGGGCATGCTCACCGCGTGCGGCACCGAGACCGGCTCGGGCAGCGGGTCCGTCGGGTCCCGACCGGCCATCACCGGCGTCCACTGGAGCGTCGAGAGCCTCACGGTGAACGGCAAGAAACAGCAGGCCCCGGCCGACGCCCACGTCGAGATCAACGACAAGGGCAAGGCCGAGGGCAACTACGGATGCAACGGCTTCACGGCCGACGCGTCGGTGGACGGCGACACCGTCGGCTTCGAGAACGCCGTCTCCACCAAGAGGGCCTGCGCGAAGCGGGACGCACAGGACTTCGAGAACACCTTCAAGCAGGCCCTCGGCAACGGCGACCTGAAGGCCGCGGTGGACGGCGACAAGCTGACGCTCACCACGGGCAAGGGAGACAGCGTGGCCCTCACCTCGGAGCCGGACGCCCCGCTGACGGGCACCAAGTGGAACGTGAACGCCGTCGGCGACGGCAAGGTCTCGGCGTCCCTGCCGAAGGAGGTCGAGGGCAAGGCCCATCTGACCTTCGGCAAGGACGGCACGGTCCGCGGCAACCTCGGCTGCAACAACGTCACGGCCAAGGCCGAGGTGAAGGACGGGACCATCACCCTGGGCGCCCCGCGGAGCACCCGGATGATGTGCGAGGGAGCCGCGGGCGACACCGAGAAGAAGCTGCTCAAGCTGTTCGACGGCAAGGTGAGCTACGAGCTGAGCCACGGCGGGCTCTCGCTCACCGCCGCCGACGGCACGGTCGTCAGCGCGAACGCCGCCGACCCGAAGGGGAAGTAGGGGCGACGCGGCGGGTGCGGGACTTCAGCAGGAACGCGCCGCCGAAGGCGAGCAGCAGGCCGCCGCCGACCGAGTAGGCGAGCGTGGTGTCCGAGTCGCCGCCGGTCTCGGCCAGTTCGGTGGAACCACCGGCGGGGCGCGCCGCGTTGGGGGCTTCCTCGGGTTCGTCCTCGGTGGTCGCGCCTTGCGTGTCCTTCGCGGGCTCGGCCGCCTTGGAGGGCGCCGCCACCCCGTCCAGGCTCACCCGCACCGTCGCCGCGTCGGCCCCGGCCTTCACGACCTTGACCTCGACCTTCCGTGCCTCGTCCGTGAGCGTCGTGCCCGCCTTGAGGGCGTCCACGTCGGCCGGTGCGTCGCTGTCGTCCCCGTCGGCGTCCGGCGTCGGGTCGATGAACGCCGACTTCGCGTAGTCCTTGCCCGGCACCCGGTAGGCGTGCACGCCCTGGATCCCGCCGTCGACGGTGCCGGACTCGTGCCGCAGCTCCACGACCAGGCGGTCGTCGCCCAGCGGGATGTCGAGCGCACGGACCCCGCCGCCGCTCCCGTACAGCGGACGCAGGTCGTACGTGCCGGATGTGCCGACCTTCGCGACCTCGCCGCCCGTGAGCCACTTGTTGTGCAGCAGCTCGGGCGAGGTGAGGCCGGCCTCCCAACCGCCGCCGCCCATCGGGGTCTTGTGGCTGGTGCCGTCCTCCTCGCAGCCCTCGCCGAGGTCGCCGTCAGGGCAACGCAGCCGCATGTGGTGGCTGTAGCCGAAGTTGTGGCCGAACTCGTGGACCAGGGCCGTCATCGACATCTTGCCGTCGGCGCCGACGGGCATCCAGGTGGTGCCGCCGCCGACGGTGCCGAGCGCGAGCCAGTCGCAGCCCGCCCTCTCCGAGGGGAAGACGAGCGACAGGTGGTCGTAGCTGTCCTCGGGGACGCCCTCCGCGGCGAGCGCCTTCCGCGTCAGGTCGTTGATCTTGCCGGTGTCGCAGCCGGTGGCCGCGAGATCGATGTCCACGGGCCCGGTGACGCCGTCGCCCTCGGCGGCCTTGAAGGTGGTCGCGCCTCCGGTGACCTCGTTGTAGTACGAGGTGAGGGAGCCGCTGCCGCCGAAGTAGTTGTCCTTCAGGGCCGTTTCGAGCGTGCCCGCGTCCGGGATCCGGCTGTCCGTGAAGTTCACCATGGCGACCTGTACGCGCCGCTCCGGCTCGTCGGCGGCGGGCGCGGGCGCGGCGGAAACGGCGGTCAGGGCGGCGGCTGCGGCGGCCACCGCGGCCGGTACGAGGCAGAGGCGCGGGGACGGTTTCATGGGGGACCTTCCGGGTGGGAGTGCGCGCGGGCCTGATGATCAACTCGGGTGCGCGCCAGGCACGCTAGCGATCACTTCGGCCCGCGCGAACCCCTGGGAAGGCTTCTTAGGCCGCGCTTAAGGCTCAGTTCAGGCAGCCGGGTCCCCGCGAAGCCCAGGTCACGCGCCCGGGTACGGCAGCAGCCCCTTGTCCGTCTTCTCCCAGGCCGCCTTCAGCTCGGCGAGCAGCTTCGGCTCGTCCGGCGCCCGGTCGGCCTGCTCGCGCTGATCCGCCGCGAGGTTGAAGAGCTGGTCCTTGCCGCCCTTGCCCCGGTAGTACTTCCACTGCCCGCGCCGCAGCGCCCGCTCCCCGCGCACCCGCCAGAACAGCTCCCGCTCGGCGAGCTCCTCGCCCTTGAGGAGGTAGGGCGCGAGGCTGGTCCCGTCCAGCTCGTACGCGGGGTTCGGCCTCGCACCGCCGATCTCCAGGAGCGTCGCCGTCCAGTCCGGGGTGAACACGGGCTCGTGGCTGACCTGCCCGCCGTCGAGCCGCGCGGGCCAGCGCACGATGGTCGGCACACGGATGCCGCCCTCCTGGAGCGAGGCCTTGTTGCCCGACAGGGGCCAGTTGTACGAGAAGCGCTCACCGCCGTTGTCCGAGGCGAAGAAGACGAGGGTGTCCCGCTCCTGCCCGGACTTCTTCAGGGCCTTCAGAACCTCACCGACCGACCGGTCCAGGTCCTGCACCATCTCCGTGTACTTCTCGACGGAGCCGCCGTCCTGATGCCAGAGCGCACCCTTCTCGCCCGCCTTGATCCGCCGTACGATCTCGGCGCTCTCCTCCTTGTCGCCGTCCGCTATCCAGGGCCAGTGCGGGGTGGTGAAGTTCAGGTTGAGCAGCCACGGCTTGTCGCCGTGGTCCCGCTGGACGTACTCGCTCGCCCGCTCGGTCAGGATGCGCGTGTAGTAGCGCAGGTCCTTGTACTCGGCGTCGCCCTCGTAGAGGTCGTACTCACCGCCGAGCCCGAGCTTGGAGTAGTACTCCAGGGCGCCGCCGAAGTTCCCGAAGAACTCGTCCCAGCCCGATCGGGTCGGCGAGTAGTCCGGCAGGTAACCGCAGTGCCACTTGCCGATGAGCGCGGTCGCGTACCCGGCGTCCCGCAGCAGCGAGGCCAGCGTCGGATGCGTCGGTTCGAGGCCGACGGACTTGTCCGCGATCGGCTCCGCGAGCCCGCCCTTCGTACGCCCGGGGAAGCGCCCCGTGTAGAGGCTGAAGCGGGTCGGCGAGCAGGTCGCGGACCCGGAGTAGGCGTCGGTGAACCGCACGCCCTGGCGCGCGAGGCGGTCCAGGTTCGGGGTCTTGATGTGCGGCGACCCGTAGGAGGAGAGGTCCGCCCAGCCCAGGTCGTCGCCGAGGATGAAGAGGATGTTCGGCCGCTTGGCGCTCCGGCCCGGGGCGGCGCGGAAGGGCCGCTCCCGGGCCTCGGCGGCAGCGGGCAGACCCACCGCGGCGGCGGCACCGGCACCCACGGCACCGGTGAAGGCACGTCGGGACAGAGCGGACTTTTCGTACGAGGACGAGGGCGAGGACGAGGGCATGGCGGCGCTCCTGAACGGGGCACGGCGCGGCAGCGGCTCGTACCCGGAGTCGGGAAAAGTGAGACGGAGAGTGAGTTCAGGCAGCGCTGCGACAGATGGCGCTCGCGACACGGACCAGGTCGACGTGGCGGCGCTCCACAAGGGTGACCGAAGGGTCACCGAGGGGTTGCAGGGGCATGGACCAGGAGCTTCATGGGCCCCGCCCGCCCCTGTCAACGCTCGTGCTCACCTGTTCACAAGGGCTTCGTACTCCGCGTACGCACGGGGAGTCCACCGGGGCCGCGCTCACGCTCCGTGCGGGGTCCGTATCCCCAATTCGGACCAGTGGTCGATCTCGCCTACACTCGATGTCGTGCCACGTGGTGACGGTCGACTCAATCATGATCTGCTCCCCGGCGAGAAAGGCCCCCAGGACGCTTGCGGCGTCTTCGGTGTCTGGGCTCCGGGTGAAGAGGTCGCCAAGCTCACTTACTTCGGGCTGTACGCCCTCCAGCATCGAGGCCAGGAGTCCGCGGGAATCGCGGTCAGCAACGGCTCCCAGATCCTTGTCTTCAAGGACATGGGGCTCGTCTCCCAGGTCTTCGACGAGACTTCCCTCAGCTCGCTCCAGGGTCATATCGCGGTCGGTCACGCCCGCTACTCGACCACCGGAGCCTCCGTCTGGGAGAACGCCCAGCCGACGTTCCGTGCCACCGCGCACGGCTCGATCGCGCTCGGGCACAACGGAAATCTCGTCAACACGGCCCAGCTCGCCGAGCTGGTCGCCGCCCTGCCCAAGGAGAACGGCCGCGCGACCCAGGTCGCGGCGACCAACGACACCGACCTGGTGACGGCTCTCCTCGCCGGCCAGGTGGACGACGACGGCAAGCCCCTCACCATCGAGGAAGCGGCCACCAAGGTCCTCCCGGAGGTCCGGGGCGCCTTCTCCCTCGTCTTCATGAACGAGCACACGCTGTACGCGGCCCGCGACCCGCAGGGCATCCGCCCGCTGGTCCTCGGCCGCCTGGAGCGCGGCTGGGTCGTCGCCTCGGAGTCCGCCGCTCTCGACATCTGCGGCGCCAGCTTCGTCCGCGAGGTCGAGCCCGGCGAGTTCATCGCGGTCGACGAGAACGGACTGCGAACGTCCCGATTCGCTGAAGCGAAGCCCAAGGGCTGTGTCTTCGAATACGTCTATCTGGCGCGTCCCGACACGGACATCGCCGGCCGGAACGTCTACCTCTCGCGCGTCGAGATGGGCCGGAAACTCGCCGAGGAAGCTCCCGCCGAGGCCGACCTCGTCATAGCGACCCCGGAGTCCGGAACGCCCGCCGCGGTCGGTTACGCGGAAGCCTCCGGCATCCCCTTCGGCGTCGGCCTGGTGAAGAACGCCTACGTGGGCCGGACCTTCATCCAGCCCTCGCAGACGATCCGCCAGCTCGGCATCCGTCTCAAGCTGAACCCCCTCAAGGAAGTCATCAAGGGCAAGCGTCTTGTCGTCGTCGACGACTCGATCGTGCGCGGCAACACCCAGCGCGCCCTGGTCAAGATGCTCCGCGAGGCCGGGGCCGCCGAGATCCACATCCGGATCTCGTCCCCGCCCGTGAAGTGGCCCTGCTTCTTCGGCATCGACTTCGCGACCCGCGCGGAGCTCATCGCCAACGGCATGACGATCGACGAGATCGCCAAGTCCATGGGCGCCGACTCCCTCTCGTACATCTCCATCGACGGCATGATCGAGGCCACGACCATCGACAAGCCGAACCTGTGCCGCGCCTGCTTCGACGGCGTGTACCCGATGGACCTCCCCGACCCCGAGCTGCTCGGCAAGCAGCTCCTGGAGACGGAGCTGGCCGCCGGTCCGGCGTCCACGGCAGCGGCCGACGCGATCCGTCGCCCGTAAGCCACCCGTAGTAACGACACGAAAGCTCTCATCCCCCATGCCTGAGACCACCGGTGCCAGCTACGCCTCCGCAGGCGTCGACATTGAAGCGGGCGACCGCGCCGTCGAGCTGATGAAGGAGTGGGTGAAGAAGACGAAGCGCCCCGAGGTCCTCGGCGGCATCGGCGGCTTCGCCGGACTCTTCGACGCCTCCGCCCTCAAGCGCTTCGAGCGCCCCCTGCTCGCCTCCGCCACCGACGGCGTCGGCACGAAGGTCGACGTGGCCCGCCAGCTCGGCGTGTACGACACCATCGGGCACGACCTGGTCGCGATGGTCATGGACGACATCGTGGTGTGCGGCGCCGAGCCGCTCTTCATGACCGACTACATCTGCGTCGGCAAGGTCCACCCCGAGCGTGTCGCGGCCATCGTGAAGGGCATCGCCGAGGGCTGCGTCCTCGCCGGCTGCGCCCTCATCGGCGGCGAGACCGCCGAGCACCCGGGTCTCCTCGGCCCCGACGACTTCGACGTCGCGGGCGCCGGTACGGGCGCGGTCGAGGCCGACCGCGTGCTCGGCCCGGATCGCATCCGTAAGGGTGACGCGGTGATCGCCATGGCGGCCTCCGGCCTTCACTCGAACGGGTACTCGCTCGTCCGGCACGTGGTCTTCGACCGCGCGGGCTGGTCCCTGGACCGCCAGGTCGAGGAGTTCGGCCGCACGCTCGGCGAGGAGCTCCTGGAGCCCACCAAGATCTACTCCCTGGACTGCCTGGCGCTCACCCGCACCACGGACGTCCACGCCTTCAGCCACATCACGGGCGGCGGTCTCGCGGCGAACCTGGGCCGGGTCATCCCGGACGGTCTGCACGCGATCGTCGACCGTGGGACGTGGACGCCCGGCGCGGTCTTCGACGTGGTCGGCAAGGCCGGTCAGGTCGAGCGCCTGGAGCTGGAGAAGACGCTGAACATGGGCGTCGGCATGATGGCGATCGTCCCCGAGGAGTCCGCCGACGCGGCCCTCACGACCCTCGCGGACCGCGGTGTGGACGCCTGGATCGCCGGTGAGATCACCGAGCGCGGCGACCACGCGACGGGCGCAGAGCTCATCGGTGACTACGCGAAGTAGGCCCGTGCGGCAGCCTGCGGGGCAGTCCTCAGGGCAGCACAAAACCCGGTCCGGTGTGGTGACCACCCCGGACCGGGTGAGGTGCAGTTGCTACGAGAACTGCGAATACTGCAGGTGCTGCGAATGCAACGAGGTCAAGCGCCGCGGCGCTGCGACGAAGGCCCGGACTCGTCGGCGGAGTCCTCGTCATCGTCGTCGTTGTACACGTCCGCGTACTGGGCGTACGGGTCGTCTTCCTCGTCGTCGTCCTCGAACGGCTCGCCATTCGGCGGCTGTTGCGAAGTCGAAGCGCCCAGCTCATTGGCCAGGCGCGAGAGGTCAGTCCCGCCGCTGCTGTACTTCAGCTGGCGGGCGACCTTCGTCTGCTTGGCCTTTGCCCGGCCGCGCCCCATGGCTCGACCCCCTCGGATATGGGGCTTGGTGACCCCAGAGTCTTGACACGCGTTCATGATCAGGAACGGGCTCTCCGTGGAGAGGCCGGTCCGTAGGGCTTCCACGGTACCTGCTCCTGCGGCCATACGGTACGTCGCCCGCAGGACGCGCCTAAGCGCAGAACCGGCGAGGAGCCCTGTCCTCGCTGGTCAACTGCGATTTTAACCTCTTCTTGTCGGGCGACCCGCCGACGGGGGTGAGTCTTGTCTCTCGCGCACGTCGGCGGGGCCCTTTCACGGCACCTGCGGGGTCAGCGGAGGCGGGCCTCCGCCATCCGCTGCTCGGCGATCCTGTCGGCCGCCGCGGCCGGCGGAATACCGTCTTCCTTCGCACGAGCGAATATGGCAAGAGTGGTGTCGAAGATCTTCGACGCCTTCGCCTTGCACCGGTCGAAGTCGAAGCCGTGCAGTTCGTCGGCGACCTGGATCACGCCGCCGGCGTTCACCACGTAGTCGGGCGCGTAGAGGATCCCGCGGTCGGCGAGGTCCTTCTCCACACCGGGGTGCTCCAGCTGGTTGTTGGCGGCGCCGCAGACCACCTTGGCGGTGAGCACCGGCACGGACTGGTCGTTCAGGGCGCCGCCCAGCGCGCAGGGGGCGTACACGTCGAGGCCCTCGACCCGGATCAGCGCCTCGGTGTCGGCGACGGCCGTCACGGAGGGGTGCTTGTGGGTGACCCGGGTGACGGACTCCTCGCGGACATCGGTGATCACGACCTCGGCGCCGTCCTCCAGGAGGTGCTCGACGAGGTGGTGGCCGACCTTGCCGACGCCCGCGACGCCGACCTTGCGGCCGCGCAGCGACGGGTCGCCCCACAGGTGCTGGGCGCTGGCCCGCATGCCCTGGAAGACACCGAACGCGGTGAGCACGGAGGAGTCGCCAGCGCCGCCGTTCTCGGGGGAGCGGCCGGTCGTCCAGCGGCACTCGCGCGCGACGACGTCCATGTCCGCGACGTAGGTGCCGACGTCGCACGCCGTGACGTAGCGGCCGCCGAGCGAGGCCACGAAGCGGCCGTAGGCGAGGAGCAGCTCCTCGCTCTTGATCTGCTCCGGGTCGCCGATGATCACGGCCTTGCCGCCGCCGTGGTCGAGACCGGCCATGGCGTTCTTGTACGACATCCCGCGCGCGAGGTTCAGCGCGTCCGCGACGGCCGCTTCCTCGCTCGCGTACGGATAGAAGCGGGTGCCGCCGAGGGCCGGGCCCAGGGCGGTGGAGTGGATGGCGATGACGGCCTTGAGGCCGCTGGCACGGTCCTGGCAGAGCACTACTTGCTCATGGCCCCCCTGGTCCGAGTGGAACAGGGTGTGCAGGACGCCGTTGTCTGCTTCGGTCACTGTGGTGACTCCCGGTCAAGTGGCGGCGGTTGGGCGGACGCCCGTGCGGGTGGCGGGGCCCGTTGGGCATGAGACTAGAGCCTGGAAGAACCCGGTGGCCGCGCAGTGCCGAGGATCACCCTCTACCGGCGCAGCGACCGGTACGGCGGAGTTCGGCCATGGCACGATTTGCAGTGTTTTCCAGCCGGTACGCGGGGGAGGGAGCAGCCGTGCCCAAGGTCTCTTCGTTGGTCGTTCCATACGCGTCCTACTTGCGCGTCTATGAGCCCCTCGCCGCTTTCCCGGAGCCCGAGCGCGGCCATTGGGCCCGCTACGCGCGACGTACCGACCGCCCCTCGTACCAGGACGAACTCCGCCGCTCGCTGGCCGACTTGCTGCCCACCCCGCCGGTTCCCGTGCCGGTGCACGAGAGCAGCGACGCGTTCGTGGTGGAGGCCGACGGAGTGGTGTGCGTCTGCCCCTGGCGCACCCGGCTGCGCGGCTGGCAGGCCCTGGGGGAGCTGTCGGGGCAGCTGCCGACGCCGGTCCTCGACGCGGTCCTGCCGCCGGTGGTGCGCCGCCAGACGGCCGCGGACTACGAACAGTGGCTCGCCCGGAACCCTGACGCGCGCCCCTGGATCCGTACGTCGACGTGGCAGGTGCCGCTGAACTGGTTCGTGCTCGTCTCGGACAAGGAGCGTCAGTTCGAGAAGGGTTACGAGAAGAGGGGCGACGGGGACGACGCGGGGTCCGAGGCCACCGAGGGGGAGGAGGCGGCGGTGCCCTGCGCGCCCGTCCTCCGCTACCGCACACCGATGGTGCAGGCCCGGCGCAGGGTGGCCCGCGGGCTCAGGACGCTGCGGGACACCCTCGACGACGGACCGCTCGTCGAGGGGCTGACGGACGTGGGCCGGTGGCTGGAGGAGTTCCATCCGCGCTCCCTGGTGGAGCTCGACTACGGCGGGCTCGTGCACGCCCTGTCCGAGGAGCAGCTCGCCGACGACCACTCGGCGGCGGACGTGGCGGAGGGAATCGAGGCGCTGCGCAACGGCGACGGCGCGGGGGCCGGCGAGGCGTATGCGAGGCTCATGGAGCGATGGAGGGCGGTCCGGGACCGCCAGTTCTCGAACTGAACGTCGGCCGGTCCTCGAACTGAGCGTCGGTCTGTTCTCGAACTGAACGTCATCCAGGCGCGCGTGGGCCATCCCTACGTGTCGCCTACACGGGACGTAGGTCCCGATCCGGGCTTTTGTGTCAAGCGTGACGGACCGCACTTACTGGGCTCTTGCGCCCATCGCCCCCCCTCGTGCCAAAATAGGACAAGGAGTCCGGGGAGGGCTCCTTCCGTCCATGTTCGGGCGGAATGCTCGACATTGCACGCTATGGGGGGTCTGTCGACTCCTGATCGCTCTGTGACTGATCGTCACTGTGGCGTGACTGTCCGCTATGGCATGGTCCATCGGCTTCCGTCGCTGATAGACACCTGGGAGGGCAATTCCATCGGTTTGGCCGACGTGGCTGGACGGATGGTGTAGTTGTAGTGCCGAGGACAAGCCGTTCGTCCTATAACCGACTCGACTCGCGTCCGCCATTTCGGGCAACGCGGGTCAAGGTGCAGAATTTAGAGGAATGAACCGAGAAGGTTCGGTTCTCCGAGGAGGCCGCTCATGACCGCTCGCACCCCTGATGCCGAGCCGCTGCTGACCCCGGCTGAGGTTGCCACGATGTTCCGCGTCGACCCTAAGACGGTGACGCGATGGGCCAAGGCTGGCAAGCTCACGTCGATTCGCACGCTCGGCGGGCATCGCCGTTACCGCGAGGCCGAGGTCCGCGCACTGCTCGCGGGTATCCCGCAGCAGCGCAGCGAGGCCTGATTTACCGCATTACCGCAGTACCCGGACGAAAAGTACGTCCGCTGTCGGGTCCCCCAACCCGTCCGCACCGTCCGACCAACAGCTACACGCGACGCGGGTCCCGCCCCAACGGGCCCCACGCCTGAGCCTCATGGGTGAGTCGTTTCGATCGCGCTGGACTCCGCCGGGTCCAGCGCGATCTTTTTTTGTGCACCCAGGAGGCCCTGGTGAGCGCCGCCGTGAGCGGGCTTGTTGGTCTCTGAGGAGTGCTGGGGCCGTCCTTTGGGGAGGCTGTGGTGGCGCCCTTCCGCCGGCCTTGTGCCGTCCGGGCGGACGATCGGCGGACACCGTGCCGGGTGGTGCAATTGCACATATTAAATTGACCGGTTGTAGGACGGGTGTAAGTTCCGGGTTTTTCAAAACCACTTCGGTGACACCCGTCACATGCCGTGTCCCTTGTTGCCCGCGACACCTCTGGGCTAGAGGGGATCCCGCAGGGCGCAGGGGAGTTGCCTACCCCTCACCCTCCCACCGCCGGGGTGGGCCGCGGGACGGCTTTGGTCACGCGTTCGGGGGACTTTCGTCCTCGCTCGGCTCGCAGCCGCCCTCACAGCCGCTCTGGGCGCCCGGAGAGGCGGCGGAGGAGGTCTCCAGGGCGAGCCGCTCCAGCCGGTGGCAGATCGGGCAGTGCCGGGTCAGATGGCGATAGCTCGTCGCCGCGGAGAGGTGGGCGCGCAGGAGAGCGCGGGTCTCGTGTCGTGCGGACGCCGCTGAAGCCGTCATACGCCACCTCCAGATGAGGAGCCGGTCCCGCCCCGCTCCCTGCTGTCTAGGTACCGGCGGAATGTGACGCAGTCAAGACGCGGGGCACACGAACGGGCCGCGTCCCAGGGGGATACGGCCCGTGTCGGCGTACGCAAGCAGGGCCGCGTCCGGCGAGCGGATGCGGCCGTGCTTGTTCGGCGGTCCTGACGGGATTTGCTGTGTCTGATTGCGGCTGCGCCGCGGGCGCGGCCTCCGCCTCGACAGGGTGGCGAGCGGGCGCGTGGGGCGGGATGTGAAGAAGGGCCGCGTCCGGCGAGCGGGTGCGGCTCTGCTTGTTCGGCGGTCCTGACGGGATTTGCTGTGTCTGATTGCGGCTGCGCCGCGGGCGCGGCCTCCGCCTCGACAGGGTGGCGAGCGGGCGCGTGGGGCGGGATGCGAAGAAGGGCCGCGTCCGGCGAGCGGGTGCGGCCCTGCTTGTTCGGCGGTCCTGACGGGATTTGCTGTGTCTGATTGCGGCTGCGCCGCGGGCGCGGCCTCCGCCTCGACAGGGTGGCGAGCGGGCGCGTGGGGCGGGATGCGAAGAAGGGCCGCAACCGGCGAGCGGGTGCGGCCCTTCTTTTACTGCGGTCCTGACGGGATTTGAACCCGCGGCCTCCACCTTGACAGGGTGGCGAGCACTCCAAACTGCTCCACAGGACCTTGCTTTGCGGCGCTGATTGCTGCGTTGCGCTGCGAGACGAAACTGTACAGCAGCCCTGGCCCGCCGGTCGAACTCGCTCTGCGTGAAGGTTCCGTTACGGCGCTGCCGCGTCGATCGCCTTCACGATCCGCTTGTCCGAGACGGGGTACGCCGTGCCCAGCGCGTGCGCGAAGTAGCTGACGCGCAGCTCCTCCAGCATCCAGCGGATGTCCAGGACCTCCCGCGGCACGGGCCGCCCCTGCGGGAGCTGCTCCAGGAGCCAGGCGTACTCGTCCTGCATCTCGTGGACCTTCTCCATGCGCGAGGTGTCCCGCTGGACGTTCGTCGGCATCTGCTGGAGGCGCCGGTCGGCGGCCGTCATGTAGCGCATCAGGTCCGCGAGGCGGCGGATGCCGGTGGCCGTGACGAAGCCGGGGCCGACGAGGGCGTCCAACTGCGCCCGGACGTCGGCGAGGTTGGCCAGGAGGGTCGGGCTCTTCGTCGACTTCAGGCGGCGCTCACAGGCCTGCCAGGCGGCGAGGACCTGCTGGACCTGGCTCACCGTGCGGACGGTGGTGTCGACGATCTCCGCGCGCACCTTCTCGTACAGCTTGCGGTACGACTCCTCGTCCCAGGCGGGACCGCCGAAATCGCCGATCAGCTTGTCCGCCGCCGCCATCGCGCAGTCCGCGAAGAGCGCCTGGATGGAGCCGTGCGGATTCGCGGACAGGGCGATCTTCTGGGCGTTGGTCAGCTTGTCCGAGGCGAACTTGGCCGGATTCACCGGGATGTTGCGCAGAATCAGGCGGCGCGTTCCCTTCCACATCGCCTGCTGCTGCTCGGCCTCGGTGTCGAAGAGGCGTACGGAGACTGTGTTCGCCGCGGAGCCGTCGTCCACGAGCGCCGGGTACGCCTTCACCGGCTGGCCCGCGCGACGCGTCTCGAAGACGCGGCTGAGGGAGCCGATGGACCAGTCGGTGAGGCCGGAGCGCTCGACCGCCGAGCCGCCCGTCTTCTCCGCGGTCGCGGCCGCCGCCTGGGAGAGGGCCTTGCGGGCCTTCGGGCGGAGCTGGAGCTTCAGCGCCTCCAGGTCCTTGTCCTCGGCGAGGTTCCTGCGCCGCTCGTCGATGATCCGGAAGGTGATCTTCAGGTGGTCCGGTACGCGCGTGAGGTCGAAGTCGTCCGGTGAGACGGGGACGCCGACCATCCGCTGGAGCTCGCGCGCGAGCGTCACGTGCAGCGGCTCCTGGAGGGGCACGGCCCGCTCCAGGAACGCCTTCGCGTAGTTCGGGGCGGGGACGTAGTGCCGGCGGATCGGCTTGGGCAGGGAGCGGATCAGCTCGATCACGACCTCCTCGCGCAGGCCCGGGATCTGCCAGTCGAAGCCGTCCGCCGTGACCTGGTTCAGGACCTGGAGCGGGATGTGGACCGTGACGCCGTCCGCGTCCGCGCCCGGCTCGAACTGGTACGTCACCTTGAACTTGAGCGGCCCCTGCCGCCACGAGTCGGGGTAGTCGTCCTTCGAGACGTCACCGGCGCGTTCGTTGATCAGCATCGAGCGCTCGAAGTCGAGCAGCTCCGGCTCCTCGCGCTGTTTCTTCTTCCACCAGGAGTCGAAGTGCGCGCCGGACACGACGTCCTCGGGCACCCGCTGGTCGTAGAAGTCGAAGAGCGTCTCGTCGTCGACGAGGATGTCGCGGCGCCTGGCCCGGTGCTCCAGCTCCTCCACCTCGGTGAGGAGGCGGCGGTTGGCGGCGAAGAACTTGTGGTGCGTGCGCCAGTCGCCCTCGACGAGCGCGTTGCGGATGAACAGGTCGCGGGAGACCTCGGGGTCGATGCGGCCGTAGTTCACCTTGCGGTCGGTGACGAGCGGGATGCCGTACAGCGTGACCTTCTCGACCGCCATCACCGCGGCCTGGTCCTTCTCCCAGTGCGGCTCGCTGTACGTGCGCTTCAGGAGGTGCTGGGCGAGCGGCTCGACCCACTCCGGCTCGATGCGCGCGTTGACCCGGGCCCACAGGCGGGAGGTCTCGACGAGCTCGGCCGACATGATGAAGCGCGGGGGCTTCTTGAAGAGCGCGGAGCCCGGGAAGACCGCGAACTTGGCGTTGCGCGCGCCCAGGTACTCGCCCCGCCCGCCGCGCTGCTTGGGGTCGCTGTCCTTGGACTCCTTCACGTCCTTCATCCCGATGTGGGAGAGGAGGCCGGCCAGGAGCGAGATGTGCACCTGCTGTTCGGGGGCGTCGTCCTCGTTGAGATGGATGCCCATCTGCTTGGCGACCGTGCGCAGCTGCGTGTAGATGTCCTGCCACTCGCGGATCCGCAGGAAGTTCAGGTACTCCGACTTGCACATCCGGCGGAACGAGGACGAGCCGCGCTCCTTCTGCTGCTCGCGGATGTACCGCCACAGGTTGAGGAAGGCCAGGAAGTCGGAGGTCTCGTCCTTGAAGCGCGCGTGCTGCTGGTCCGCCTGCGTCTGCTTCTCGGCGGGGCGCTCGCGCGGGTCCTGGATGGAGAGCGCGGCGGCGATCACCATGACCTCGCGTACGCAGCCGTTCTTGTCGGCCTCCAGGACCATGCGGGCCAGGCGCGGGTCGACCGGCAGCTGGGCCAGCTTGCGGCCTTCCTGGGTGAGGCGCTTCTTCGGGTCCTTCTGCGTGGGGTCGAGCGCGCCGAGCTCCTGGAGGAGCTGTACGCCGTCGCGGATGTTGCGGTGGTCCGGCGGGTCGATGAAGGGGAACTTCTCGATGTCGCCGAGACCGGCGGCGGTCATCTGCAGGATGACGCTCGCCAGGTTCGTACGGAGGATCTCCGCGTCGGTGAACTCGTCGCGGGCGACGAAGTCCTCCTCCGAGTACAGGCGGATGCAGATGCCGTCCGACGTACGGCCGCAGCGGCCCTTGCGCTGGTTGGCGCTGGCCTGGCTGATCGCCTCGATGGGCAGCCGCTGCACCTTCGTGCGGTGGCTGTAGCGGGAGATGCGGGCCGTGCCCGGGTCGATGACGTACTTGATGCCCGGGACGGTCAGGGAGGTCTCGGCGACGTTCGTCGCGAGGACGATGCGTCTGCCTGTGTGCTGCTGGAATACACGGTGCTGCTCGGCATGCGAGAGGCGTGCGTAGAGGGGGAGGACTTCGGTGAACTTGTAGTTCTTCTTGTTCAGCGCGTCCGCCGTGTCGCGGATCTCGCGCTCCCCGGAGAGGAAGACGAGGATGTCGCCCTTGCCCTCGCCCTGGAGCTCCTCGACGGCGTCGGTGATCGCGGTGATCTGGTCGCGGTCGCTGTCCTCGGAGTCCTCTTCGAGGAGCGGGCGGTAGCGGACCTCGACGGGATACGTACGGCCGCTGACCTCGACGATCGGGGCGTCACCGAAGTGCCGGGAGAAGCGCTGCGGATCGATGGTCGCCGAGGTGATGACGACCTTCAGGTCCGGGCGCCTGGGCAGCAGCTGGGCGAGATAGCCCAGCAGGAAATCGATGTTCAGGGACCGCTCGTGGGCCTCGTCGATGATGATCGTGTCGTACGCGCGCAGCTCGCGGTCCGTCTGGATCTCGGCCAGCAGGATGCCGTCCGTCATCAGCTTCACGTACGTGTCGGCGCCCACCTGGTCGGTGAAGCGGACCTTCCAGCCGACGGCCTCGCCGAGCGGGGTGTTCAGCTCGTCGGCCACGCGCTCGGCGACCGTGCGGGCCGCGATACGGCGGGGCTGGGTGTGTCCGATCATGCCGCGGACGCCACGGCCGAGCTCCATGCAGATCTTGGGGATCTGCGTCGTCTTTCCGGAGCCCGTCTCGCCCGCGACGATCACGACCTGGTGGTCGCGGATCGCCTCGGCGATGTCGTCCTTCTTCTGGCTGACCGGGAGCTGTTCGGGATACGTGATCTTGGGCAGACGGCTGCCCCGCTCGGCCATCCGCGCCGCGGCCTTGTCGACGTCCGCCTCGATTTCGGCGAGGACGGCGGCTCGGGCCTCGGGCTTGCGGATCCGGCGCGCACCCTCCAGCCGGCGTCCGATCCGGTGCTCGTCGCGCAGCGACAGCTCGGAAAGACGCGGGGCGAGGGTGTCGAGGGTGAGGGCAGGCTGCGTAGACATACGGCGTCCAGGATCTCACCCGCCGCTCGGAGGTGGCGAACCGATTTATCCGGCGGGGCGCCCGGGCACGTACGATTCCGGGCATGTTGTCCCGTGCGCGTGCGTCGTGGTGCCCCTTGCTGGGGGTACTGCTCGTGGTGCTCGGGGCGTTCTGCGCGCCTGCGATGGCCGTGGAGCGGGAGCCTGTGGCGAAGCCTGCGGTGTCGGTACCGGTGCCAGTGTCGGTTTCCGTGCAGGCAGAGGAGGCCGAGGAGGCCGCCGGGGTGCCCGGCTGCGGCAAGGGCGGGCAGCAGGACGCCGGTCAGGCTCCGGCCGCGCCGCCGCGCTCCACTTCCGCGTACGAGCTGCTGCCCGCCCTGCATCAGGCGCATGCCGCGTCCGGTGCGTGGGGCGTCGGCCAGACCGTGCCGGCCCTGACGCCGGAGCGCGGGCCGCCGCCGCTCACACCGCCCTCTCCGGTCGATCTCTCGGTCCTGCGCGTGTAGGAGGCCCCTTTCTCCGGGGCCCCACAACGACGTACAGGAACAGAGAGAACTCCCTGATGCCCAAGAACAACAACAAAAAGAAGAACATCGCCATCGGGGCCGGAGTGGCCGCCGCCGCGCTGCTGCTCGGCGCCGCCTCGTACTCCGCCACCAAGCCCGACGAGCCCTCCTCCGTCACCGCGAAGGAGGGGTCCTCCGACTCCCCCGCCGATGTATCCGCCGACCCGCAGGCCGGGGTCTACCCGGAGCTGGCCAAGCTCGCCCGGCGCGACGCCAAGGACCCCCTTGCCCAGGGGCGCAAGGACGCGCCGGTCGTGCTCATCGAGTACGCCGACTTCAAGTGCGGCTACTGCGGCAAGTTCGCCCGCGACACCGAGCCCGGCCTCGTGAAGAAGTACGTGGACGAAGGCACCCTGCGCATCGAGTGGCGCAACTTCCCGATCTTCGGCGCGGACTCCGAGTCGGCCGCGCGCGGGGCGTGGGCGGCCGGGCAGCAGGGGAAGTTCTGGCAGTTCCATGAGGCCGCGTACGCCGACGGCTCCAAGGAGAAGGGATTCGGGGGCGACCGCCTGAAGGAGCTCGCCAAGCAGGCCGGGGTCAAGGACATCGGCCGCTTCTCGGACGACGCGGGCAGCGCCGCGGCCAAGGCGGCGGTGAAGAAGGATCAGGAGGAGGCGTACGGCCTGGGGGCCACGTCGACCCCGTCCTTCCTGGTCAACGGGCGGCCCATCTCCGGGGCGCAGCCGGACGAGGTCTTCGACCAGGCGATCGAGCAGGCCGCTGCGGCCGAGGGCAAGGGAGCCTCGGGCAAGGGCGGGGACAAGTGACCGCTGATGTCGGGTACTTCGCGGCGTTCCTCGGCGGTCTCCTCGCCTTGATCAGCCCGTGCAGCGCGCTGCTCCTGCCCGCCTTCTTCGCGTACTCGATCGACTCGACCTCGCGGCTGCTCGCCCGGACCGGCATCTTCTACGCCGGTCTCGCGACGACGCTGGTGCCGCTGGGCGCGGCGGGCTCGGTCGCCGGGCGGTTCTTCTTCGGCCACCGGGACCAGTTGGTGCTCTTCGCGGGGTGGCTGATCATCGCTCTGGGCGTGCTCCAGGTGGTGGGCATGGGCTTCGCCTCGCGGAAAATGGCCGAGCTCTCGGGCCGCATCCGGCCGACGACGGCGGTCTCCGTGTACGCGCTCGGTGCGGTGTACGGACTCGCCGGTTTCTGCGCGGGGCCGATCCTCGGGAGTGTGCTGACCGTGGCGGCGGTGAGCGGAAGCCCCGTCTACGGAGGGCTGCTGCTCGCGGTCTACGCCCTGGGGATGGCGGTGCCGCTGTTCGTGCTCGCGCTGCTCTGGGAGCGGTTCGATCTGGGGCGGCGGCGGTGGCTGCGGGGGCGTTCCTTCCGGATCGGCCGCTTCGAACTGCACACGACCTCGCTCCTGTCGGGCCTCTTCTTCGTGGCCCTGGGCGCGCTCTTCCTCGCGTACGACGGGACCACCGCGCTGCCGGGGCTGCTCGACGTGGACGACTCGTTCGCCGTGGAGCAGTGGGCCGGGGACGTGGGCCGTGCGGTGCCGGACTCCGTGCTGCTCATCGTCGTCGTGGCGCTGGTGGGGGCGGGGTTCGCGGTACGGGGGTGGCGGAAGCGGGGGCGGGCTCGGGGGCCGGTCGAGGCTGAGTGAGGGCGGGGTGCGGGCAGGGTGGGGGCCGGGTGGGGGCCGAGTGAGGTAAGTCCGCTTTGGGTGGTTTAGCGTATTCGTATGTCTGAACACCCTGAGCATGATCATTCTCCGCACGGCGCCCATGGGAGGACTCCTACGCGGGCCGAGCGGTGGTCGGCGTTCAAGGAGTCGCCGTTCCTGCCCGCGATCGTGCTGGTGTTCATCCTGGCCGCCGCCGCGGGGCTCTTCGCGGGGTCATACACGTACTCCATGGCGAACCCGACCCCGCACCGCATCCCCACGGCGGTGGTCGGCGCCCAGGAGGCCACCCGGGGCAAGGCGTTCCTCGACGGCATGGAGAAGGCGCTGAACGCGTCCCTGGAGGTCCACCGGTACGACGACGTCGCCGCCGCGCGGGACGCGGTCGAGGAACAGAAGGTCTTCGCGATCCTGGCGGCGGCTCCGGGGGGCGGCGACAAGGTGACGTTCGACGTCTCGGGTGCGTCCGGGGCGTCGGTCGCCCAGGTACTCGCGGAGACGGCGCCGAAGGTGGGGGAGAAGGTGGGGGTGCCGGTCACCGTGAAGGACATCAAGCCCCTCCAGGAGGGCGACCCGCGAGGCCTGGCGATCTTCTACATCTCGCTGGCCGCAGTGATCATCGGCTTCGTCGGGGCGATCCAGCTGAGCGTGCACGCGCGGGGTCTCAACCCGGCCGAGCGGATCGCGTTCACGATTCTCTACGCGCTGCTCGGCGGTTTCGTGATCGCGGCGGTGGTGGACTGGTGGCTCGGGGCGGTGGATCTGCCGTTCGTCGAGTCGTGGCTGATCCTGGCGCTGACGATGTTCGCGTCGGGGATGGTCTTCACGATGTTCAACACGATGTTCGGGCGCTGGGCGATGCTGCCGACGTGGGGCCTGATGGTGCTGCTCGGCAACCCGTCCTCGGGCGGAGCGGTCTCCTGGCCGCTGCTCCCCTCGGCACTGGGCCACATCGGACGGTGGCTGCCGCCGGGAGCTTCGGTGAACGCGCAGCACACCGCGGTGTACTTCGGCGCCCATCAGCACGCGTTCCCGTTCCTGGTGCTCGCGGGGTGGGCGGTACTGGCCTCAACGGTGTTCTGGCTCTGGCGCCACCGGCACCCGGGGGGCCGGGAGAAGGCACCGGCCCATGCGGGGGTTCCGGCTGCGGGGTAGCGGTACGGGGTGGCTCCGCCTCGGGGAACGGCGAAGGCCCCGTCCAGTGGACGGGGCCTTCGAAGAGGTGGCTGGGGCCGGGATCGAACCGGCGACCTATCGCTTTTCAGGCGATCGCTCGTACCAACTGAGCTACCCAGCCACGCGATCCGCGTGGAATCGCAAGCGGTCCTGACGGGATTTGAACCCGCGGCCTCCACCTTGACAGGGTGGCGAGCACTCCAAACTGCTCCACAGGACCAAGCTTTGTGCGAGCACTAGTCTCGCACAAGGTGTTGCGTGCCCCCAACGGGATTCGAACCCGTGCTACCGCCTTGAAAGGGCGGCGTCCTGGGCCACTAGACGATGAGGGCTAAGGGCCCACCTGGGCGCTGTGCAGCGCGTCGGGGACGTGAGAAGCATATGGGATGCGGGGAGCTATCGCCAAAACGGTTATCGGGGGGTCGGGGAACCGCTGCCCGGGGAGCGGCCCGGAGGGGGCGGCGAAGGGGTCGCCCCGGGCTGGTTCTCCTTGGGGAGATGGCGGCTGACCTCCGCCTTCGTGAGGCCGAGGCCGCCCAGTTTGATCTCGTCCCAGGCCTGGAGGCGCCGGCTGTCCCGGTCCAGGTAGAGGACCGACGCCTCGACGGGGTCGGGGTACTTGCCCTCCACCGCCCGCAGCCCGCTCCCGCCGGTGGAGCCCTCGATGCGCAGCCGCGTCCCGCGCTCCATGACCTCCATCTCCTGGTGATGGACGTGGCCGGCGAGGACGAGCGGCACCTCGCCGTCCGTCTCGCGCGCGGCGTCGGGGTTGTGCGCGACGGCGATGTCCACGGGAGTGCCCGCGGTCTGCTGGTCGCGCAGGGCGGAGGCGAGCCGGATGCCCGCCATCTCCTCGACGGGCTTGCCCTCCGCGGCGACCGAGCGGTCCGGGGTGTACTGCGGGTCGCCCGTCCCCGCGAACCGCAGACCCGCGACCGACACCGCCTTGCCCTCGTCCAGGACGCGGACGTTCTTCATGCGCTGGAGGTAGCGTTGGGTGGTGTGGGAGTCGTGGTTGCCCCTGACCCACACGTACGGGGCACCCAGGTCCTCGATCGGGTCCAGGAAGGCGTTCTCGGCGGCGCTTCCGTGGTCCATGGTGTCGCCGGAATCGACGATGACGTTGATGTCGTACTGCTCGACCAGTGAGGCGATGATCTTCCAGCTCGCCGGGTTGAGGTGGATGTCCGAGACGTGCAGGACCCGGATCGTGGACGGGTCCGGCTGGTACGCGGGGAGCGTCGACGTCACGTCGTACAGCTTCGTCACGTTCGTGACAAGACGTGCCAACTCCTGCTGGTAGACGTCGAATTCGCTGACGATGTTGCGGGCGTTGCCGACCACCGACGGCGCGCTGCTGAGGAGGCCGGAGAACTTGGGTTCCAGGACCGACTTCGGGTTCCACGTCGCGTACGCGACCGCGCCCGACGCGGCGAGCAGGGCCAGGGCGAGGCCGCCCGCCGCCAGGGCCCGGCGCGGGCGCCGGTAGACCGCGAGACCCAGTGCGGTGGCGCCCGCGACGACGGCCGCGCAGGAGCGTACGGCCAGGTCGAGCGTGCCGTGCCCGACGTCCTGCGCCACCTCGTCCTGGAGGCCCGCGATCCGCTCGGGATGGTCGACGAGGGCCTGGGAGCGGACCGGGTCCAGGCGGTTCACGTCCACGTCCAGGCGGATGGGCGCGACGTGCGAGCGCAGTTCGAGGGCGCCCAACGGGGAGACGTCGATCTTCGTGCCGCCGCTGAGCGAGGGGCGCAGCGTCATCCGGGTGTCCATCGGGCCCACCGGCGCGTGCACGCTGCCGACGATCAGCAGGCCGAGCCAGGCGCCGAAGAGGACGACCGCGACCATGCCCAGGGCACGGCCGTAGGGATGCGGAGGGCTGATGAGTTCGCCGACCGGACGAGGGTGGCGGGATCGGTAGTGGCGTACGAGGGCGGCTAGCGCACGGAAGTCGCGGGCCATTGGGCCCGTATGCCCATGGGGACGGGCGGCTATGCGGGGCGGTGGCCGACAATGGGGGTGTGCTGGAGATGACGCGGGAAGAGTTCGAGGAACTGGTCGCCGAGGCGCTTGACCGGATTCCTCCCGAGTTGACGCGGTTGATGGACAACGTGGCGGTGTTCGTGGAGGACGAACCGCCCGCCGAGGATCCCGAGCTCCTTGGGCTCTACGAGGGGACGCCGCTGACCGACCGGGGCGAGTGGTACGCGGGAGTGCTGCCCGACCGGATCACCATCTACCGCGGGCCGACCCTGCGCATGTGCGCGTCGCGGGAGGAAGTGGTCGCGGAGACCGAGATCACCGTGGTGCACGAGGTCGCACATCACTTCGGGATCGACGACGAGCGCCTGCACGCCCTGGGGTACGGCTGACGTCGGCGGCACGGCCGTCTCCCGTTCCGTGTCCTCTTGCGGGGCAAGGGAGTTGGGTAGGGCGTCCCCGCTTCTCAGCGCCTCGGAGGTGCTCGGCCGTGCGCCAGTTGTACGTTCCTGTCCGGTTGGCCGCGGCGGCGGTGGCCGTCATGGCGACCGCGGGCTGCATGAGCATCGGCGACGACGGGGGCGGTGACCCCGGCCCCAAGCGGTCCGCGGGCGAGCGCAGCGCGGCGGCCGCCCCGGACGGCGGAAGTGCCGGGACCGATGCCGGTTCGGCCGGCGGCGGCAAGGCGGGCCGCGCCGACGCGAAGGGCGGCAAGCACGGCAAGGGCAAAGGCAAGGGCAAGGGGAAGAGCAGGGGCAAGGGGGGCTCGGGCAAACATGGCGACTCCGGTACGGACGCCGCCCAGGCCTCGGCGACCGCGACCGGCGGGGCCGGCGAACCCGCCCCGCCCACGAAGGACGGGCGCCCGACGCCCACGCGGACCAAGCCCGACGCGCCGCGCCCCACGCCGACGCCCGATCCTCCGAAGCCGACCCCCACGCCGACCCCCGAGCCGACTCCGGAGCCCTCGTCGTCGGCGCACGAGGGCGGGCAGGCGGCGCAGCTCGGGGAGCGGTCGGAGGGGCTCAGGTCGCGCGAACCGTCACCGGAGGCGGGGCCTGCCTAGATCCAGGGGGTGGCGCGAGCCGTTTTTGCCCCTGTCCGAAACCCGCTTCGTCGCAGGTGAGACGAGCTGTGGGGGGCGGAATCCAAGGTGCTCGGAGGGTGCGGTTTGCCTTATGGGGGGTCGGGTGCGTATGGTGGTAGATCGTTTGATCCCATTTGCCCGGCGCCGAAAAAGAAGAGCGCCGCGTGGCGCGTACTCTCCCTTGCCGTGGCTGACCGCATAGAGGCGGTCCATTGCGAAATCACGGAGTTGACGGGCGCGTGCCGAGACTCCGGAAGGTTTCGCATTTCGCATGTCCATTTCTCATTCTGACCACGCCGTCCTGCCCGAGAACGAGACGACCGACGAGCTGACGGTCGAGGCCGTCGCAGAGGTCGTCGAGACCGTAGAGGCCATCGACATCGCTGATGTCGTCGAGGCCGCCGAGCAGGTCGTCGTGGAGACCGAGGCCGCCGCTGAGGCCGCCGACGAGGTCGACGAAGACGCCGAGACCGGCCCCACCTTCAGTGACCTCGGTCTGCCCGAGGGCATCGTCCGCAAGCTCGCCCAGAACGGCGTGACCGCCCCCTTCCCGATCCAGGCCGCGACCATCCCGGACGCCCTGGCCGGCAAGGACATCCTCGGCCGTGGCCGCACCGGCTCCGGCAAGACCCTCTCCTTCGGTCTGCCCCTCCTGGCCACGCTGGCCGGCGGCCGCACCGAGAAGAAGAAGCCCCGCGGCATCATCCTCACGCCGACGCGTGAGCTCGCGATGCAGGTCGCGGACGCGCTCCAGCCGTACGGCGACGTGCTCGGCCTGAAGATGAAGGTCGTCTGCGGCGGTACGTCCATGGGCAACCAGATCTACGCGCTCGAGCGCGGCGTCGACGTCCTCGTCGCCACCCCGGGCCGTCTGCGCGACATCATCAGCCGCGGCGCCTGCTCGCTCGAGGACACCCAGATCGCGGTGCTCGACGAGGCCGACCAGATGTCCGACCTGGGCTTCCTGCCCGAGGTCACCGAGCTGCTCGACCAGGTCCCGTCCGGCGGCCAGCGCATGCTCTTCTCGGCCACGATGGAGAACGAGATCTCCACGCTGGTCAAGCGCTACCTGACCAACCCGGTCACGCACGAGGTCGACAGCGCCCAGGGCAACGTCACGACCATGACGCACCACATCCTGATCGTGAAGCCCCGCGACAAGGCGCCCGTCACGGCCGCCATCGCCTCGCGCAAGGGCCGCACGATCATCTTCGTCCGCACCCAGCTGGGCGCCGACCGCATCGCCGAGCAGCTCTGCGAGTCCGGTGTGAAGGCCGACGCGCTGCACGGCGGCATGACGCAGGGCGCTCGTACGCGCGTTCTTGAGGACTTCAAGAAGGGCTACGTCAACGCGCTCGTCGCGACCGACGTCGCCGCCCGAGGCATCCACGTCGACGGCATCGACCTGGTCCTGAACGTGGACCCGGCCGGCGACCACAAGGACTACCTGCACCGCTCCGGCCGTACCGCTCGCGCGGGCCGCTCCGGCACGGTCGTCTCGCTCTCCCTGCCGCACCAGCGCCGCCAGATCTTCCGTCTGATGGAGGACGCGGGCGTCGACGCCACGCGTCACATCATCAACGGCGGCGGCACCTTCGACCCGGAGGTCGCCGAGATCACCGGCGCCCGTTCGATGACCGAGGTGCAGGCGGACTCCGCGGGCAACGCCGCGACCCAGGCCGAGCGTGAGGTCAAGGACCTCACCAAGGAGCTGGAGCGCGCCACCCGACGCGCGACGGAGCTGCGCGAGGAGGCCTCGCGTCTCACCGCGCGTGCCGCCCGTGAGCGTGGCGACGACCCGGAGACCGCGGTCGCCGAGGCCACCGCCGCCGCCGAGGCCGTCGTCGAGGCCGCTGTCTCCGTCCCGGAGCAGCAGCCCGCCGCGCCGGCCCGCGAGGAGCGTTCCTCGTACAGCCGTCCGCAGCGCGACGACCGTGGCAACTACGAGCGTGAGCGCCGTGACGACCGCGGTGGCCGTTCCTTCGAGCGTCGTGACGACAACCGTGGCGGTGGCTCCGGCTTCCGCGGCGGCGACCGTCGTGAGGGCGGTGGCGGCTTCAACCGTGACCGCAACGACCGTGGTGGCTCCGGCTTCCGCCGTGACGACCGCGGTGGCTCCGCCCCCCGTGGCGGCGACCGCCGTGAGGGTGGCGGTGGCTTCAACCGTGACCGCAACGACCGTGGTGGCTCCGGCTTCCGCCGTGACGACCGTCCGTCGGGCGGCGACCGTGGCGGCTTCCGCGGCGGCGACCGTCGCGAGGGTGGCGGCGGCTTCAACCGCGACCGCAACGAGCGCGGCGGCTCCGGCTTCCGTCCCTCGGGCGGCGACCGCCGTGAGGGTGGCGGTGGCTTCAACCGTGACCGCAACGACCGCGGCGGCTCCGGCTTCCGCCGCGACGACCGCCCCTCCGGCGGCCACCGCGGCAGCGACCGCCCGTTCAACCGCGACCGTCGTGACGACCGCCCGTCGAGCGGCTCGGGCGGCTTCCGCTCCGGCGGCCACGACCGCCCGTCGTACAACCGCAACTCGGGCACGTCCGGCACCGGCACGGGCACCGGCTCGTTCGGCCGCCGCGACGACAAGCCGCGCTGGAAGCGCAACGGCTGACGCCTGCTGAACAGTTGAGACGAAGGGCCCACCCCACAAGGGGTGGGCCCTTCGGCGTATCCGTGTCGGTGCCCGCTGTTACCTTTCGGCTTGATCGGGAGGACGGTCCGGTGGGGAGCCGGACCGCAAGGGAGGGGACCCCGTGGTTCGTCATGCTTTCGTACGTGATCATCGAGCGAGACGCGTCGGCATCGCCGTAGCCGTCTCCGCCGTCGTGGTGGCGGGTTTCGGCCCGCTGCTGCCGTCGGCTCTGGTCGTGCGCGACACGTCCGGGAACCTCTGCCGCAACGACGGCAAGGGGACCGGCTCCTTCACCGCGCGGACGAAGATCGCGACTGGCTGGAGCGGCTACAAGGTCCTTTACCAGCCGCTGAGTTGAGCGCTTTTTGGCCAGCGCTGACGCATGTCGTGCCCCCGGTGAGGGAATCGCTGGGGGCATGACAAGTGACAGAGAGCGGCAGGAGTCAGCAGCACCCGTACCCGCCGCCGGGTCCGACGAGGCGCGCCTCGCTCAGCTCGGTTACACCCAGGTCCTCGCGCGGCGCATGTCCGCGTTCTCCAACTACGCGGTCTCGTTCACGATCATCTCGGTCCTGTCCGGCTGCCTGACCATGTACCTGTTCGGCATGAACACCGGCGGCCCCGCCCTGATCACCTGGGGGTGGGTCGGGGTCGGACTGATGACGCTGTTCGTGGGTCTTGCCATGGCGGAGATCTGTTCCGCCTATCCGACCTCCGCCGGCCTCTACTTCTGGGCGCACCGGCTCGCGCCCACCCGTACGGCCGCGGCCTGGGCGTGGTTCACGGGGTGGTTCAACGTGCTGGGGCAGGTCGCCGTCACCGCCGGGATCGACTTCGGCGCGGCCTCGTTCCTCGGCGCGTATCTGAATCTGCAGTTCGACTTCCAGGTCACCGAGGGGCGGACGATCCTGCTCTTCGCCGCGATCCTCGTGCTCCACGGGCTGCTCAACACCTTCGGGGTGCGCATCGTCGGGCTGCTGAACAGCGTCAGCGTCTGGTGGCACGTGTTCGGGGTCGCCGTCATCGTCGGCGCGCTCGCCTTCTCGCCCGACTCGCATCAGTCGGCGTCCTTCGTCTTCACCGAGTTCGTCAACAACACGGGGTGGGGGAGCGGGCTGTACGTGGTGCTCATCGGGTTGCTGATGGCCCAGTACACCTTCACCGGGTACGACGCCTCCGCCCACATGACCGAGGAGACCCACGACGCGTCGACCGCCGGGCCCAAGGGCATCGTCCGGTCCATCTGGACGTCCTGGATCGCCGGATTCGTGCTGCTGCTCGGCTTCACGTTCGCCATCCAGTCGTACGACGGGGCCCGGGAGTCGGCCACGGGCGCGCCCCCTGCCCAGATCCTGCTGGACGCCCTCGGCGCGACCACCGGCAAGCTCCTCCTGCTCGTCGTCATCGGAGCCCAGCTCTTCTGCGGCATGGCCTCCGTGACCGCCAACTCCCGCATGATCTACGCCTTCTCGCGCGACGGAGCGCTGCCGTTCTCGCACATCTGGCACACGGTCAACCCGCGTACGCGCACACCCGTCGCGGCCGTCTGGCTCGCGGCGCTCGGCGCGCTCGTCCTGGGTCTGCCCTATCTGATCAATGTCACGGCGTACGCGGCGGTGACGTCCATCGCCGTCATCGGGCTCTACATCGCGTACGTCATCCCGACCTTCCTGCGGCTGCGCAAGGGCGCCGCATTCGAGCGCGGGCCCTGGCACTTGGGCCGCTGGTCGCGTCCGATCGGCATCGTCGCGGTGGCCTGGGTCGGCGTGATCACCGTCCTCTTCATGCTGCCGCAGGTCTCGCCGGTCACCTGGGAGACCTTCAACTACGCCCCGATCGCCGTTCTTGCCGTGTTGGGCTCCGCCGCGACCTGGTGGTTCGCTTCGGCCAGGCACTGGTTCCTGAACCCGGACCACGAGCGCACGGCGGCCCGCGAGGCGGCCCGGCGCGGGGCGCCCGAACCGGCCGATCCCTGAGCACGCGGTGACTGTCCCGGGCCCGTCGCGGACCGCGCGACGGGCCCGGGAGGCGATACCCGATCGGACGGCTTGCGCGTTCCCGCTATGCTCGTGGGGTGCATCCGCACGGACCGTTAGCTCAATTGGCAGAGCAGTGGACTTTTAATCCATTGGTTGTGGGTTCGAGTCCCACACGGTCTACCTAGAAGGCCCCAGCTCAGAGACCATCTGAGCTGGGGCCTTCAGTAGTTTCTGGGGGTGGAGAGATCGATAGCTCGGCCTATGCTCGGACGAGATGCTGTCGATCATGGGCGGTGGCCGTGTCGGCTCACGCGCACGTGTGGGGCGCGGACACGCGTACACGCCCCACACAGCGCGCACCGGCCCGGCCGCCAGCGCCTGGGAAGCATGCGACCGGGCCGGGCACCCGCAACCGGTACGCGCTGTGTGATGAGCAAGCGCACCAGCCGCGGGGGTGTGACGAGCGGCCCGCCCCCATGAGCTCACACCATCGGGCGGGCCGCTCTCCCTTGCCGTGGGCTGTCCGACTGCCACGGCAAGGGGGTTCTAGGGGTGGCGCCGGACGTACTGGGCGCGCTTCGCGCACTTCTCGTGCAGGCGGATCGTGATGCCGCCGGCCGAGATGGAGACCTTCGCGAAGGTCTGGAACGCCTGCCCCGCGGTGATCGGCTTGTCGCAGTGGTGGCAGAACCTGGTGCCCTCGTTCATCGCCGCAACATCCGAAGGCTGAGCTGCAGCGCGGCGCCCTCAGTGCATCGCGACGGAGTGGAGTTGCACTCCTCGCAGGCCTCCGTGTGGTCGAGGAGCGCACGGTAGGCGTGGGCGATCGAGCAGTGGCGGCAGCTTCGCGGGAACCAGTGGGCAGACGAGCCGCCGTGCGCCTCGATCGCCCGCACGCCAAGGTCAATGGCTGTGGAGTTGTTGAGGGCGACGGCGCACCATACGCAGGCCCTGCCTCGCACCTGAGTCTCGGAGAGGGTGCTGACGTCGGGCAGGGGCACGGGGTGCTGGTGCTGCGTTGGGGTCTTGGTCATCGGCGTCTCCGGGTCGCGTCCGCATGGTCGCGGCGTCGGCTTTCGCCTGGCGGGGGTGAGCCGACGCCGCGTCATACGGATCACGCTATGAAGTCGCGTGACCACGTCCCAGTGACAAAGAGCACCAGTCCGAGAGCCGAGTATCCCGTAACTAGGACGTGCTGTCCTACAGCGTCGGGTCGACGCCGAGCCGTGAAGCGAGGCCGCGCAAGCGAGCGTTGCGGCGCCGCTCTGCTTCCAGCATCTCGGCGACGGTGGCGGCGGCCAGCGTCTGGAACTTGATCCACTCTGGCTGGTCCTCCTCCACCTCCAGCAGGGTGGAGAGGGCGCCCTCATGGTCGCCTGTCTGATACTTGGCCTGGGCAACGTCGACGCGATGCGAGGCGGAGTGGACCGGGCGGCTGATGCTGTCGAGGTCGACCTCTCGGGCCATGCGGAGGGCCTTCTCGGGATGGCTCTCCGTCCCGGCCAAAGCAATGTTGACCTTCTGGGTGCGGACATCGGCGACGGAGAAGGCGCTGCCGTAGGCGCGGACGCTCCCCGATCGGATGGCCGCAGACTCGGCGGTAGTCAGTAGGTGCAGCGCCTCGTCGTGCTGGTCGCGTCGCGCGGCCGGCGTGGCCGCGGCCACCAACAGGTTGCCGTAGACCGCCAGATGCTCAGCAGAGCCGCGACGGAACGACGGTTCCAGATCGTCGGCTTTCTTCTCGGCGACGGCCTGCGCCTGCTCCCATCTGCCCTGCCGTAGCAGGACCCACGACAGCGTGGAGACGCCCATGCCCTCGGCGAGCGGGTCGGAGGCCCGCTGCGCGGCGGTGAGCTGCTTCTCGACGGCGCCGAATGCCCAGTCGGGATGCCCGGCCTGCGTCGCCAGAGACGCGGCGATCTGGTAGGCGAGGGCGAGCTGTTGCCAGACGCGCTCAGTGGGTGTCTCGCGGGCGACGGCTCGGCCATCACGCAGAAGCATGGGCAAGGTGCTGGACAGCTCGGAGTAGTCCCCTGACCAGTACTGGCCGGTAGCGTGGCGGATGCTGGACACCCACGCGTCGGCGGTCGGCGGCGCCTCGGGGTCGCCGTCGAGGGGTACGCCGGGCAGGGCGTCGATGTCCTGAATAGCGTCCCGTAGAGCGATCAGGCCGCCATCTTCGGTGAGTTGGTGAGTCACAGTTGGCTGTCCTAGCAGGCGCTCAAGCTGGACATCCAGAGCTCTCGCGAGGGCGCGCAGAGTCGTGATGCGTGCGGACTGCCTGATTCCCTGCTCCAGTTTGCGGATCGTGTCCACCGATACGCCGGAGCGCGCCGCGAGCTGTTCTTGAGTGACGTCCCGGAACTCCCGGAAGACACGGATGCGGTCGCCAATGCTCTTGTTCATGTAGACCCCCGCCAGAAGGTGTTCTGTCCACGCTACTCCTGACGGAGGGTTCTGGGCATGACGAAAGGCCCCCACCGCCCGAAGGCGGTGGGGGCTCTATCAGTACTCGCGGCGGGTGGGATCCAACGCTGCGGCTTGCGGGCTGGGTTCGGGCTCGGGGTCCGGCGCACTGTCGCGCCTACAGATCAGGGCGTCCGGGTCGTCGGCTGGCGCCTGCAGCGAGTACCCGTCCGGGCACGTCTGTCCGTCGCGGCCGTCGGCGCCGTCCTTCCCTGAGGGTCCTTCGGGGCCGGCCGGTCCGGGTTCGCCCTGGGGGCCTGGCGGCCCGGCTACTCCGTCGGCGCCCGAGGATCCGGGCGGGCCCGTCTCCCCCGTTCCATCGGTGCCGTCGCTCCCGCTCTGCCCGTCCTCGCCTGCCGGACCGGACGGCCCCTCCGTACCCGTCTCGCCAGGCTCGCCTGTGAGCCCGCGCGGTCCGGGGATCGGGACGGGTACGCGGGCGCGGTCGTCGAGATCCTCGATGGCCTTGCTTGGGTCGGGTGCCTTGGGTGTCTCGCCCGCAGCTTGGACCTGTGCACGCAGGACCCGCACGTCCCCAGCGAGGGTGGAGACTGCACTGCCTCGCCGGTCGGTCTCATCTGCCAACTGCCCGTACCAGGACCAGCCGATGACCACTGCGCCCGATAGGGCCACCAGCCAGCAGAAGACGGCGAGCCAGCGCCAATGCCCGGCGAGGGCGCGCTCTGCACGGGTCACGGATCGCCTCCCATCTCTACGACTCTGACGCGGAGGCGGGCAATCTCCACCTGATCGGTGACGCGCTGCTCCAGCAGCTGCTCGATCTTCTGGTCGCGGGCAGTGAGCTGCTCGCGCAGACCGTTGCGCTCCTCCTGGATCTGGTCAAGCTCCGTGTTCCAGCGGGTGGTCGCGTTCTCGCCCCGCTTGCCGAGGTACGCCACCACGCCGCCGACAACCGCGCCCACGCCTACGAGCAGGCTGCCGATGGTGGTGGCGTCCAAGGCAGCTCCCTACAGGTCGTGCCGAACGGCAGGCAGCACGACAGGGGGCTGTCGATTGGGGACTGCCCACGTAAACCCGAGCGCGGCGAGGACGGCCAGGCCAGCGGCCCAGCCTTCGGCCGCGGTGACGGTGTCGTCAGCAAGCGCGGTGGACAGGGCGCCGGCGCCCGCAACCACCGCGGCGACGACGGCCTTCCAGTACTTGGCGAGCTTCATCGGTCGGACTCCTTCGGGAGATCGAGAGCGGCGCGGACGAAACAGTCCTTGGCCTCCAGCAACTTGCGCAGCCCGGCGGTCAGCTCGGGCCCGTCGGGCAGCTTCTCGACCAGCTTGTACGCGAGATTGCAGAGGTCGAAGCTGACGGCCTGAAGATGGGGAGGCAGGTGCTGGTACTCGAAGAACCGCATCAGGTGCTGGGTGCCAGGATGACGCTGGCTGTAGTCAGTCATCGATGCCTCACTTCTTGGGTAGCTTGAGCCGCTGGTCGACGCGGATGACATAGGGGGCAGGGATGCCGTTGAGCTTGGCGATCTCGGACCAGCGCTTGGCGTCGCCGAGCTTGGCCTTGGCGATCGTTGAGAGGGTGTCGCCCTTGCGCACCTCGTACGTGCTGGTGCCGGTGCCCGGCTTGGACTTGAGGCGCTTGGTGATGCGGGCCTGCATCGCCGTCCAGTCGACGCCGCGCGGGTCGACCTTGCCGGGCTGCCAGTCGAGGTGGCGGATCACAGAGGCGGCCGTCCACCCGTGCTTGCGGCACAGCGCGGTGGCCACCAGCTCGATGGCGAGCAGCTGCTTCTCGGGCCACGGGTCCTTGCCGTCGCCGAGGTTCTCGCACTCGAAGCCGTAGAAGTGCCGGTTGCCGTCGGTGTTCGCCTCGTTGTCCGGCGGCAGCTTCCGCTCGGCGATGACCGCCTGCAGCACGTCGTCGTCGCCGAGGCCCGCGTGGTTGGCGCGGCCGTAGCCGACGAGGTGGACGCGGCCGTCCTTGGTGATGACGCCGTGGCACAGCGGGCCGGGCAGGGAGGGGTGCCCGTCGCGGCAGATGGCCACGGTTCTCGCGCTGCCGCTCGTCACGGTGTGGTGGATCATCACGCCGTGGACGGGACCCCACTTGCCCATGTGGTTGCGGTTGTGGTCCCGCCAGTCGCCGACCTCGACGACGGTCACACCCTCGTCGCGGAGGACGGCGAGGAACGTGGCGGGGGCCAGCGGTGGGGCCATGGTGAACTCCAGACATGAGGAAAGCCCCGGCCAGATGGCGCGGGGCGAGCGGGAAAGTGTGGCCCAGTGGGCCACAGTTCTCGGGTCAGGCGGGGTGGATGGCGAGCTTGAACTCCGCCAGGGTGAGGCGCGTCGTGCGGGGTGCGTCCTGGGCGACGAGCAGCGCGATCGGGGTTCCCACCCGCACGAACATTTCGTGGCTCTTGTGGAAGAACTGCTGACCAGGAGAGGGCGGCCTGTGCTCGGTCGCCGTCGAGTCCGCGCCGGTGGACAGGTCGAGCGGGTCACGGACGTAGCGGTCGCGCAGCTCGTCGTAGTCGCCGGCCTCCCAGTAGATGAGGGAGGTGAGGCAGCCCCAGCCGTCCATGCTCGGCCAGATCAGCCCGGACCGGTCGGAGCGCTGCCAGTCGCGGGTCTCGTAGTTGAGGGGGTCGACCTGGTTGTGCATGCCGTGCACGTCGATGGACTCATCCGCGTAGGGGAAGCGCACGACCTGGTAGCTGCCCGGGGTGATGGCCTGCGGGGTCTCCGTCTTCAGTGAGCAGATCTGAACGGTCACCGGTGCCTCCTAGGCTGCTGCTTCGTAGCGGCCGGATCCGTAGAGGATGTCGCCGGCGGCGTACACGAACGGCAGTTGGGAATCCCAGATGCCGGTGTTGTCGCCGCGGTCGGAAACGATGGTCTTGACGACGCCGCCCGAACCCGTGTTGTAGACGCCGCGCCCGGAGTAGTGCAGGGACGCGGAGTTGTCGAAGGCGTCGAAGCTGGCGATGCGCTGGCTGAATCCGGTGGCGGGCACGGAGGGGAGGACGAACATCCAGTTCTCGGATCCGCCACCACCACCCGCCGCGGTGGTCGAGCCCCAGCTCAGTTGCAGCACCCAGTCGACCGTGCGGCCGATCTTCAGGTACCGACCCGTGAGGGTGCCGTTTCCGATGGTCGGGGCGGCGCCGCCCTCGGCGAGCCAACCGGGAGTCCATGAAGTCCAGGCGCCGAAGAACGAGTTGAACTGGTCGCGGATCTCGGCGTTGAGCAGGGCGGCGGAGACGACTTCGCCCACCACCCACGTCCGGGGTGTCGTGGTCATCCGGTGGCCTCCGGTGCCGGCGTCGGGTCAGGGCTCGCGGCGGGCGGGGCGGAGCCCGGGTCTTCGGGGTGGGTCCAATTCCGCTGGTCCGGTAGCAGCTCGGCGAGGCTCTCCTCGATGGCGGCCGGGTCCTCGGGGAAGACGACGACGATCCAGCCGAGCCCGCATTCGGTGCAGGCGGTGCGCGGGTCGGTGGGGCTGACGACCTGAGCTGAGCCACACAGGCAGTCGGCGACCCACCGGTTGTGGTTGATCCGCGCGTACACCTGCTGCCCGATCACGAACCCCTCGGGCGGGGGCACGCGGCGCTGCACGCGTACCTCGTACCAGCGGAACACCAGCTCAGCCGCGGGCACGCCCGCCCACGCGTCGGCCGGGAGGTGGGGCGGGGGAAGGTAGAACGTTTCCGCCCGCTGTACGGGAATGGGCACGGGCTCTCCTAGTAAGCGAGGCGGGTGGTGGAACCGAGCACCGAATAGACGGGGTCGTCGAGGACCCAGACGGTGTCGGTCTGCGCGCGCGAGGTGTGGAAGTCGAGCAGGTGCCTGCCGCGGGTGATCGTCTCGGTGTAGCCCTCGGCGGTGAGTGAGGCGGTCGGTGCCGGCGCCTGCTCGGGCAGCCCGGTCAGGGTCAGCGCGGTGGACACGTCGGCGGCGAGCAGCGCCCTGTAGGTGGCCAGCGGCAGCGTGTACCCGTCGACGGGCACCTGCCGGATCTCGGTGGGCGGATCCGCGTAGCGGGAGATCAGCCAGTTCGCCGCGTCCAGGACTTTCAGGTCTGAGGACTTGAGCAGGTCCAGCGGCTTCTCGTAGGGGCCGTAGGTGTCGCGCGCCGCCTGGTCGACGACGCGCTGCGTAGCCCCGCCCGGCCGGGACGCGGTGATGGTGTTGACCATCTTCTGGTCGTCGTCCGCCACCTCGAGGTCGGTGGTCTCCAGGTCCGCGAACGCCAGGCTGACGGCGCTGACTTGGTTGTAGCGGACGTCGCGGGCCTGGTAGATCAGCCCGGCCGTACCGCGGTCGGCGAGCAGCTTGCCGGACTCCGTGGTCTCGATCTCTTTCAGGTGCGAGAGCGGCGAGTTGCCGAGCGCGGACTGCGCGGCCATCCCGTCGAAGATGCTGCCCTGGGTCGTGACGGGCACCGGCACGTAGGACGCGATGCGGGCCAGCCGCACGGCCGCGCTCTCCCCGATGTGCTGGGTACTGCCGGTCGTGTAGTGCGGGATGATCTCGGCCGAGGTGATGGCCCGCAGGTACACAGCGAGGTGCGAGATCGTCCCGGACCACAGGCGGGTGCCCGCGTAGCCGCCGACGTACAGCAGGCGCAGGTCTACCGCGGTGGATGTGACAGCGCTGTAGAGGACGCCGTCGACGTAGAGCTGCTGATTCAGCTCGTGGTAGTGGATGTGGTGCAGCTGGCCGTCGGCGAGGTTCGGGGTGGCGATGACGATGGCGGGCGACGCGATGCCGTCCGCCATGTGCTCGATCTTGGCCTTGCCGGTGCCCGACTCCAGCGAGATGATCAGCCGCACATCGTGGGACAGCGAGGTCAGCGCCATAAGCACCCGGCCGTCCTGGCTGGTGGAGAACCAGCATTCGGTGCGGGCGCGGAAGAGCACGTTGGCGTCCTGGAATCCCTGTCCCAGGTTGGCCGTCAGGTACTTGCCCGCCGAGATGCCGGACGGCGTGAAGGTGGGCGTGGGCATGTCGCCCGCACCGGCGGGGCCTTGGCCGTCGCCGAAGGTGAGGGTGCCGCCGCTGCCCGCCTGCACGATCGACAGAGTGCCCACCTCGGGGGAGCCGGACAGGTCCCCCGCGGTCGTCGACTCGGCGGCCTCGCCGAGCGGGTAGTAGACGGCGGGCCGGTCGAGGAGCACCTCCTCGACGAGCATCGGCTGCAAGGACTCCTGGCGGGCGAGGGTCTTGAAGGTGTCGGTGCACACGATGGAGGCCGTCGAGTAGAGGCCCTTCCACTTGGTCGGCCAGTCGTTGACCATCCCGAAGAACCGCGCGTGCAGCTGCGCGCCCTCGAGCGGACTGTACGTCGTCGGCGTGGATCCCTCCTCGACCTGCGCGGCGTCCATCCAGGACATGTGCCCAGCGGACGGGATGGTGCTGTGGCGGATGCGGACCTGGTGGCTGGTCGCGGTCGCCGTCCACGTGATGGAGATGCGCTCCCACTGATCGACCAGAGTCGAGGGCGGGCCGAGGTTTCCGCCGGCCACCGTGAGGCGGACCGCGGTGTGCCCGGCGGGCACCCACACCCAAGCGGAGAAGGTGTACTGCTGGCCCACGATCATGCCCACCATGGAGTCGCAGGTCACCGACTGGTTATCGACCCCGGCCCACGTGACGAGCATCGAGCCGGTACCGCGCTGCGCCCGCACCGTCGACCGTGCCACCGACGGACTGCCCGAGGACGCCCAGTTGGCGACGCTGGTCTCGAAGTCGCCGTTGGCGAGGTGGTTCAGGGGCAGGGCGGCGGCGCCCTCCCACACCTGCACGGCATCGACCCAGCACTGGGTGCCGACGGTGGGCGTGCCCACCTGCTGGAGTGCCAGCCGGTGCTGCGTGGCCGTCGCGGTGAACGTCAGGCTGATGCGCTGCCAGGTATCGGTGAGGGTGGATGCCGCCCCGACCGCTACGCCCTCGACGCGGCACTCCATGGCCGGGGCGCCCGCCGCGACCCACACGTAGGCGCTGACGGTGTACCGCATGCCGATGTCGAGACCGTAGAGCTGCGTGTACAGGGACTGCCCGGTCGGGGCGCCCCACGTCATACGCACCGACTGCGTGCCCCGCTTGGCACGGGTAGCGTCCACCGTCCACGACGGCGAGGCCGTCTTGGACCAGTCGGTGAGCCCCGCCTCGAAATCAGGGTTGGTGACCAGGTTCCGGTCGCAGCTCACGACGCGGACGCGGAGCGGGACGTTCTTCCTGATGTTGGGGTAGTAGGCGCCCGACGCCAGCCCGGACGTGAACCGCCCGTCCGAGTTGTCGAGGGTCAAGCTGCAGGTCCCGGCCGAGATGTCCTGCAGCTCGTCGGACGCCCCGCGGGTGATGCTGATCGCGGCGCCGACGTTGTCGGCGTACTCGGTGATCTCCGTCCACGTCGGGGACGGCGTGCTCATCGTCGACCCGAACGCCGCCTCGACCACCGCTCGTGCCATCTACGCCACCCCCAGATTCACGTTGACGCCCTGTGTCCGCTTGAGCTTGACCAGGACCCGCTGCAGTTCCTTGCCGACGGCCACCGGGTCCATCGCTCCGTGCACATCGATCTGGATCTGGACGACCTGCCCGCCGACCCCGTTGGCCAGGGCGGGCCTGCCGAACACCGGGTAGATGCCGCCGATCTTCCCGCCCACCGCACGCAGTGCCGTGTTCAGTAGCGGCATGCGGTCGGTGAGCCCGTGCGCGAGGCCCTCGGTGGAGTGGCGGCCTACCTGCGCCATCACGGTGGATGGCGACCGGATGCCGAGCGCCTTACGGATGGCCTTGTCCATACCCTTGGCGATCTTCAGCATCTGCTTTTCGATCGCCGATTGCTGCGAAGCCAGGCCTTTCAGGAAGCCGCGGCCCGCGTTCTTCCCCGAGTCGTACAGGGCATCGGCGCCAGACCGGCCGAGGCTCTCGGCCTGGTCATTGATCTTGAACTGGGTCGAGTTGATTTCCTTCAGCAGCTTCGACGACGACCCCGCCAGCGCCGACGCGTAGGCGTACCCCTCCTCCGGACCCATTTCCAAGATCTCGCGCAACATCGTTTTGTTGAGGCCGCGCTTGGCCAACGTCTTGATGTACGAGCTGAACGTCTTCATGCGCGCGAGACGCTGCTGCAGCTTGGAGTTGATGCCCGACGCCGAGACCTGCTCGTCGCCCTCGAACATCCCGCCCAGCGAGGCTGACTTCTTCGCGCCGACTCGCGTCGACTCCGCAAAATCTTTGGCCCGCTTGATCGTTGCAGTGAGGGCGTCGCGCTTGCTGGCCAGCGACAACAGGGTCTTGGTATGCCGGTTGACGTAGGAGACCAAGCGGTTGTCCTTCGACCCGGAGAAGGCCGACCAGATGTCCTTGGCCAGATCCTTGGACGTCGCCTTGATCTTGTCGCGGGACCCGGTCATACCTGAGATCAGGCCCTTGCCCACGTCGTTCGCCAGAGCCTTCGTGCGCTTCGACGGGCTGGCGATCTGCAGCTCGTCTTTCATCCCGGTGATGACGACGGCCGCCATCGCCCGCGCCGCCTTGGCGACCAGGCCGTGCGAGGCGTCGATACCACCGGCCAGGCCTTGGGCCACTGCGGCGCCGGCGCCACCCGTCCCGAGCGTGCCCATGCCGATCTTGCCGTCGTTGATCGCGCGCAGCAGCGGCAGATTCCGGGCCGTCTGCCGCGCGTTGACCACGAACTCCTTGGCCGACAGCCACGGAGCGAACACCGAGTCGGAGGTCCCGGTGCCAGGCCCCTCGACCAGGCCGCCGCCGGCGTAGCCCTTGCCGCGGTGCGCGAAATCGCCGCCGGTGTACAAGCCGCCGGTCTTGCCGGTGATGTCGTGCTGGCTGCGACCGCTGAGGTACTTCTTTTGGTACGTGTGGATCGTGGCGATCGTCGTCTTGCGGAACACGGTGATGGTGACGGTCCGATTGCGCAGGGAGGCGATAGCCCGGGATACCGAGCCGATCGCACCCAGGGCCTGGCCGTTCTTCGTGTAGACCTGCGTGCGTCCGTCCTTCAGCGTCCGCGTCTTGAGGCCTACCGCTTCCAGGGCCCGGATCGCGGCGCCGTTCAGCGTCGCCACCTTGACCGACTTGGCGCCGGGGGTCTTCTTGATCGCGGCCTGCACGGACTCAAGGCCGGCGACCGCCTGCTTGCGCTCCAGCTTGACCAGCGTCTTGATCTCGCCGGGGGCGCCGAGCAGGGTGTTGACGTACTCCTTGGCCTTCTGCTTGTTGCCGTCGAATGCCTGCGTGGCCAGCCGCATCATCGAGCCACGCAGCTTGTCGGACTTGCGCGTCATCGACCCGAGCGAGTCACCAGCGGCCAATCCCGAGGTGACCATCTCGTCGTGCGCCTTGGCCACCTGCGACATGGCGGTGCCGTTCTTGCGGCCCGCGTCCGTGCTGATGTCGAGCGTCGCGCCGTTCTCCTTGAACGACTTCGTCAGGTTGTCGATCGCACCCTCGAACGCGATCTGCCCGTCGTAGGCCGAGCGGTTGACATCGTTCAGGGCGACGATGGACTGCCGCAATCCCTCGGCCGCCATCTTCTGGCCGTCGAGCTTGGCCTGCACGTCCTGCGCCTTGGAGCCGAAGATGCCCATCGCGTCGGCCGTAATCTTCTGCTCGAGCGCGAGATCGGCCAGCTTCTTGTCGTAGCCGTCCAGGGACTCCCGGAACTTCTTGGCGTTCTCGGGACTCAGGCCCTTCATCATGTGGTCGAGCGCGGCCTTGGCGAGCTTGGCGTTGCCGTTGCTGACCAGCTTGGACAGTGCGTCATCGGCGGCGTCCGTCTTCTTGGCGAACTCCTCGGAGGCGTCGCCGCCGTCGAGGAACCCGCCCGTGATGTCGGCGCCCCAGTTGTTGATCGACTCGACCGTGCTGGGGTTGGTGACCTTGCCGATCAAATCGTTGAGCTTCCCGAAGTCCTTGCCGAACTGCGCGGCCACATAGCCGGAAGCCTTGCCGGTGCGCCCCAGGTTTCCCAGCGACGTGGACAGCCTGTCGACGTCCGGCGGGGCGGACTTGCCGATGTTGCTCAGCTTGGTGACGGCCAGGACCAGCAGGCCCACGCCGAGTGCGGCGACGTTCAGCTTCGCCGCACGCGACAGCCCGGCGAACGCGCCTGTGAGGCGCCCCACCACGCCTGTCGTTCCGGCCGCGCCCGTGCGCATCGCTGCCAGCTGGGTACCGAACGCGGCAGCCGCCGCGCTCGCCGCGCCCATGCCCGCGGCGGCCAGCTTCACCAGTCGCATCGCCACGGCCAGCTGCAGGAAGAGTGCGATGGCGCTGGGCGGTACGGCGGCCACGATGTTCGCCAGGACATCGATGGCCTGCAGCATGCCGACGCCGACCTCGGACCCGGCGCGCAGCACGTTCATCAGTGCGGTGCCCACGTTCTGCAGGATGTTGCCGACCGTCGGGCCCTGGACTCGTGCCCAGTCCATGAACTCCCGCACGGTGCCGCCGGCCTGAGCCCCACCGCCGTTGTTGAGGCGGCCGAGCACGGAGACGACCTTGTCGTTCATGCGGGAGAGGGTGTTCGTGGTGAAGTCGGTGAAGCGCCGGTTCAGCCCGTCGAAGCCTGGCGAGGCCATCGCCCCGCCGATGATCGTCAGGAAGCGGTCGGTCTGGCCGCTCGCGCCCTTGACCAGCCCGGTCGTCTTGGGCAGCAGGGCGTTGACCAGGGCGACGCCCTTGGAGAAGGGAGCCATCGTGTCCCCGGCCAACGAGTCGGACCACGCCTGGTAGTCGTCCTTCAGCACGCCGACCGCGGCCGCCGCCTTACGCGTCTCGGGCGGCAGCTTCGCCATCGACTGCGCGTACTCACGCTGCGCGGTGATGGCCGCCTCACTGTGGGCGCCGCTCTTCTCGACGGCGTCCTGGTAGCGCTTCTCTGCCTCCGCGGCTTCGGAGAGCTTGGCGATCTGCGGGCCCATCGCCGCACCCATCGCGCCGAGCGCCACGGCCACCGCGCCCGCGCCCGCGGCGATCGGCAGCAGCGAGGCCGCAGCGGGGATGGCCGCCGGCGCCAGACTGAGCGCGGACTTCTTCACCGCGTCCAGGGCCTTGCTGCCCGCGTCCGCGTCCCGCGTCATGCCCGCCAGGCGGGTGGTGGTGCTGTTGCCCAGGCGGCGCATGGCCGCATCGCCCTGGACGGACATCGCCAGCAGGCGACGGCCCAGCCGGTCGCTCGCGTCTCCCGCCCCGTTCAGGACGCGGGAGAGGTGATCGCGCCCGGTCAGGATGAAGTTCATCGACGTCACGACTCGCCGCCTTCCGTCTGCTGTGCCTGCTGGTAGGCGTCGATCCAGGCGATCAAGTTGTAGAAGTCGTCGACGATCAGGTCATCGACGGCTGCGGGAGGGGTGTTGCAGAGATGGGCGAGGAGTCCGAGGTAGGTGTCTCGGGCGTACTGGACGTCGGGTTCGATTTCGCGTTGGGCTCCACCGGGGGCGTCTGCTCCGGTGCCGCGTCCGGCTGCTCGGCGGGCGCCTCTTTTGGGCCGGCCATCGCAGCGGCGATCTGCGCGCGGGCGAACTCGGGATCGATGGCCGCCCCCGCGATCTCGTCCAGCGCGCCCCGGACCGCATCCCAGTCCGCGTCGGGGTCCTCGGCCATCACCTCGGCCGCGCCCTGGATGTAGTCGCGGACCTCGGTGTTGTCCATGCGGGTGACCAGCTCGGTGATGCCGGGGTCGAACTCGGCCCAGCGCAGCGAGGGGTTGGCCCGCTTCTTGATGACCCAGGCGATACCGCGCATCGCGTCGAGATCCTCGACCGCAAGACCCTGCTTGATCTCGCCCCACTTCATGTCGATGGTGCGCTGCACGATGCTGACCTCGGACACCTTGAGGGTCTGGGCGTCGTACTGCTCGGCCTCGCCGCCCGCGGGCGTGTAGACGATGATCAAGGCTGCTCCTATTCGAGTTGGCGGCGCACGTCGTCCAGGACGCGGGCGACCTCGCGCTGCATGCGCGGTGTGTGCTTGCGGACGGTGGAGTTCCACCAGGGCGGGGAGGCCGTCTGCGTGGCCCACCGCCTGCGGTTGCCGAACACCGGGTGGCGGATCCGCCCCGAGTTGATCGTGTCGGGCATGTTCTTCAGGTCCGGTGGCAGCTGGCTCTTGTCGACCCACACGCGGGCGCCCGCATCCCCGCTGGTGTTGCGGACGCTGATCCGGATGGCACCGGCGATCGTGGCGCGCAGCGGGCGCGTGGTCGGCGAGGGGCCACCGCGCTTGCCCGCCTTGCGGCCCTCGGAGCGGATGGGCAGGGCGCGGATCGTCTGCTGCAGGTCATCGCGCAACGGTTCGGCTGCGCGGCGCACACGGCGCTGCATGTTCGCCCGCAGGTTCTCGTTGCCCGCCGCGCGGAGTTTCCGCTGGAGTTCGATGAGTTGGCCGGTGCCCAGAATGCGCACATCGCTGACCACCGGTCACCTCACAGCGTGATGTCGGTCGACATGTACTCGATCTTGAACGGGTTCGTGCCGTCGAACAATCCGACGTAGTTGAAACTCGGCTTGACCACGCCGAAGCCGTCGACGACCGGGGGGCCCTCGTCGAGGTGGATCGCAGGCAGGACGACCCGGAACGTCTGGTAGTGGGTGGCGGCGATCAGCGGGCCGACGAATTCCCAGACGAGGCTGGTCGCGCCGTCGGAGGTGTGCAGGTCATCCAGCATCGTCGCGACGTAGTCCGACTCCAGGGTGCCGCTCACCTTCACCTGGTCGTTGCTGATCGGCTCCTTCTTCAACCCCGACTGCCCGGCGTAGAAACGCTCGGTCTCCTGCGGCCGTTCGATCTTGCAGGACACCTTGCGGATCCCGTCCAGCGCCGTCTCTGTGCCGTAGGCGCCGGTCTTCACCGCCATCTGCCCGAAGTGGAACGGCGACATCGCCGAGTAGGACGCCGCCGCGAGCGCCGAGCTCTCCTCGACGTCCTTGCCGTCGATCTCGAAACTGCCGGTGAGCATGCCGCCCACCTCGCACGAAAACTCACCGCTGGTGACCTTGCAGCCCAGAAAGTTCTTCCGGGTCACCGTGCCCGTCGTGAGCGGAACACCCTTCTGGATCGTCAGGCTCTTGCCCGCCGTATCCGCCAGAGTGTGCGTCTGCAGGTACGCTGCCGTCGCCGCCTGCTGCACCGGGGTCACCGACGTGCCCATCAGCGCCTGCAGCAGCACGCCCATGGACTTGTTGGTGACCTCGAATTCGATGCTCCCCGAGGCCTCCCGCCGGGTCAGCACGCGCCGCGAGGACAATGCGATCAGGCGGCCGGCCGCGATGCCCGCGGACTGCGCCGTGGTCTTCTTGAGGACCAGCGATTCCTTGGTGAACTCGATGAACTTCGTCGGCGCCACGTAGGTGCCATACGTCACCTCGGGCGCAATGCCCATCTGTGCGCCGAGACCGGAACCGATCGCCATGTCAGACCTCGTCCTTCTGCGGCTTGACCGCGCTCTTCCGCATCGGCAGCAGCGGCGCCGACGTCGGCTCTTCCTTGGGCTCTTCGACGGACTCCCACGTCTGCGGCTGGCAGACGTAGCCCTCGAAGCGGTCGTCGGGGATTTCGACGACCTCGTCCGGCTCGACGACCCGGTCGCCAAGTTCGGGCACGGTCACCGTCTCGGGACCGATGAAGCGCACACGCGCCATGGCAGTACTCCTTGATGGGGTGGATCAGATACGGGCGCGGCAGGCGACCGTGAACGCGAGACCGCAGATGGCGCCCTCGCTGTGTGACTGGGTCAGGTCCCCGGCTGTGAGCTCCGACCACAGGACGGTGCCGTTCAGGGTCGGAGCTTCCGGTGCGGCATCGGTGCCGCGCAGCGCCTGCTCGACCTCGCCGACCAGCGTGAAGACGTCGCTACGACGAAAGGCCATGTCCTTGTCGCCGCCCCGCGATTCGGCGTAGCAGGCGATCGCGAACGACTCGTCGCGCAGGCGCGCCCCCGCAGAGGCGAACTCCTGCTCCAGTCCGACAGCCGATTCGCCAGCCGGTGACCAGCCGATATGGATCCGGCGCCGACTGGTCAGATTCACCGCGGTCGGCCCGTCCACGATGGCCACCTCGTCCAGCGCGGGCCGGGCACGCAGGATCGCCAGCAGGGCCTCGATCGCGGCGGGAACTCGGGAGGTCTGCATCTAAGCCACCCCCGGCGGAACCTTGTACGGCTCCAGCAGCTGCAGCACGCGGTTGGGAATCGCGTATCCCCAGCCGGGCGTCGGCTCGGTCACGCTCCAGTCGTCCCCGCCCCCGACGCTGGCCAGACCACGCGACGCCCCGTACTGGGTGCGCCACAGGTGCTGCAGCAGGATCCGGGCGGCGAGGTTGATGGTGGGCGGTACGGTGCCGCGGCCAGCCGTATAGGTGACCAGCCACAGCGTCCCGGCGAACGAGCCACCCCGGTAGCGAACGATGCCGGGCGTGCCGTCCAGGACCAGCGCATCCAGGTCCAGGGCGTCGCCCGCCTCGACGGCCGGGGCCACGGACACCAGGGCCACGGCCGGAACGTGGGACAGGCACAGAGAGGCGCTGCGGCCCTCGATCGTCTCGGTGAACTCCCGCGTCTCGACGGGGCCCACGTGCCGTTCGATCGCCGCGGTGAGCGCCTCGACGTACACGCCCAGCTCCGCGTCGTCGCCGGTGCCGTCGATGTCGAGCTGGGCCTTGGCTTCGGCGAGGGTGAGCAGCGCCATGGTGCCCCGCCTTACTTCTCGACGGTGGACTTCGTCATGGGCTTGCGGCGGCCGGTGGCCTTCTCGGGCTCGGCGGGGTTGGCCGCGTTCTCTTCGGCCGGTTCCTCGCCGTCGTGCTCCTCGGCCAGGCCTGCGGCGATCATCTGCCCGGCCTCGTCGTCGGGCAGTTCGACCGCCCCGCCGCGCTCGGGCCAGGGCTGGCCGTCGCGGGTTCCGGAGATCGTCACCTTCATGCGGACACGCATGTCGTTCCTCTCAAGGGGTGCGACGGGCGGCCGCCATCCGACGGCCGCCCTGGGTGCGGGTGGATCAGGACGCCCCGCCGGTGAAGACCTTCACCGCGCCGGTCTGGTCGATGAGCAGACCGTCCGCGCGGATGATCGCCCGGAAGGTCACCAGGTCGGAGTTGAACGCGTAGTCGTCGGAGCGCTCGAAGCGCACCCCGCCCGCCAGGCGGACGAAGTACTGCGAGAAGTCACCGAAGGCCACCGACTTCGCGGACAGCGCCGGGGCGGCGACGTTCGGGTCTGTGTTGACCGGCTTGCCGAGCAGGGTGTCCGGGGCGCCGACCTGGATGGAGGGCTGCCACAGGTACTGGCCCTGGCCGTCCTTGAGCTTGCGGGCCGCGCCGAGGCTGGAGTCCCGCATCAGCCAGCCGCACGAGGTGCTGTTCCGGTAAGGGGCGATCACCGAGTAGTAGAGGTCGATGAGGTTGTCCGCCGTGAACGCGCCGACCACCGCGGTGCCGCCGGTCACGCCGGCCGATGCCGAGGTGATGACGCCGGTCGGCTTGGACGAGCCGTCGCCGGTGATGGCGTGAGCGCCGAACGCGTTACCCAGCGCGCGGCCGGCCTGCATGGCGAGGTAGCCCTCGAGGTCGACGCCGGTGTCGGTGAGCAGCTCGCTGGACGCCTGCAGCAGGACGCCGTACTTGTAGGCGCCCAGGGCGCGCTTGGCGAACGCCGGGTCCGACTCGGTCAGCGTTCCGGCCTCGGCGGTGAGCGCGGCGCTGGAGTGCGCGGTGGTCACCGGGATCTCGATGGTCTCGCCGGACGAGGTGTTGAGGACGGTCGGCCCGGCCATCATCACGCCGGACACCTCGATGAGGTGCGCCATCAGCTGGCCGTAGAACGTGGTCGGGACGGTGTTGCCGCCCGCGGTCGCCGAGCTCTTGACGAGGTCACGGAAGGCGACGCCGTCCGGCTTGGCGATGTCGATGCCGCGCTGCTCGCCGCGCGCCCAGCGCCGCAGTTCCGAGTCCGTCTCGGTCTTGCGCTCCTGCTCCTGCGGCTTGGACAGCAGACCGGCGAACGCCGCCTCGGCGTCCTTGGTGCGCTGCTCGGCCTCGGTCAGGTCCTTCACGCGGGCATCGATCTTGTCGAGGTCCCCGTTCAGCGCCTGATAGCTGGACTCCTCCTCGGCGGTCAGGTCGCGCTTGTCGGCCTCGGCCGCATCCAGGAGCGCCTTGGTCTGCTCCCAGATGTTCGCGCGGCGCTCCTGCAGCGCCTTGATGTGTGAACTCACGTCGCCCTCCTGGGCATGACGAAGGCACCCTCGGCAAGTGGGCCGGGGTGCCTGGTGGGTGGGGTGTCGAGGTGGGGTTCGCCCTGCCTCAGAAGGTGCGGCGCTTCATGAGCTCGGCGCGCCGCTGCCGTACCGCCATGACCGGGTGGGTGTCGCCCTGCCCGCTCGGCGGCTTGGTCTTGGACATCACCGAGCGGACGGCGTCGGCCGCGGCCGTGCCGTCCAGGTCGATGACGACGGTTGTGTTCGGCTTGGCCAGGAACCGCTTCAGCTCGTCCGCCTCGGCCGCGGCCCGCACCTCGGCGAGGTCGGCGCCGGCCTTCTCCGCCAGCGAGCGCAGCCCGGTGGACGTGTCCAGGTAGGCCGGATCGTTTACCGGGGCGACGTCGACCAGCTGCCCGGACAGCAGGGTCCGCACCGGGAACCCGTCGTCGGTCATCGCCCAGTCGTCTTCGAACGTGTAGAACGCGAACGACGACTCGGCGATGTCACCGCGCTGCACCAGCTCGTACACGTCGCCGCGCGCTGCCGGTACGTCGACGCTGTAGTCCAGGCCGGTGCCGTCCGTCTGCAGCCGCAGCGTGCCCGCACGGGACGTGCCCAGCAGCGCCATGTTGTCGTGGTTGTAGCGGGCCATCACGCGCGGCCATCCGTCACCCTCGCTCTTGGCGAAGAACCCCGGATCGATGCGCTCGACGAACCCGCCGAGGTTCCTGCTCAGCGTGTTGAACTTCGCCGCGTACCCGCCGATCGTCCTGCTGTCGCCGGCCGCCCGGACCTCCACGAGGCCGCGCGTGAAGCGACGTTCACTGTCGTTCACGTCTACTCGCTTTCGTCCTTGGCCACCTTGACCAGTGGCTCGTAGCTCTGCCCCATGCCACCGGGCAGGGGCTCTTCGTCTTCCAGGCGCCGCAGCTCGTCGATGTTGTGCAGGCCGATCGCGCGCGCGATCCGGTAGGTCTGGTAGCGGGTGAGGGTGTCGGTGCGCAGCATCGCGTCGACGTTGAACCGCGCCTCTTCCGTCGGCGGGCGCAGCCATGAGAACGCTTCCTCGAGGCGGGCCAGCCACGGCCGCAGCGTCCACGTCAGCAGGTCGATGCTGTTCTGCTCGACCGTGGCGTAGGTCAGCGATCCGCCGGTCTCGCCGCCGACCTTCTCCGGGGGCACGCCGTAGATCGCGGCGATCTGGTTGGCGGTGGCCTTGATGGTCTCCAGGAACTGCGACTCGTTCGCCGGGACCGAGATCGCCCGGTACTTCACGCCGTTGCCCAGCGCCACGACGTCGCGGCCCTCGGCTGCTTCCTTGAACCGCGCCTTCAGGATCGTGGCCGCGTCGCGGTCGACGACCATGTCCGTCTCCAGGACGGCGCTCGGGGTGGAGCCGTTGGCGAACCAGTCGCGGCCGAACTGGTTGGCCAGCAGACCGGCCTCGGTCGTCGTCGCGAAGTAGGCGATGGGCGAGAGCCCCAGGATCTGGCCGGGCACCGTATAGGCGGGAACGTGGAAGAGCTGCCCGTCCTCGAGGCGGCGCCCCTTGTAGTACCAGACCGGCACGGCCGCGAGGTTGTCCTGGATGCTCACATCGTCCGGGTGCAGCCACTCGATCTGGCTCGGCCAGCCGTCGGGCCCCCACGCGACGATCAGCCCGTAGGCGTTGCCGCGCAGCGTCAGCGAAGTCATGCACCGGTGCAGCCAGTCGTAGCGCGTACCGGTCGCCGCCGGACGCCGGAAGAGCGGGGGCATGGGGGCGCGCAGGCGGTCGTCTCCCGCCGCCAGATAGCTCTTCAGTGGCAGGGATGCCACGGAGTCCGCGAGCAGCCGCGTAGCGGCGTACACGGGTCCCAGGCGCAGTGCCCGTTCCTGGCTGCCACCGCGCAGGACAGCCGGGTCCCCGCCCGACCCCCACACGTCCTGATACGAGATCGCACGCTTCAACGCCGACCGGCGGAAGGGCCACCACTTCATGAGCTGTCCCCTCACCAGACGCTTTGCATGATGTCTTTCGGTTCCTCGACCTCAGCGCCCAGGCCCCACTTGGCCAGCGTCGCCGCGACCAGCGGACTGATGTCCACGGACACGATCCGCCGGGCCCACGCCCACGCGTCACCCAGCGGACGCTGCTGCGCGCCGGCCAGCGCGGAAGCGAGCGGCGCATCATCGAAGTGCGTCAGCTCCTGCGCGGATACCGCGTCGTAGAACTGGCCGCACGCGGCCGCCATCTCGCGCGCCTTGGGCTTGACCACCTCGATGCCCAAGCCGTCGTCCTCGTCCTCCAGTGCGTCGATCAGCGAGGCGGCCGGGCTCGCCGGGTCCACGACCCAGCAGCGCGGCTTCCACTTCTTGTGCAGCTCCTTGGCGCGCTCGACGATCCAGCCCACGCCGGGCCGGTGCTCGACGACGGTGACGTGCACGCCACCGCGCCAGCGGAAGGCCGCGCAGATCGCCGCATGCGATCGCTCGGGCGTCATGTCGATACAGAACGCCACCGGCGCCGACCGCTTCGCGTCGGAGACCGCCAGGGCCCGCCAGGCGTCCTCCCCGATGACCTGCCACGTGTCGGCCTCGTCCGAGGGGTAGTCGCCCACGCCGAGCCGCTCGCGCTCGAAGATGCCCGACGAGCCCAGCGACGCGCGCTCGTTGCGCACGTACTCGGGCGTGATCAGGTAGCCGAGGCTGGGGTTGGCCTTGGCCCAGGCCGCCGGGTCATCAGCATCGTCGTGGTCCGCGCAGCCCGGCGGGCACTCGTCCACGTGCGGATCCACCGACCACTCGAAGTACGCCAGCGACGGATCCGGGACACCGGCCTCCAGCGCGGCCAGCGCACGGCGCCGCAGCCGCGCCAGCTGCACGGACGGGGCGCCGATCCCTGCCGAACCCAGGTACCAGAGCTGCGGGTTCGGGACGGCCGACATCGTCGGCATCAGCGCGCCCATGGCGTCGTCGCCAAGGATCATGTCCTCGTCGAGGATGTTGCAGTCACCGGTCCAGCCACGCCCCGAGCCACCCGAGCGGGCAATGAACTGCAGGCACTCCCCGGTGGTCAGCGTGATCGACGTCTCTGTGGTGTTGCACAACATCCGCTTGACGCGTTTGCGCAGGTCAGGGCATCCAAGGATGAGTGACTGGATTCGCTGGAACGCGACGCGGCTCGTCTTGAACTCGTGCGCCGAGTGGATGATCAGCCGTTCCTTGAGGAGGAACAGCCCGGCCAGCTCTCTCGCTTCGATCACGCCGCCCTTGCCGTTCTGCCGGGCGACGTTCACCGCGATCTCGAACGCGGACCAGTTGCCGTCCTCGCGCTCCCGCATCCCGACGTCCAGCACGTGCTGCTGCCAGGGGAAGAGGTCCAGGCCCGCCATCGCCGCCAGCTCGACAGCCTCCTGCCCGGACGAGGACAGGAACGCGGGAGGGGCGGTGAACAACCGCGGCGTCTGGACGCCGAAGCCAGGCTCAGGCACGGCGGGCAGTGACACGGCGTGCCTCCCGCTTCTGCGACAGCTGGTCGATCCTGTCGTTCCGCTCCTCCGCCGGCGCGACCTTGCGCAGGCCCTCCAGGACGGCGCGCAGCTCACGCCCCGCGTTCGCCTTGGCGGTCGCCCCGTCCTTGCCGTCCATTACCGCAGCCAGGGTCAGGGCGAGTTGAGACAGGCCGGGCGCCGTCTCGCCGACGCGGAGCTGGGCGATCTCGGCGGCAGTCGCCTCGACGTTCGTCGGCATGATCACCCCCGGTGGTCACGCGCAGTCACCGCGCTAAATCGCTGGCGTCGGCGTCGGCGGATTAGGGGCGCCCGCTAAATCGCTGGAGTCGAGGCCAGCGGATTAGCGAGTACAGGCGCCGTGTAAAAAATCGGGCGAGAAGGGCGTTTGGGTCGCCCGCTCCTGTGCTCAAAAAGTGGGCGGAGCCATGATCACCACGTGAGTGGGGAGCCGCCGGCGGTGATGTGGGAGGCGGCCCGTCGGGAGTTGTACCAGCGGGCGGCGACCCTCTTCATGGCCGGGTCGCGCATGGCTTCGATGCGCTGCATGACGACGTCGCGGCCGGGGTCGACGGTGATGACCTTGGCGTCTAGGCGCTTGTAGCGGGCCCTGGCCTTGGCGCTGGGCATGGTGTGGATGAGGTACACGTCGGTCTTGTCACGAAGCGTGAACGCCTCGTCCATGGCTGCGTAGCGGGCACGGTGGGCGACGCGCAGCTGGATGGGGTCCTGGTTCCAGGCGGGGGCGCCGGGTCCGGTGAGCGCGCGGGTGATGCGGTCCAGGTCGATGACGATGTCGGTCGGCTTGGCGTGGCTGTCGATCCAGCTGCTCTTGCCCGAGGCCGGCGGGCCGGTGATGACGTACAGCATGGGGGTTCACCACCTCATCGGGGCTCGCGCCTGCCGTACCGGGTCGGGCCGGTTGCCTCGCGCGCTGTTGCAGCGCCGGTGTGCTGAGCGGGCGTTGGCCGGGTCGAGGAGTGATCCGCCTCGGCTGAGCGGGATGAGGTGGTCGAGGGTGAAGGCGAGGGGGTGGCGCGTGCCGTCGACGTTGGCGGGGATGTTGTGGCCGCAGCGCCAGCACGGGAGGCCGAGCGCCTTCTGTGCGGCGACGAGGCGGCGGTATGGGCGCCCGTTGCGTATGCCGGCCACGGGCGCCTCCCTGCTACTGGTCCTCGTCGACGAGCTCGCGCAGGTCTACGTCTCCGTTGTCGTCGACGACGCCGCCGTCACGCAGGGTGCGGGCGATGAGGAGCGCCCGGTAGTCGTCCTCTGAGAGGTCGTCGCAGGCTTCGGGACGGTTCGTGACGGTGGACGCTTCAACGATCGCCTTCTCGCAGTCGGCTTCGATCTCGGCGTCGGACTTGCCGCACGCGGTGAGGCCCGCGAGTAGAGCGGCGGCGATGGCGATGGCGGCGCGAGTGCGCATGGTTCCCCCCGGATGGTGTGGGGGTCCAGCGTGGCGCGTGTGGGGGCAGCGTGAAGGCGTGTTGGCCGGGTCGTGACATGCGTATGCCCCGCGCGGTGGCGGGGCTTGTGCGTCTGGGCACGCCGGACGTGCCTTGAGTGTTACAGCCTGCGACGTAATGGGTCAAGCGGCGTTGCCTGTTACGCGGTGTTGGAGTTCGTGCAGGTCGACGAGGGCGCGGCCGTGGTCATCGTGGCCGTGGTGGGTGAGCTTGCCTCGGTGGAGCCACACGCGGATGGTGCCCGGCTTGATGCCGGTTGCAGCGTGGGCGGCGTAGGGGTCGACGAGTACGGGCTCCATAGAGCCATGATGCGCCTTGCATGACGTCGACGAGGTCGATGACGGTGCTGACGACGTCGATGCCGATGATGAGCACGAGCAGGGTGGCGAGCGCGAAGAGCACCCAGGTAGGTATGTCCATGCCCTTACCTGACCCGCCGTGGGGCGGTGATCCACATGTGCGGCTGCTCCTGCGGGCGGTCCAGTGCTCCCAGGGGACGAGGGGGCGGGGGCTTGTGCGGGTCGGCATGGCTCGACTCTGGCGGGCCCCCGCACGACTGTTGGATCTTGGTGGACAACTCGCAGGCTGTGGATAACCCCGTCACTCTCGCGCCCTGAGCACGGTGTCTGGTCGGCAGAGCGGGCCCCGCCGCGATCGACGCGGTGGGGCCCGGGCCCTCGGGATCAGACGCAGGGGAAGTGTGACGGCGGAAAGTACCCCATGCAGTTGGTGCAGAGGTCCAGGGGCGGCTGGTCGTAGCGGAGTACGGCGATCCGGTAGGCGGCAGTGAGGAGTCGAGAGATCATGGCGGTTCCTGTCTCGTGTGATCGGGATGGGTGGACCAGGGCGGCCGGGTCGCCTGGCAGCAGTCGGCCGCCCTGGGGTCTAAGTGGCGTGCGAGTCGGGCTCGTTGATCTCCTCGCGTGGTGCGTGGTAGATGCACATAACCCCGTTCGGATCCAGAGCCCCTCTCGCCCTCTTGAGCCTGCGACGTGCAGCTTCGTCGGATTCGGGGGCCACCCCTCTCGGTGGGGGAGTGGCGGACCAATCGGACATCTGCCACGCCATTACGGCCCACGCGATCGGCGCGAGGTAGATCAAGTGCGGCGCCTGGATGAGGAGTCCGGCATAGAAGATCGCCGCGAGCGCGAGCAGGACGAGGCGCCGCAGGACGACGCCGAGCCACGCCAGGTCGGCGGGCAGCGTGTGGCGCTCGGGGGTGTGGCTCTTGCCTCCGAGCCAGTACCCGAGCCATTCGAAGGCCTTGCCCGTGCCGAGGCATAGGCGGTGGCCGGCCGCGACCGCGCGCGCCCTCACAGCAGGCCCACGATCAGGTCGCCCGAGAACGAGACGACGGGAGCGAGGACGTACCCGGCGACACCGGCGACGCTGGACGCCAGGCCGAGGCTGACCCCGGCGAGGATGCCGCGCAGGAAGTCGAGCCGGAACCCGCGGCGGGAGGCGACGGCCACCAGGACGACGGTAGCGATGATGATGAACGCGTGGCCGCCGGGGGTGAGTGCGAGGAACGATCCTCGCGTGACGTCGGGTGATGTGCCGCCAACGCCGTAGACGAGGATCGCTTCGCCGACCTTGTTGGTGCCCCATAGCGACCAGTCGGCGGCGGCGCCGATGAGGCCGCCGGCGGACAGGATGAGCAGGGTGCCGTAGGCGAGGCACAGGAGGAACGGGGCGAGGCGGCGGAGCGCCTTGAGTGAGAGGCGCTTCTTGTTGCTGGCCCACCAGCGGGTGAAGTCCCAGCCGAAAAGGGACAGTCCGACGGTCACGCCTCCGAGGGAGACGAGGCCGTAGGTAGGGATGTCGAGCGGAGTCATGGGGTCCTCAGCGGAGGATGGCCACGGCGAGCGCGGCGAGGGTGATGATCAGGGCGACGGTCCCGGTGATGCGGGGGACGTCGGTGAGCGCGACGGCGCAAAGGCCGAGGAACGCGACCAGGGCAGCGACCGGGAAGAGCACTGCGAGCACCGGGGCCTACTCGATCGGCGGGTGGCCGGCGAAGTAGGCGTCCCACAGCCAGGGGGCCGGGGCGGGCTCGTAGCCGGGCGGGAGGTCGCCGGGCGGGAGCGTGGGCAGCAGCTGCTCAGCGTCGGGGCCGACACCGTTCACGAGCAGCAGGTGCCGGACGCGATGTTCGTCGGGAGCAGAGGCGGAAGCGCGCATCAGTTGTACCCGCCTTCCATCGGCTTGGCCGGGGCCCCGCCCTGCTGGCGCTTCGCCTCGCGTGAGAGCGCGGTACGGATGTACGGCTCGGCGACGACGAGGCGGCGGTGGCGCTCCAAGTACTCGGCGATCTCGCGGGCCTTGGCGTCCGGGCCGAGAGTGGATGCGGCCTCAACGACGGCGGCCTCCAACGTCACGGCCTCCAGCGCGGCGACCTGCAGCGCATCAGCCGCATCCGGTCGATGCACCTCGTACTCCGGTGGCCGCTCCCCGAGGACCAGGGCGACCTGTACGGAGTCGATGACGACGCCGTAGCCGACGAGCAGGGAGGCGAGTTCGGCGGGCGTCATATCCGGCTGCGCATCACGTGCGATCCGCACCGCATCCGCCGGGTCCATCTCGGCGAAGCGGCGCCGCAGAACGGCCTGCGCCGACCGGTCGGGACTGGCCTTCGCCGTGAGGGTCTGTCGTCCGTACATGCCGCCGAGGGCGGTGTCGGCGCCGTCACGGATGCGGATGCGCTGCACGTCGACGAGTTCGGCGCCGAGCTGGGCGTCGCCCTGGCCGACCTTCTCGGCCAGCGTCCAGCTGTCGCGCAGCGCCTTGTTGCGGGTCTCCTCGTCGGGGTGGTGCTGGGCGACGGCCTGCTGGTACGCGATCTGCTGGACGGCGTCGGCGTTGCGGCGCATCTGCTCCGCATCCACACCGGTGCGGTAGATGGTGACGCGGCGGGCGATCAGGCCGAGGCCCTCGGCGGCGCCGGACATCGCCATCGGGGTCAGCCCGTAGACGATGGCCTCGCCTGTGGTGCGGGCGATGGTGACGCCTGTGGCGCAGGCTCCGACGGGGGCGAGCCACAGGCCGAGGCGGACGACCTTCGGTGAGGCCTGGCCGAGCATGGTCAGGCACAGCATCGTCAGCGCGAGGACGAGGGCCAGGCCCTCGCCGGCGGCGACGACACCGGCGGCGGTGGCGCCGCGGTGGAACTGGGCTGCGACGTTGGTGTAGGTGCCCCAGCCTCCGAAGCCTCCGACGGCGATCATGAGAACGGTCGCGACGGACAGGACGGTGATCTGCCAGGCGTTCAGGGTGCGCGTCACTGGCCACCTCCGCGCAGCCGCTCGGCCTCGTCGGCGAGCTGGTCGATGCGGTCGAGGTGGAGGCGGGTGATGCGGGTGAACGCCCGGACGGTGTCGGGGTCGTAGGAGGCGACGGTCCCGGCGACGTCGATGGCGACGAGCGGGAGCGGCTCGTGGTGGATGACGCCGTAGGGCGCGGTGGTGATCCACGCCTGGAGGTAGGCGAGGGCCGTGTCTCCCGTTTCGATGTACGCGGCGATCTCGGGCCCGTTGTGGACGATGTCGGGCTTGAACTGGGCGCCGCTGTGGGCGTCGACGCACCACGTGGGCTCGTCGATGTCCAGGGCTTGGGTGGTGAGGACCGTAACGGTGACGGTGCGGGGCTCGGCGTTCATCGGCCACCGCCGAGCGTGCGGTAGTCGAAGCGCGTGCCGCAGCGGCGGCCGCTGGGCGAAGGCATCGAGTAGGGCGTCATCCCGCGGAGCCAGTCCGTGCGGGCGGTGGTGGCGTGCTCGTCACAGGCGTAGACCGTGAGGTCCAGGCTGCCGTGGGCAAGGCCGTCGCGGGGGCTGTACCCCTCGATGAGCGCAGCGGCGGGAGCGCCACAGCCGGGACCGATGGGCTCGTAGGGCTCGACGGGCGGCGGGCGCAATGCCTCGTTGTCGAGGGCAGCGCGGTCGATGCCTCGCAGGAGGATACGCAGGGCCTCGGCGAGCAGGCCATGGGCCTGCGCCGTGTTGGCGGCCTGGCCGTAGTCGACGGTGCCGTAGGTGCCGAGCATGCGGCGCGCCACGGTGATCGCGGCGGGGAGCTCACTCGGGTACGTGTGGGTGGTGTCGCCCGCGTGCGGGGACATGGAAAGATCGGCCATGCCGACTCCTGGTCTAGTCAGGATGTTCGGTAGGGGTCGGGCGACGCGCGCGCCTCGGGTGTTCCACCACCCGGGAGCTGTCGTCCGGCCCCGCTCTATTCGGTTGAGTACTTCTTGATCGCGTCGTTGATGACGGTGTAGCTACGGCCGCGATCCTTGGCGACCGCGTAGGAACTGCCGAGCTCTTTCTTGCCGTCGGCGAGCGCCTTCCCCCGCCGTTTCAGGGCTTCGGCCAGCTGCGATTGGAGCTGTTCCACCAGCTCGTCCTCACGTTGGAACCGAACCCGCCAGGGTTCTTCGGTCACAAGCAGCACGCTATCACGGCCCCCCGTGATAGTCACGATGACTCGCACGGTTGAAGCGCCTTCAGCATCAGGAAGTCGCGGGACTCGTACACGCACGTGCACCAGGGGCAGACGATCCGCGTCTCGCCGGTGCGGTGACGCAGCACAGCACCGCAGAGGGCCCCGGACGGGTCGATGGCCACGCACTGCCCGATCCGCCGGCCGCGATCGGGCAGTGCGCCCAGGATGGACAGGGCGGCGCCTTCCATCTCGCGCACCTCACGGGCCAGTTCGCCAGCGGCCGGGTAGCTCGCGGCGATCCATTCCAGGCTCATGCCCAGCCACCGGGAGGCGGCCAAGACGCGATGCTCGACGGTGCCCCCGATGGCGGGCGGACCCCAGCCGCGTTCGTGCTGGACGTCGGAGCGCCACGACTCGAGGACCAAGGCGATGCCTCCGAATCGGAGATCGAGGGCCGCCTCGTCCACGGGCATCCGGGATCCGGCCGGGCCGCTGGACACGCGGTCGCCGGGCGGCGTGCTGGCGGGGGCGAGGAACGCGCCCAGAGCGTCGTACAGCTTCGGCATGCGGTCGAGGCGCTCGGCCAGGGCGAGCGTGTCGCCGGGGCAGAGGTGCCCGTGCTCGAGGTCGCGTTCGCAGAGCCCGCAGCTGGCGCTCACGCGTTGGCCCGCTTCTGTGCGGCTTCGAGCTCGGCTTCGTGGGCTCGCAGTGTCTTGCGGGCGCGACGGTCGTCGAGGACGGCGAAGGTGATCTGCACGAGCAGCATGAGCTGCATGCCGATCCCGACCCCGAGGGCGAGTAGTTGGATCTCGTGGTTGCTCATGAGGCTTACCTCCTGCGGTGTGCGATCCCGGAAGGGGGGACAGGGGGGGGACAGGGGGGACGCTGTTTGTCCCCCCCTCCCTCGCGCGGTACGCGAGTCAAGTAATTAGTGATCTTGATTTCTTATATATGCAGGTCACGGGCTTACTTGCGCCTGCAATAGTTGAGATGCGGAACCAATTTGGGTGTCCCCCCGGGGTGGGGGGGGACAAAAGCTGTCCCCCCGTCCCCCCTGTCCCCCCCCTCACGACGGGGGGACAGGACCCGGGGCGAACTTCCCGTCCCCCTCGACGACCCACTCCCGCAGCACGGCGTAGGCGAAGGCATCCGGCAGATACTTCTTGTCCCGCCCCGCCGTCCGGCCCCGCACCGCCTTGCGTGCCTGAGGGCCGCTCTCACGGACCAACACAGCGAGCCGGGTCGCAAGCCGTTCGACGGCCTTGTCCGCCCGCGCGTCGTCGGCCAGCTGCTTCGCGTGGTCGACGCGCACCTCTTCCTCGATGCGGGCCTTCGTGCGCTTCTCCTGCTCCGCACGGCGCTGGTCCTCGCTGTACTGCAGGATCGCGTCGCGAGTGGCGCACGAGGCGCCCCAGAGGATGCGGGCGAGGTGCCAGTCCTCGGCGTTCACGTGCCGACGACCGGCGAGGATCGCCAGGAGGGAAGCGACCTTCACGCGCATGACCGGGGCCTGGGAGTCGTAGGGGTTCCGGTCGGCGGCGGGCGCCTGCCCTCGCGCCTTGGCAAGGTCGGCGGCGCGCAACTCCGTCTTGATGGCCTCATCGAAGCTGACCAGGACGTACCCGCTCGCCTCGTCGCCAGCCGGGGCAGAGACCGCGGCCTGCCACGCGGTCAGTTCCCCAGGCCACGGCGGCTGTTCGTCGGGGATGGACGGGTCAACAACCTGCACCCACAGGAACCGCTGCGGTGTGCCCTCGGCAACTTCCTCGAACAGCGGAGCCACGGTCTCCGGCTGAAAGCCGACGAGCAGGCCGAGACTGTAGGAGCCGCCAGGGATGTACCGGCTGGTGTCCTTGGAGGCGTTGGTCTGCCCCAAGGTCTGGCCGACTGCGGCGCTGCGGAGCGTCTCCCCCAGGGTCGACCCTGAGCGTTCCTTCATCAGCCGCGTGAGCGTGGCGCCCTCGTCGACGTAGAAGAACGCGTTGTGGCGGACCTGCCTGCGGACCGTGCGGGTGACGGGCGTCGCCGTCCCGCCCCTGCCCCGCTGGACCTCGCCGGTCTCCTCCTCGACGGTGCCCATGAAGACCTCGGCGAGGCCTTCGCCAGAACCGAGAGGCAAGCCGTCACGGAAGTCGAGGCCTGTCGGTGCGGGCATGAGCCGGTCGGCGACCTCAACGCCCGTGGACTTGCCGATGCCGGACGGTCCGATGATCCCGCCGAACAGGTTCAGCGAGGCGTACCCGGCGACACCGGTGTCCGCACGGATGCGGTGAGAGACCATGGCCGACAAGCGAGTCAGCACAGAGAGAAGAGCGACGTCGCCGGACCTGCTGCGCGAGTGCCCGGCCTGCCGGATCTGCCGCAGCTCCGGCCGGGCGGCGTAGAACTCCTCGGGAATCTGCCCCGGGATGGGGGCGGGTCCGGCCGTCTCGCCCTCGTCGGCCGGCCCCGGGTCGGGCTCGTCGCCGAAGTCGGCCCACATCTCGTCGTCCACTGGCGGGCGCGCGGGCGGCACGTCGTGGCGCGGCGCGGACGGTGGGCGGCAGTGCTGCCGTACCCGGGTGAGGACGGCCGTCGGAAGGGAGCGGGCGGCGGCGTGGGCGTCCTGGTCGAAGGCGGCGCGCAGTACGTCGAGCGTTGCTTCCCGCTCGTTGCCGCCGTAGTGGATGTGCGCCCACAGGGTGGGGACGGTGAGCTTGCGGCCCATGGGCTGCTGCCCGACCGGGAGCCCGGACCTCTCCGACCAGTTGACGGCGACGTGGTCGTCGCAGACGAGACTGTGGTCGCTGTCCGCTGCGCCCTCGGCCCCGGCGGGGCGAAGCCACTTTTCGCGGCCGTCCGCGGCTGTGCCGCGGTATGTCCACCCGGCGGGTTCAAGGATGTCGCGGAACGTGATCTCGCTGGCGAGGATGTCGAAGACGCTCGTCCCGCCGCCTGAGCGGGGGAACGCCGAGCGCCGCGGCGGGGGCGGCGCGGTAGTCGTGCGGCCGGTCCTGGCGTCGTGCCGGGCCCGCTTCTCTGCGGCGGCCTTCTCCAATAGGACGCGCGCGTCCGGCTCCAGGCGGGCCACGGCCTCCCGCATGACGGCCAGATCTACGGGCGCGGCCGTGCCGGGCAGGCTGGCCGTCGGGCGCGGTTCCGCCTTCCGGTTGACCGTCCCGGGTACGCGCATGAGCCGGTCGAGGTTGCCGATCTGGGTGTCCCACGAGCAGCCGTGCGAGTACGCGGACGCGCCGAGGACGGCCTGCAGACCCATGGTGAACTGCTCGATGGCCGCGCGGTCCTCGTCGTTGCTGATGACGTAGGGCTCGGCGAGTGCCCAGATGGGGTTGTAGCCGCCGCCTGAGTGCCACCATCCGCTGGGCTCGGGCAGGCCGGACGCGGCGACGATCTCGCGGACGTGGTCGGCGTCGGCCGGGTGTGGCATGTCGTCGAGGCCGGGCTTGTGGCCGGTCGTGCCGTAGTCGCCGTCCGCCCACAGGAACGTCACTCCGTGCGCGAGGTCCTTACCGCCTCGTCCCTCTGCGGGACGCTCGCGGAGGGTGGTGACCTGCGCGTAGATGCCTTTCGGGGACCGTGCGTCGAGCTCGGCGACGTACCGCGTGGCGGCCGCGATGCCGGGCTCGTCGGTGGTGAAGCGGCGGCCCGCCCACCCGTCTTTGTCCGAGCAGATGCTGAGCAGGCCGGGCACGTCCTGGAAGTGGTAGGCCAGCGAGGCGCGGACCAGCTGCTCGTCGATGACGAGGTGCTCGGCGGGCGGGGCCTGGGTCACTGCTGCACCGCCGGGAAGTAGTAGGTGCCCGTGGGCTGGGCGACGCAGCGCGAGTGCCGGGGGCAGAGGCGCGGCTTGTCGGCGAGGCCGGCGGGGTGGATGTGCTGGTGGTCGCAGAACGGGCAGTCGACGACGAGGAGAGCGCGCTGCTCGCCGTCGTCGGCCTGGGTGTCGCGGTAGGCGACGAGGCGCGCGGCGGCTGAGCGCATGCCGAGGTGGGCCCGTGGTGGCCGGGTCTCCGTGTCCTGCTCTGTGTCCTCCCCGAAGAGCGAGAGGACAGTGGTGGTGCTGTTCACGAACGTGCTCTCTTCTACGAGCGGGACCAGTGGTGTTCGTGAGTGCGCGTGCGGCCCCGGGCCTGGGGACCCGGGGCCGCGTCGCGCTTCCCCTGGCTTAGCCGGGGGGTAGGGCGGCGATCATGCAGGCGTGGTCTGCGCAGATCTGGGCGAGTTCCTCGCGGACCCGTGCGGCGAAGTAGGCGTGCCGTGTCCCAGCAGAGACGTGGATCTCGATGCGCTGCGCGGAGAGGAAGAACGCTCCGGCGATCGCGCGGGGCAGTCCCGCGTGCTTGCTGATGGCGTCGTCCGACAGGCGCACGATTGCGGTGTGGCAGTCGCTCGCGCGGATGGTCTGTTCGTACAGGGCGCGGGACACGTCGTCGTGGCTGTCGTACTGGCCGGTGAGGTCGACGGTCACGACCAGGCGGACGTCAGCGAGCGGGATCTGTACGTGGGGCCTCGGCGCCGTCGGGCGCTCCTCGTCGGGGGAAGGCGCAACGGTCGCGGCGGGCTCGTCGACCGGCCACTGGCCGGGGCGGTGGGCGGTCATGCGCTCGCCTCGTCGGCGTACAGGTCGACCATGGCCCGCAGCGCGCGCACCATCCCGGCCTTGTCCGGGCTCTTCGCCAGAGCGATACCGACCGCGTCGCAGGCCAGCGAGAACGCGGCGGACGCGGTCTGCTCCGTGTCCGACTCGGTGAACGGCGTCCGGCTCGGCCGCAGCTCGATCCTGACGCGGCGCTGGTGGGCGACCATGGCGATCATCCGCGTGCGTTCGCCCTTGATCTTCTGGTCGATGCGAGCGAGGGCGGCCTCTCCATTGCCCTGGCGGAGCATCGTCCTCTCGGCCATGTCGTCGCCCGTGTCCATCAGTTGGCGGACGGCGGCGCTCGCCGCGTGGAACTCGTCGGGCGCCCAGTCCTCGCTGCCGATGTAGATCACCGGTCGCGGGTTCGAGTCGTTGCTCAGGGCGGCGAACCCGACGTCGAGCAGCTGCACACCGCTCTTGTCCACGACCTGGTGACCGTGGTTGGAGTGGTCGAAGTGGCCGGACTCGGCCTCGGTGCAAATGCCTGGCCAGTCGGCGCAGGTACCGGGTTGGCGGGGCTTGTCGGTGCTCTGGGCTCTCGGGTCTGACGTCGTCGTTGACGTCTCGGGGATTACGCTGGTCATGAGCGTGCTCTCTTCTACTTGCCAGTGGTTGCGGTAGTGCGCTCGGCAAGCGGGGTCTGGGTTGCAGCCCAGGCCCCGTCGCCGTTGTCCTCGCGGATGCCGAGGAAGGTGATGAGCTCGGCGCGCCGGACCTTCATGCAGCGGCCCAGGCGTACGACCTGGACGGGCAGCGAGTCGGTGCGTGCGAGCGAGTAGGCGGTGTCCCTGGAGATGCCGAGAGCGGCGGCCCCGTGGGGGACGAGGTCAGGCATGGCTGGCAGGGCGAGGACCTGCGCGGCAGTTAGCGGGACGATGCGCTGGCTCATGAGGCCCTCGCTTCCGGCTCATGCACGTAGGGCTTGAGGAGCTGCGACAACTCGCGCAGTTCCAGCACCACGGCGAGGCGGTAGAGCGACTCGATGGAGAGCTGCTTCTCGCCTCGCTCGACCTTGGACAGGTGACCCGGATCGATCTGGGCTTGTGCTGCGACAGTCCGCAGCCCCATCCCCCTGGCGGTTCTGACTGCCCGCAGCGGTGAGGAGCTGCGCAAGAGTGTTGAATCAGTGCGCATGGTTGAAGAGTAGGCCGCGTGATGGCTGTGGTGCAAGCGTGACTCGGCATCCATGCACATGGATCCTTCATTGGTGTTGACCCGTGGGCTACAGTTAGCGCATGGCTGAAGCTCGATCGCAGGCACCAGACGTCCCCCAGTTCCTGCTCACCGTTAACCAGGTCGTCTCCCACAACCTGGCCCGTGCTCGCCGCAGCCGCGGGTGGACTCAGGAGGAGGCAGCTGAGCGCCTTGAGGCGGCAAGCGGCAAGAGGTGGACGGCCGCCACCCTGAGCGCGTCTGAGCGGGCCGTCTCTTCAGGTAGGCCCCGCGTATTCGACGCCAATGAATTGGTGACTTTTTCCCGCGTCTATGAGTACCCCGTTGCGTACTTTCTGCTGCCTCTAAATCCCGAGGGGAAGCGAACGCCGCAACAGTTCCTGTACCAATTGTCGCGCGGCGACGAAGAGGGGAACCAGACGGACCGTCTACTGGAGTCCCCGGACCTACTCAACGCCGTCGTCCCCCTCCACTACCCCCCATCGCTGGTCGAGGAGGTCAATCAGCTACTGCGCAGCAAGGGACTGAAATGGACGCCGAGCAGCCATGTGGAATGGGAGGATGGGTCTGACGACTACGAATCCTGGCGCCACGTGACACGGGATGGCGAAGACGACCTGACGCTTGACGACTGGCAGGCCGTCGTACGGTTCGCCTCTCTGATGGAAAAGCGCCCCGCAGCTCAGGTATACCGGCTACTGGCTGACGCCCTGGAACGGCCGACGGCAAATATCCCGCTTGAGGAAACACCGTTCTAGGCGAAGCCAAGAAAGATAGCGTCGCAGTCGAAGTGCCCGCAGCTGGGAATGCGCCCGGCCGCATGGGAGGGACGGAAAGTGCCTACATCTCGCCGCGCTGGCGGCATCACCAAACGCTGCGAGTGCCGCGATACCGACGGCAAACGGCTCGGCACGAAATGCGGGCAGCTGCCGAAGCGCAATCACGGCAACCATGAACTGCACCAGGAGCTCCCGCCCGACAGCGAGGGCACCCGCCGACGCTTCCGCCGCACCGGCTACGCGAAGGTCACCGACGCACAGACCGACCTCGACCGCATCCGCGCCATCCTCGACCTCCCCGGAGACGACGACGACGGACAGCGCCGCGTCGGCGACCTCCTGCAAGGCCTCATGACGACCCGGGGCGACATCCCCGACCCGACCGAGGTCTCCCGCAAGCTCGGCGTCGGTGTCCCCCTTGATGGCCGCACCACCGTCGGAGACTGGCTCGACCAGGTGATGGCCACCAAGGCGACCAGGTCCACCACGAACCATGGCTACGCCAGCCACATCCGCATTCACCTCAAGCCTGCGCTCGGCCACCTGCGCCTGGACCGCCTCGGCGTCGGCCACGTCGAGGACATGTTCCGCGCGATTGAGGACCGCAACGACGTCATCCGCGCGGAGAACCAGGCGCGGCGCGAGCAGGTCGCCCGCTGCAAGCGAGGAAAGCCGGGCGCGCCCAAGGCCACGGAGAGGGCCGCGCTGGCCGCCGAGCGGGTCAAGCTCGCGGAGATGCCACCCTTCCGCCGGATCACGGGTCCCGCCACGAAGCAGGCCGTCCGCCGCACGCTCCGCATGGCGCTGAACAAGGCCATCGGCGAACAGCTCATCACCTTCAACGCGGCCGCCCACGTAGAGCTGACCTCGGCGCCCAGGCCCAAGGGGCTGCTGTGGACGGACGAGCGGGTCGAGCGCTGGCAGCAGACCGGAGAGAAGCCGGGCCCCGTCATGGTGTGGACGCCCGCGCAACTCGGCGCGTTCCTCGACGAGGCCGAGGGTGATCGGCTGTACGCCTTCTTCCACCTGATCGCCCACCACGGCCTGCGCCGCGGCGAGGGTGTCGGCCAGGACTGGGCCGACTTCTCGCCGGAGCGCAAGCAGATCCTGGTGGCGAAGGAGATCGTCGTCGATGGTTGGGAGCCCATCGAGACGATCCCGAAAACTGAAGGGTCCGCGGGCCTGGTCAAGGTCGACGCCGGGACGGTCAAGGTGCTGCTGGCCCACAAGGAGCGACAGCGCGCAGAGCGAGACGTCTGGAACGTGAAGGCCGCCGCCGAGCGCGAGCAGGGTGAGAACACCTCGGACTGGACGGACACCGGGAAGATGTTCAGTGCCGAAGGTGGGGCTTGGCTGCACCCGGACACCGTGTCCAAGGCCTTCCGGCGGATCGCCGACGCGGCCGGCCTACCACCCATCAACCTGCGCGACCTGCGCCACGGCGCGGCGGCCCTCGTGAAGGCGGGCGGCGGGGACCTGCATGACGCGAAGGTGAAGCTCCGGCACTCGACGATCACTCTCACGTCCGACACGTACATGGAGCTTTTCGAGGAGTACGAGGACGACGTCACGGAGCGGGCTGCGGCGGCCGTGCCGCGGGCCCGCCAGCCACGCGACGAGGCCCCGTCTTCGGTCGCTGTTCCGGAGGCGGGGCCTGGTGCGTCGCAGCCAGCAGACGCTGATGTGGATGAGTCCACGGTAGGCGGTGGCACTGACAACGGGCAGGGCTCGGCGTAGAGTTGAGTGGAACGAGCGAGGCCCCGTCACCCCAGGTGGCGGGGCCTTTCTGCTCGGCCATTGCTCGGCCAAACGTCTCCGAACCAGACCGTACAGGAGCCCACGAGACCGGATGAGCCGGTTAGGAGTGAGGGCGCCAAGTATCCTCTGAGCTGCACGGGAGCCCACTTGGACGATCGCAGCCAGAGCGGAGCCCACGGGGGCCCACGAGCAACTCGCAGACTTTTAATCCATTGGTTGTGGGTTCGAGTCCCACACGGTCTACCGAAAGTGGGTGAGGGGAAACCCCCTCTGACCTGCTACGCAGCGCCCGGGTCGGCTTCGGCTGGCTCGGGCGCTTCCTTGTTTCGGCAGTCGTCTGCGCACGCATCCCTAGTCGAGTCGGTGGGTGTTGATGACCTGTTCCGCCGTGTGCAGCAGGGGCTGGTTGTGGCTGAAGGCGTGGGCGCGGAGGCGGGCCAGGGCGTCTTCGGGGGTGAGCCCGTCCTTGGCTGCGAGGACACCGGCGGCCATGTGGACGGTAGGGGGGTAGCCCTGTGGTCCGCGCTGGGTGGGCCGGGAATGGCTGGTGAGCAGGTGAGGGTGCTCCTCCAGGGCGAGCAGGGCCAGAATGCGGGCGTAGGCACCGGCCCGCTCCTGATGGGCGGGGCTGAACGGGGTGGGCTCGACGCGGTAGAGATCCATGGCGCCGATGGCGAGGGCGCCGATCGTCAAGGGGAGCGCCAGAACGCTGCGTGCGCCCTGTTCCCTCGCCAGGGGGGTGTAGACGGGCCAGCGGTCGGCCGCGTGGTGCAGGTCCACGGCGTCGACGGGGGCGCGGCGGGTGTAGGCATCGGTGCATGGCCCTTCGCCGGTGATCAGCTGGGCGTCTTCCGCCCTCCGGGCGCGCTCGTCCGTGGCGGTGGCCAGCAGACGCAGTTCTCCGGCGACGACGAGGGTGGCTCCGGCGAAGTCGGCTTCCACGTCGTCGGCGCATGCCCGGCAGGCGACGGTGAGCGTGATGCCGCCGGTGCGAGCAGCGGTGTTGATGCGCTGCCAGGCTGCGGTCTGGTGGTCCTGGGTCACGAAGTGTCCCTGTGACGGGGTGGCGGGAGGGACACGTCCTTCCGCCGGGGTCTGGGGCGGGGTGCCTGGCCGGGGTGCGCGGTCAGGGGCGTTGGATGGCGGAGGAGTCGATGGAGCCGTCGATGAGCTGCTTGCAGAGCCCGGCCAGGGTCTGCCGGTGAGAGCGGGCGTGTTGGCGCAGGGCGTCGAATGCCTCGTCGAGGGTGGATTGCCAGCGCTCGGCGAGGATTCCCTTGGCCTGTTCGATGACGATGCGGCTGGAGAGGGCGGCCCGCAGCTGGGCGCGCTCGATGTTGCCGTGCACGACGGTGCGGTGCTGCAGGATGGCGATGGTGGCCACGGCGGCCAGTGCCTGCGCCACCCGCGCGTCAGCGTCGCTGAGTTTCTGTTCCCGGGAGTCGAAGAGATTCATCGCTCCCACGACCTTTTGGCGCAAGCGCATCGGCAGGGCGTGGGTGGTGGCGAATCCGGCCTGGAGGGCCCGCTCGGCGAAGAGCGGGAAGGCAGCTGTCTCCTCGGGGGACTTCAGGGAGATGTTGAAGCGGGAGGTGCCAGTGCGGTGGCACTCCACGCAGGGTCCCTGGTCGGCCTGGAGGGCGAAGAGTTCCAGTAGCCGGGCGTGCTCGTCCGACGCGGCGATCAGCTGCAGGCCCCCGGCGGGGTCAGCGAGCATGACGCCCACGGCGGAAACGTCCAGCAACTCGTTGCACCGTTCGCACAGCTGGTGCAGGAAGTCGATCAGGTCGAAGTCGTCGACGAGGGTGTCCACGGCATCGACCATGGCTCCCAGCAGTTGTTCTTCACGTGTCATGGCCTTTCAGTCCCTTCACCGGCAGGATCGTCCGGCCCGTTTTCATCATTGTGGAAGGCCAGCCGCCTGGCTACCACGTCCTCGGCTACCTCCAGCAGCGGCTGCCCGTGCCGGTAGGCGTGGGCGCGCAGCCGCAGGAGGGCCTGGGCGAGCGAGACCCCGGCCTGGACACTGACCATGCCACTGGCCTGGTGAACGGCAGCCCGGTAGAAGTCCGAGGAGTCGGCGGCGGTGGCGAGGGCTTCCTGTTGTGGACCGCTCTCCAGCAGGAGGGAGGTCAAAGCGTTGGCCACCAGCCAGGTGTCGGTCATCGCGGTGTCCGGGAGCGGACCCGGCGCCGTGCGTTGCAGCGTCATCGTGCCCAGACAGGCCGACCCGACGGACAGCGGAAAGCAGAAGACGGCGCCGACGCCCAGCGCCGTGGCCTCGGGCAACAGCACGGGCCACCGGCCGGCCGGCACGCGCGAGAGGTCCGCCACCAGGACGGGCCTGCACGAGGCGGCCACTTCGAGCGCCGGTCCCTGCCCCAGAGTGAACTGCAGGTCCTCCAGCCACGTGCTGGCGCCTGCTGTGGACCACAGCAGTTCGCTCAGGCCGTTGTCGGTGGTCGCCGAGACGGCGATGCCGTCCACGAGCAGGGCCTGGGCGCACAGCTTCGGGTCGGCACCGATCAGACTCGTCTCACCGGAGGAGGGATGCAGGCTCTGCAGCACGTAAGCCAGGTCACTGTCGGTGCCCACTGCTCTCACCTCCCGTCACGGCCCCAGGAGGCGACTCCGCGGCGCGGAGGACGCACTGATGACGAATCCAGTCTAGGGAGCTTCTGCTGCCGATATCCTCCTTCCCCGTTTCGGTGTCGAAAGTGGCGAAGCGGCCGACTTTCTCCGCAGGCCCCGCGGGCGAAGCAGGCAGGCAACCGGACGTCTGCGGACGCCGCTGAACGCGAGGGAGGCGTACGGTGGAGACACAGGCTGCCCGAAGGCGACGCTGCTCGCCCACCTCACCCTGACATTGGCTTCCGATCCGGGCAGCATCGGCGGTGAATGCCGGAGTTCGGACGCCACCATGACCGCGCGCCTCAATAGCGCCTGCCTGCCCGCCTGCCCTGCTCGTGCACCGAGTCTCCGGTGACGGCCGTCCGCGGTGAGGTCGTCATCCTCGCCTCCCGCTACACAGGAGACGCCGAACCTGGACTGCGCATCGGCCAGGCGTGCCGGAGGGCCCTGCACAGCGCGTACTCCGTGGGGCTCACACTGGCGGTCGATGCCGCCCTGGCGCAGCGGGTGTCGCTCTGCGCGGCCGGCCCGCTGGCCCGCAAGGGCGAGGAGCTGCAGATCAGTCTCGGAGAAGGCCCCTGCGTACAGGCCCTGAGCCAGCGCGCTCAGGTCCTGGTCGCCGATCTCGACGACCCGGAAGCCACCCGGCACTGGCCCGTCTTCGCCCAACAGGCGAAGGCGCACTACATCCGGGCCGCCTACGCGCTGCCGATCCTCCACGGCGCCGACGCGGCCGGGCAGGCCGGCCTCGCCCTCACCCTCTACCGTCACCGCCCCGGCCCGATCTCCGAAGCCGACCTGCAAGTTGCCCAGGACCACGCCGACGCCGCAGACCTCCTGCTTCTCACTACGCCCGTGCCGAGCCAGGACGAGCTCGTCCACGCCTGGCTCCTGCCGGCGGAGGCCGTGGTCCACCAGGCCATCGGCATGATCAGCTACCGCCACTCCCTCTCCACCGGCCAGGCCCTCGCCCTGCTGCGCGCCCATGCCCACACCCAGTCAACGCCCCTGCCCAGCCTGGCCCGTGCCGTCGTCCACGATCACTTCACGCTCCTCGACCCGCCCGCTTCCGAAAACGGAGAGGGCTGACGGGGTGCGGATCACGAGCACGATCGCGGCCGTCGAAGCCTGCGAAGTGTGCCGGCCGATGCGGGCCCGCCAAGTGGGTGGAGTGCTGGCGCCCGGTCAGTTGCCGGGAGTCGAGAGCGCCTCAAGGCAGAAGGGCGACTTGTCCGTCCATCGGCAGGCATGGGGCAGGCTGCTTGGGAAGGCCCTCTACCGCAGCTGCCGCCGGAGCCATATCCTGATCCCGGACGAAGGATTCACGTGCTGTCACTGACCACGTGATCCCAGCAGGCTCCCAGCCCCCGAGCCGGAACAACACCGAGGCCCGGCTGGAGCCGCATCGCCGACAACGCAGCTCCAGCCTCCGCCCGCCCGGCTGTGGGGGCTATTCCCGCATCCCCGACTCCGGGAGGGCCCTCGTGAGGATGAGGTGGAGGGGAGCCGCGCATCCTCACGCTTGGGGATCGCCGTCACACACCGGCGGCGATTCCCAAGCCCGGCCGCACGGCCGGTCTGTCTCAAGTCTCCCACCGCAGGCCGCCACTGGACCGGGTCCGTGGATATCTCGTCGAATGGCAGGGCGAACCGAAACAGGCCCACTGCCGGCCTCGGGTGGCCGACCTTTCCGCCGGTTTGCCCGCCTCGTCTTCCGCTGCTGACGCCTGTCACCGGCCCCGCCCGACCACGGACCGGCACAGCGGACAGCGAGTAGCGCGAGCACACCCGCAGTCGCAGGGCTCAGCCGTTTTGACTCATGGCCGGCGGGGTCGTTGCTCCGGCGGCGCGGTGGTGTTCGGCGTTGATGCGCTGGGCTTCTTCGAGTTGGTCTTCGAGGATGACGATGCGGCAGGCGGCCTCGATGGGGGTGCCCTGGTCGACGAGTTCGCGGGCGCGGGCGGCGATGCGCAGTTGGTAGCGGGAGTAGCGGCGGTGGCCGCCCGCGGAGCGCAGCGGGGTGATGAGGCGGGCCTCGCCGATGGCGCGGAGGAAGCCCTGGGTGGTGCCGAGCATGTCGGCGGCCCGGCCCATGGTGTAGGCGGGATAGTCGTCGTCGTCGAGACGCCCGAACGAATCGTCTGCTGTCACTTGCACCTCTCTATGGAACGCGTGGAGGGGCCCGGGTGCCGTACGGCACCCGGGCCCCGAAGGAACTGCTACACCATCTGCCGGCCCTGTTGCTGCGCCGGCCTTCTGTTTCCGCAGACCCGACCGAGATGCTGTCGGGACTGCCGGGATCGCGGTTGCTTGACCGGAGACCACCTCACTATCGATGTCCTGCGGTACCCGGGCTCAAAAGTCCACCCGGGCGATCCTCCTGATGGCGCTCGGCTCCTCCGTTCTTCCCTCTTGAATCACTTGCTTACCTACGGGAACTGCGTACTGCTGGTGATGCGAACTACTGGTGACCTGTATCAGCGCCACTCTTCGGCAGCCAGCCCCGTCGCCTCTCCTGCATCTGCTCTGGCTTAGAACCCCACTGCCGAACCTCCCGGTGCGCGCGCCCGCAGTCGACGCCTTCACCGAGGTGCTGCTCACTTACTTCACTGCTGGGTGTTGCGAACTGCACTTACTGGTAATGCACTTGCGTGTACTGCGGTCCTGCTCACGGAGGCCCCTGATCACTGCGGGCCGCCCGGTCCGGTCGTCAGTCCCGTCGCCGTCCTGCAACCGCTCTGGCTTCGAAACTCCACCACCGCACCGTCCTGCGAACTGCACTTGCGGGTACTGCTGCCCGGCAGTTCGTCTCTGCCGGGCCCTGCTGTCTCTCTGGGTTACGAGAGAAACCATAACCACACCACCATCCAATGTCTACTCCAGCCGCCATAGATTTTCGCGTGTTCGATGGTGAGGTAATCGACCTCGAACAGGGGTGGTGGACGCACAGCAAGGCCGTCCTCGTGGCAAGGCTGTCCGGACGGACGGGCGGTCGCCCGAATGGACCCGCCTCGCCTGCGCCCCCGCGCCCCACGGGTGACGCTGGGCCTGCCAGGTGGCCGATCCGGAGGTACAGCATGGGTTCCGTACGACGGGCTCTCGTGATGGTGCTCGTGCCGTTGCTGGTCGGCGTCTCGGCGGCCTGTGGCAGTTCCGGCGGCGGCACCGACGCGGCCACCGAGCGGGCCCGGCCCGCCGAGCAGGCCTTCGAACACCCCGGAGTCCTCGTCAGCAAGGCGCAGCTGAAGCGCGTACGGGCCCACGTCGCGGCGGGCGAGCAGCCCTGGCTGACGGCGTTCCGGCGGATGCGGAACAGCAAGTACGGTGCGGACGACTACACCGCCAAGCCGTACGCCGTCGTCGAGTGCCCGCCCGACACCCGCCCGGGCCAGGGCTGCGTCGAGGAGCGTGAGGACGCCATCGCCGCGTACACCCAGGCCCTGCTCTGGAACATCACCGGCGACCGCGCGCACGCCGAGAAGGCCGTGCAGATCATGGACGCCTGGGCGCGGGTGATCACCCGGCACACCGAGGCCAACGCGGGCCTCCAGACGGCCTGGGCCGCCTCCTCGTGGGCACGCGCGGCCGAAGCCGTGCGCTACACCTACGACGGCTGGACCGACGGCCGGATCCTCCGCTTCGAGCGGATGCTGCGCACCGCCTACCTGCCCCAAGTGCGGGACGGCGCGGCCGACTTCAACGGCAACTGGGACCTCCTGATGGCCGACGCGACCATCAGCATGGCGGTCTTCCTCGACGACCACGAGTCCTTCGAGAAGGCGGTGACGCACTTCAGGACCCGCGTGCCGGCCTACTTCTATATGAAGTCGGACGGTCCGCTGCCCGTGTCGCCCGCGGGCAGCGGAATCAATACCCCGGGGAAGCTCCAGAAGTACTGGTTCGGGCAGAAGACCTTCGCCGACGGGCTCTCCCAGGAGACGTGCCGGAACTTCAAGCACGCCAGCTATTCACTCGCTGCCACCGCGCACATCGCGGAGACCGCCTGGCACCAGGGCGTCGATCTGTACGGCGAGGTCAAGGAGCGGCTGCGGGCCGCGCTGGAATTCCACTCCAAGTACCAGCTGGGCGCCGAGGCGCCGGACTGGCTGTGCGGCGGCAAGGTGCAGCGCGACATGGGGCCCGACACCGAGGTCGGCCTCAACCACCTGCGGGACCGGCTGAAGCTGGACCTGCCGGAGACGGAGCGGCTCACCCGGAAGCAGCGGCCCGAGGGCACGGACGATCTGTTCGTGGCCTGGGAGACGCTGACGCACGCCGAGAACACGTGAGCGGCGGCCCTCGTTCGCCGGTGGTTCTCAACCGGTTCGCTTTCACTCCCTCTGATGGCGTAGAGTTGCATTCAACGGCGCGGGGTGGAGCAGCTCGGTAGCTCGCTGGGCTCATAACCCAGAGGTCGCAGGTTCAAATCCTGTCCCCGCTACTAAAGACCGAAGGCCCGGATCCAGAAATGGATCCGGGCCTTCGGTGTTTTCCACCGCAGGATCCTTCTACCGGGGGTTTCCACCGCAGCTTTTCGTCGTAACCCGGTCGGCCCACACCGGTCGCCCCGTGCCGCCGCTCCGGGAACCCTGGACGAGTGGGGCAGCGAGGAGGAAGTGGCGGGGGCGGCGGCAGGCGTCCCGATGTCCGGCACGAGCGGGCGCTCGTGCGGACCCTCCCCCTGCTGCTCATCGTCGTCGGGGTGGTCTACGACCTGACGACCCCGCCGGAGTTCACCGCCTCGCCGCTCTTCACCGCGGCCCCGCTCATCGCCGCACCCTTCTACTCGCTGCTCAGCACCGCCCTCATCGGCACCGGCTCCTGCGCCGCCGTGCTCGCCCTGCATTTCAAGACCGACACCAGCACCGACGTCGAGGCCGTCACCGAGCTGATCACGGTGGTGACCGTCGCCGTCCTCGCCGTCCTCATCAACCGCGTCGTACGCCGCAGCGACAAGCAGCTCGCCTCCGCCCGCTCCATCTCCGAGGCCGCCCAGCGCGCCGTGCTGCCGCAGCCGGACCCCAGGATCGGCGGGCTCGACATCGCCGCGCGGTACGAGGCGGCGGAGGCCGACGCGTTCATCGGGGGCGATCTGTACGCCGTGCAGGAGACCCCGCACGGCGTACGCGTCATCGTCGGCGACGTACGGGGGAAGGGCATGGGCGCGGTGGCGGCCGTCGCCGTCGTGATCGGGGCGTTCCGGGAGGCCGCCGAGCAGGAGGCCACGCTGGAGGCCGTGGCCCAGCGCCTGGAGCGGGCCCTTGCGCGCGAGGGCACGCGGCGCGACGGGCTCGACGCCTTCGAGGGCTTCACCACCGCCGTGCTCGCCGAGATCCCGCACGGCGACGGTCTCGTGCGGCTCATCAACCGCGGGCACCCGGGTCCGCTGCTCCTGCGCGGCGACGGGCGGCTGTGCGTCCTGTCCGCCACCGAGCCCGCGCTGCCGCTCGGGATGGGGGAGCTAGGCGCCTGGCCGGACCGTGCGGACGAGACGGAGTTCCCGCCGGGGGCGATGCTGCTGCTCTACACCGACGGGCTCTCCGAGGCGCGTGACGTCCGGGGCGAGTTCTACGATCCCGCGGCCCGGCTCGGCGGCCGGATCTTCCCGGGCCCCGGCGGCCCGGACGCGCTCCTGTCGACGCTCGTCGAGGAAGTGCGGCGGCACACCGGGGGAGGCGGCACCGACGACATGGCGTTGCTCGCGGTGCGGCGGCCCGTGTCACCGGCCGTGACGGAAGGACACCACTCCGCATAACACCTGACGAGCTGTCAAGGAGATGTGAAGCTCCGGTGTGTGAAGAAGTGGGGTCAACTCGCCCCGTTCGCAACCCCCGTGTCCCGATAAGTACAGGGTGTGGGCGTTAACGATCAGCCGGAACAGCTTGGAATACGACCCCGCTGTCTATTAACGTTCGATAACGCAGCGCGGTCGTCCCAGCCGTCACTCGAGTCGGCTCCGCGCGCACGCGCCTAATCCCGAAAGGGAGCCGGGGAACCACTAATTGGGGTGAATCGGGCATCTGTGCATCCGTGCCAGATGTTCGTAGGAGACCTTCCTGCTCCGAACCCGTCAGCTAACCCGGTAGGCGAGAAGGAAGGAAAGGAGTGCGCCCCCGTGGCGTCCAACCGCCCTGCCCCCCAAGGCGCGTACGTACCGAATGACGACGATTTCGGTGGGTACGACGATGATTCCTGGGAGGAATGGAACCCCACCGAGGAGTCCATTCGTCCCGTCCGCGGCAGGCACCGCGTGCACAAGCGGGGCGGCGGCGGACTTGCCCGCAGCTCCACGGTTCTCGGCGTAGGTGTCATCGCCGCCGTCGGCGCGGGCGGCATCGCCACCGCGCAGGGCGGCAAGCCCCCGGTCTCCATCGCGATGCCGGACATGTCGGCCGTCACGGACTCGCTGCCGGAGGCCAAGTCGCTGCCGGGCGTGGGGTCCCTGATATCCGACGACTCGTCCGGCTCCGGTTCCGCGGACAACGCCGTGACGACCGCCGCCGCACCCCTCTCCGCCGCGGGACTCAGCACCGCCGACACCGAGCAGGGCACCACGGACGCGGGCGAGGCGCTGCGGGCCCGCATCATGGAGCAGGCCGAGAACCAGCAGGACCAGGCGGACGCCGCGGTCCAGAAGGCGGCCGAAGAAGCCGCCGTCAAGCAGGCCGCCGAGCAGGCCGCCGCCAAGCAGACCGCGGCCGAGAAGAAGATCGCCGCCGAGAAGGCCGCCGCGAAGAAGAAGGCCGAGGCGGAGGCCAAGAAGAAGGCCGAGGCCGAGCGCCTGGCCAAGCTCGCGAAGAGCTACACCCTCCCGGTCGCCTCGTACACGCTCACCGGCACCTTCGGCCAGCCCGGCTCCATGTGGTCCTCCGGCTACCACACCGGCCTGGACTTCGCGGCGCCGACGGGCACGCCCATCAAGGCGATCCACTCCGGCACCATCAAGGAAGCGGGCTGGGCGGGGGCGTACGGCTACCGCACGGTCCTCGAACTGGACGACGGCACCGAGCTCTGGTTCTGCCACCAGTCCTCGATGAACGTCAGTGCCGGCCAGAAGGTCACCACCGGCGAGGTCATCGGCCGCGTCGGCGCGACCGGCAACGTCACCGGCGCCCACCTCCACCTGGAGGTCCACCCGGGCGGCGACGCCACCGGGGTCGACCCCGCGGCATGGCTGCGCGGCAAGGGCCAGTCGCTCTGAGGTAACCCAGAACCCCGGCGGTCCTGGCGACAACCCCCCGACGCCAGGGCTGCCGGTTCGGCATGTGCGGACGGCCTGCCTAGGTGCGGGCCGCTCTCCGGAATGTTGCAGTCCGTAAGGGCGTTGATCCCCTTATGACTTCTCTCCGCAAGCTTGGCTCGTCCGACCTCGAGGTCTTCCCGCTCGCCCTGGGCGGCAACGTCTTCGGCTGGACGGCCGACGAGGCGCAGTCCTTCAGCGTGCTCGACGCCTACACCGCCGCCGGCGGCAACTTCATCGACACCGCCGACGTCTACTCGGCCTGGGTGCCCGGCAACAAGGGCGGCGAGTCCGAGACCGTACTCGGCAGCTGGCTCGCCGCGCGCGGCAACCGCTCCGACGTCGTGCTCGCCACCAAGGTCGGCGCCCACCCCGATTACAAGGGCCTGTCCGCCAACACCATCAAGTCCGGTGCCGAGGAGTCGCTGCGCCGCCTGGGCACCGACTACATCGACCTCTACTACACGCACTACGACGACCCGACCGTCTCGGTCGAGGAGATCATCGGTGCGCTCGACGACCTGGTGACGTCCGGCAAGGTGCGCGCGATCGCCGCCTCGAACGTGACCCCCGAGCGGCTCCAGGAGTTCCTCGACTTCTCCGACTGCGAGGGCCTGGCGCGCTACTCGGTGCTGCAGCCGCACTACAACCTCGTCTCGCGCGACACGTACGAGGGCCCGCTGGAGCAGGTCGCCTCGCGCTCCGGCCTGGCCGCCGTCCCGTACTACGCGCTCGCCTCCGGCTTCCTGACCGGCAAGTACCGCCCGGGTGCGCAGGTCGACAGCGCGCGGGCCGAGGGCGCGGGCAAGCACCTGGCCACCGACCGCGGCCTGCGGGTGCTCGCCGCCCTGGACGAGGTCGCCCAGGCGCACGACGCCGAACTCGCGACTGTGGCCCTCGCGTGGCTCGCGGCGCAGCCGACGGTGGCGGCGCCCCTCGCCTCGGCCCGTACGGTCGAGCAGCTGCCCGCGCTGCTCGCGGTGGGGGAGCTCGAACTGACGGAGGCCGAGGTGTCGGCGCTGACGGCGGCTTCCGCCTAGCCCCGGTAGGGGTTGTAGGCGGGGTAGGGCATCGCCGGCTGGGCGTACGGATATCCGTAGGGGGGCTGCTGCGAGTAGGGCTGCTGCGGATACGGCTGGGGATGCGGATAGGGCTGGGGATACGGCTGGCGGTACCCGTGCTGCGGCGGTATCGGTACGAGTACCGGTGCCGTCGCCTGTGCCGCGTAGGCGAGGGCGGGCCGCGCGGCCTCGCGGCGCTCCCACAGGGCGTTCAGCAACTCCCGCTCCCGTACGACGAAGTCGGCGCCCGCCTTGCCCCGGCGTCCGCGGTGCCGCAGGAGCGCGAGAGCCGTCGCGTACGTCTCGTACTGCGCGACCGTGCGCGCCGCGGCCTTGCCCTGGGTGTACGAGGCGTAGTCGCGGGCGAGCGTGCGGGCGCGCATCGTGCCGAGCGCGTACGGCTCGGGCGCGGTGAGCCAGCCCGCGATCACGTACGCGGGGAGTTCGGCGCGCACGATGCGCAGGCCGCGCTGCCTGGTCCAGATCACCAGCCAGGTGAGCAGGCCGAACGCGGGCAGCATGAACGTCGCGTACACCGCGAAGAAGCCGTAGTCCCCGAAGCTGGCCGAGCCGTTCCACAGGGCGTGCAGGCCCATCGCGAGGAGCAGTCCGAGGAGCGGGAGCAGGACGCGCCGCCAGTTCTGCCGGTCGGTGCTGAGCGCGGCGATGCCGAAGCCGATGCCGGTGAGCACGGTGAAGAGCGGGTGCGCGAAGGGCGACATGACGACGCGTACGAAGAAGGTCGCCGCCGTCACGGACGCGAGCCCGGTGCCGCCGTTGAGCTGGTCCGCGCCGAAGGCGCTGCCGAGGTAGAGGATGTTCTCGGTGAACGCGAAGCCGGTGGCGGTCACTCCGGCGATCACGACGCCGTCGACGATGCCGGTGAACTCGCGTCTGCGGAAGAGGAAGACGAGCAGGACGGCCGCGGCCTTCGCGCTCTCCTCGACGATCGGCGCTATGACCGTCGCGCCGAGGGTGTCCGCGCTGGTGGGGTCGGCGGTGGCGGTGGCTATCCAGCGGGTCGCGAAGCTGTTCGCGACGATGGCTATGAGGGCGGCGGCACAGGCGCCCCAGGCGAAGGCGAAGAGCAGATTCCGCCAGGGGCCCGGCTGGACGCGTTGCAGCCAGCGGAAGGCGGCCACCAGGAGCGGCACGGGCAGCGTCGCGAGGCCGAGCCCGACCAGGAAGCCCTCGGTGCCGGTCTGTTCCCGCACCAGGGCCAGGATCACCAGGCCGGAGAGGGCGAGCAGCGTGACCAGGGCGGCCGCGCGTATCGCTCTTCGCTGCCACCAGCGTGCGTGCCGCAGCCCGGCAGGCCCGGCGGCGGGCATCGGGTACGGGTGTGCTGAACGGGTGGCCACCCGTTGACCCTAACGAGGGACGGGGGCGGCCCGCGACGGTGTCTCGGGCCGCGTGGCCGGTGTCTCAGATCCCTTGGCCGGTTCCTGAGCCGGTTCCTGAGCCGGTTCCTTGACCGGAAGTACGGCGGAACAGCAGGTCGTGGACCACGTGTCCCTTGTCCAGGCCCTGGCCCTCGAACCGGGTGAGGGGACGGAAGGCGGGGCGGGGTGCGTACCCGCCGTCGGCCTGGGTGTTCTCGAACGCGGGGTGCGCGGTGAGCACCTCCAGCATCTGCTCGGCGTACGGCTCCCAGTCGGTCGCGCAGTGCAGCACGGCGCCGGGCTTGAGGCGGGGCGCGGCGAGGTCGAGGAAGTCGGGCTGGATGATGCGGCGCTTGTGGTGGCGGGCCTTGGGCCAGGGGTCGGGGAAGTAGACGCGGAGGCCGTCGAGGGAGGCGGGCGGGAGCATTTCGCGGAGCAGGATGACGGCGTCGCCGTTCGCCACGCGGATGTTGTCCAGGCCGTTCCGCTCGGCGAGGCCGAGCAGGTTCCCCTGGCCCGGGGTGTGCACGTCCACGGCGAGGATGCCGGTGTCCGGGTCGTCGGCGGCCATCTGGGCGGTGGCCTCGCCCATGCCGAACCCGATCTCCAGCACGACGGGCCGGCCGGCGCCGAACAGTTCGGCGAAGTCGAGGGTCCGCTGCCCGTCGATGTCCAGCCCCCACATGGGCCACAGCCGCCGCAGCGCGTCCGCTTGGCTTGTGGTGACCCGGCTCCGGCGCGGCTGGAAGCTGCGGATCCGGCGCTCGAAGTGTGAGCCCGCGGGGTCGGGTGAGGGCCCGTCGGGGAAGCGGGGCTCGCCCTTGGGGCGGGGGGTGCGGGGGTGCTCGGGGGCGGCGTTCGACTCAGACACAGTGGGGAGATTTTAGTCCCCCACCCCGCCCCTTCCCGAAACTCGCTCGGCGCCGGTCCGGACACATCTTTCAGCCCCTCCGGCGTTTGAGGAGCGGGGTCTGGGGAGGGGCCCCAGGTTCGGGGAGGGGCGGGATGGGGGGATGCCCCGCAGGGACCGCCCCTACAGAACCCCCAGCACCCGCCGAGCCACTTCCCTCCCGATAGGGAGAGAAGCCGTCGCCGCGGGCGAGGGCGCGTTCAGTACGTGCACGGCCCGCGGCCCCTCCCGTATCAGGAAGTCGTCGGCCAGCGACCCGTCCCGCAGGACCGCCTGCGCCCGCACCCCGGCGGCAGCGGGCACCAGATCGTCCGAGGTCACCGCGGGCAGCAGTCTGCGCACGGCCGTGGTGAAGGCCTCCTTGGAGAAGGAGCGCCGAAGCTCCCCCGCCCCGTACCGCCAGTGCCGCCCGGCCATCCGCCAGGCCCCCGGCCAGCTCAGTGTCCCCGCGAGCTCCCGTGGCCGCACCACACCCCATCCGTACCCCTCGCGGGCCAGCGCGGGCACCGCGTTGGGCCCCACGTGGACCCCGCCCCCGATGCCCCGCGTCAGATGCACCCCCAGGAAGGGGAACGCCGGGTCCGGGACCGGATACACCAGGCCCCGCACCAGCTCGGGCCGCACCAGGTCGAAGTACTCCCCGCGGAAGGGCACGATCCGCATCCCGGGGTCGTCACCGGCCAGCATCGCCACCCGGTCGCACTGCAGCCCCGCGCAGTTGACCAGGACCTTGCCCCGCACCACCGAGCCGTCGGCCGTGCGGACGGCCACCCCGAGCGTCGCGCGCCGGTCGATGCGCACGACGTCCGCGCCGTACCGCACATCGGCTCCCGACGCGTCCGCGAGGCGCTCCGCCACCGAGCCGTAGTCACAGATCCCCGTCGTCCCGACCTGGATCGCGGCGAGCCCCCGCACCTCCGGTTCGTACTCCGCGATCTGGGCGGGGCCCAGCTCCCGGACCGGAATGCCGTTCTCCCTGCCGCGCTGGACGAGGGCGTGCAGGCGGGGCAGCTCGGACCGCTCCGTGGCGACGATCAGCTTGCCGGTGACCTCGTGCGCGATGCCGTACTCGGCGCAGAACTTGATCATCTCGGCGGCGCCCCGCACCGCGTACCGCGCCTTCAGGGAGTCCGGGCGGTAGTAGATCCCGCTGTGGATCACCCCGCTGTTGCGTCCCGTCTGGTGCCTGGCGGGGCCGGCCTCCTTCTCCAGGACGGTGACCCGCGTCCCCGGCGCGGCACGCGTGATGGCATACGCCGTCGACAGACCGACGATCCCGCCGCCGATCACCAGCACATCGCAGTCGTACATCCCGGCCCGGACCATGCCGCATCACCTCCCACCCCGATAGTGCACTGCGCCACTGACAACGCCTTCAAACCCGGCGAGGACCTCAGGGTTACAGGGTGCGTAAATACTGTTGCCGTTCCGGCGGCGCGCGCGGGGCTGACCGCGCGGTGCAGGGGAGGGCCGAGTACGCGCCGCATGCGCATGGACGACGTACTACGCGGGGGCCACGAGCAGCGGCCGTGCCCGCTCCCGCAGCTCCACCACGCGTGGCTCGTCCCCGTACGGCTCCAGACGGTGCAGCAGGTCCTTCACGTACTCCGTGGTCCGCGCGGACGAGATGCGCCCGGCGACCTCCAGGGCGCGTGTGCCCTGCTCGCAGGCCGCGTCGAGGTTCCCCGACTCCAGCTCGGCGACCGCCGACACCACGAGCCGCAGGCCGTGCGAGCGCACGAACTCCTCCGTCGGCCGGGAGAGCGCCTGCTCCGTGAAGCGCCGCACCTGGCGGGGGGCCTTCAGGTCGCGGTAGCACTCGGCGGCGTCCGCCGCGAAGCGGTCGTATCCGTAGAAGCCGAGCCACGACGGGTCGTTGTCGCCCTCCCTGGCCCGCTCCAGCCACCCTTCGGCCGCCCGGAGGGCCGCTCCCGCCGCCTGTGCGTCATTGGCGCGTGCGTGTGCGCGTGCCTCGACGAGGCGGAAGAAGCTCATCGTGCGTGCGGTGGCCAGACCGCGGTTGCGCTCCAGGGCTGCCTGCGCGAGGTCGACGCCCTCGTCGCCGAAGCCGCGGTAGGTCGCCTGGAGGGACATGGAGGCCAGGACGTACCCCCCTAAGGGGACGTCGGCCGCCGCGCGGGCCAGGCGCAGGGCCTGGATGTAGTAGCGCTGGGCGGCCTCCTGCTGGCCGGTGTCGAAGGCCATCCACCCGGCGAGGCGCGTCAGTTCGGCCGACGCCCCGAAGAGCGAGCGGCCCACCTCGTCCGAGTACGAGCCGAGCAGCAATGGCGCCGCCTCGACCCGCAGGCACTCCGGGACCATCGACGAACGCCAGTCACCGCCGCCGTACTTGGAGTCCCAGCGCCGGGCGTCCTCGGCGGCCTCCCGCAGCTTCAGCACGTCGCTGTGGCCGACCTTCATCGGCAGCCCGCTGCTCGCGCTGTCGGTGCCGTCGGCGGGGTGGCTCATTTCGCGGGGCTCGTCCGGGGTGATGTCGCGGGCGACCGAGCTGTCGGCCGGGGTTATCAGCCAGCGCGAGGCCGGCGTCGCGTACGCGCTCACCGCGAAGGAGCCCGCGAGCGACTGCCAGATGCCTCCGCTGCCCGCGCGCCTGCCCGCCAGATCGAGGCGGTAGAGCTCGGTCGCCGACTTGACCGCGGCGCCGACGTCACGCGGGAAGGCCAGGCCCACCTCGGGCGCCGGATCGGCGTCCGCGAGCCCGATCTCGTGCAGCGGGACGGGACGGCCGAGCTTCTGCCCGATGGCCGCGGCGATGAGGTGCGGGGCGGCGCCCTGCGGCACCATGCCCTTGGACACCCAGCGGGCCACCGACGTCTTGTCGTAACGAAGCGTCAACCCGCGTTGGGCGCCGAGGTCGTTGACCCTGCGCGCGAGTCCCGCGTTGCTGATTCCCGCGAGGGCGAGAACGGTGCCGAGTTTCTCGTTCGGCCCGCGTTGCTCCCTGGACATGGCCACCCCTCGACACAGACGGCTGCCGTGCAGTGGCTTGACCGCGCGGCATTCGTGCCGTGTTTCCTCAGGGGCAGCGGTGTCCGCGACTACGACCACCGTGGCCCGGAACCTCGGCCGCAAGAGCATTTGGCCGAGCCCCCAGGAATATGCCTCCGCGAAAACATCAGCACACACAGCGTAGTTCGCCGAATCCCAAGCGTTAAGAGGCGCAGTTCCGTATGGCGAGATTGTTGTCGGTAGGGAAGCGGGGGAGTGCCGCGGTGTGCTCCGGGTGTGTGGCCGTGCGCCTGCGTGTGCGCTCTTCACCGGCCATAAGGGGAGCGCTTCCATTGATGGTGCGTGGGTCGGCCCGCTGCGCTGGAGTCAGTGGGCTGGGGGACACCGCCGCCTCACATCCCCGCGGGCGGCGGACCGGTCCGGGGGGCGAACAGCGCCTCCCGGACTGTGTGTTGCCGTTTACGGTTCCGGCACGCGAGCGTCACCCGCTGATTTGGCTGAAAATCGACCCAGCGCAGACCGGCCAATGCGCCCCCCCTACGGGGGAAGGGCATGGCCGCACCCTTCAAGTACCGCTCCCCCGGGGCAGATTAACGGGAGCGCGAGCAACCCCGTAGCCGCTCCCGCACGCCTCCTTCGTGGCAGCATGGGACCCCAGTTCTTCGATGCACTGGTTGTCCACAGCCCGTGGAGGCAACGATGCGGTGGTTGGTGGGGTGGAGCAGCACTGCCGCGAAGCCTTCGGTGGTGGGCTCGGCCGGGGCCACCGGTGAGAACGGCGAGACCGTCCACCCCGTGGGCTCCCAACTCCTGTGGGGCGACCCGGATCCGCTGTGGGCGGTGGGCGACTGGCGCGCCGACGAGGTGCGCACGGTGCAGGCCGACGAACAGACGCGCATCGCGGTGCTCGGCACCTGCGGCGCGAGCGACGAAGAGCTCAGGGTCGGCCTCTTCGCTGCCCGCGGCGGCGCCCTGCGGCATCTGACCGCCTGGTCCGGGAGCTACACCGCGGTCGTCCAGGTCGGGCGGCGCGTCATGGTCGCCGGCGACCTCGCCGGCGCGCGCCCCGTCTTCTACACCCCCTGGGCCGCGGGCACGGCCTTCGCGACGGCCGCGCTCCCGCTGGCCGACCTCATCGAGGCCCACCTGGACATCGGCCACCTCGCGGCGCTCCTCGCGGCGCCCGACGTGCCGGAGGCGCTCCAGGACTCGACGCCCTACCAGGGCGTGCGCCGTGTGCCACCGGGGCATGCGCTGATCCTGCGCGCGGGCGCACGGGAGATCGCCGGGTACGAACACGTGGCGTCCCTCGCCGTCGCCGCGCCCGCCGCCGACGCGACCGCCGCGGTGGACGGCGTCCGTGACGCCCTCGTCGAAGCGGTACGCACCCGGCTCGGCGCCCCCCGGCACGTCCCCGGAGCGGCAGAGGTCGATCCGGGGCCCGTGCCCGGCATGGGCCCCGCCGAGCGGCGGGCGGCACGCGGGATGCCGGTGCCCGGCATCGGCGCCGACCTCTCCGGGGGGCCCGCCTCCGGCACGCTCGCGCTGCTCGCCGCGGGCCTCCCGGGGATGCCCGGCACGGTCCTCGGCCATGGCACGGGCGCGGGGGAGCGGCTCCTTGCCGTCACCTTCAACGACCTCGCGATCAAGGGCCGTGAGGCCGAGCTGGAACGGGCGGGCGCCATCGCGGCCAACCCCCGGCTGCACCACGTGGTGGTCGCCGCGGGTGAAGAGGCACTCCCGTACGCGGACTTGGACGGCCCTCTTACGGATGAGCCGAGCGCCACCCTCGTCACGGCCCAGCGCCACCGCGCGCGGCTCGCGTCGGGCAGCGCCGACCACTTCACGGGGTACGGCGCCCGGCAGGTCCTCGACGCGCATCCGGCCCGCCTCGCCGACCTCCTGATGGACCGCAGGCGACGCCATCTGGTGCGCCCCGTCGCGGCATTGGCGAAGGCGGACGGTTCCCCGGGCTCCGTCATGGTCCCCGCGCGCGTGTACGGCGCCGCGCGCAAGCTCGCCCGGATGCCCTACCGCGCGGGCGTCGACTCGCTCGCCGACCGTCTCCTCCAGCGCCGCTTCGACGAGCCGGGCGGGGCGGTGGGGGCGTCGATGGCCGCGCTCTCGTGGGCGAGACCGGGGCCCGCCGCGCGCTGGCTGACCGGCGAGGCCCTCGCTGAAGTATCGGTTCGCCTCCAGGACACGACCGGGCGACCCGGCGCGGGCCCAGGCCAGCGCCCCGGCGAATTCCGTGCCCGCGCGGCGCTCGCCCGGCACGCGGCCGACCTGCGCGTCCTCGAACAGGCCGCCGAGGTCCGCTTCCAGCGCCTGCACGCGCCCTTCCTGGACAACCAGGTCGTCCGGGCCTGCCGCGCCCTCCCGGTCGCCCTGCGGGTCCAGCCAGGGGCCCGTGCGGCCATCCTGCGTACGGTCCTCGAAGGCGCGGGAGTGGCCGAACTGCCGCCCGGCTGGGGCGCGCCGTCCCACGCGTCGTCGGCGGTGGCGGCGCGGACGGGTCTGCGGGTGGCGGTGGACGATCTGCTGGCCCTCTTCGACACGCCCCTGCTCGCGCAGGCGGGCCTGGTGGAGGCCCGCGTCGTCCGCAAGGCGCTGCGCGCGGCGGCCGAGGGGGAACCACTGCCGCTCGACGGTCTGGCGGACCTGGTCTCCGTGGAACTGTGGCTGCGCCGCCTGCTGTCCCGCCGGGGCACGTGCTGGACGGGCACACCCGCGCGGCAGAGGGCGGTCCCTACGGGGAGCGTCGTGCCGCAGAGGGGGGCTTTGGGGGCGGGGCGGTAGCCCGGAGTGCCCCGTACGGACCAGGACGTGGCCGTCGAGGCGGCAGGGAACGGCTCGCCCGGAGAAAGAAACCCCTCGCGCCTCGACCCGCGCCACCGGCGAGAATGACCCCGTGCGGTACAGAATCCTGGGCGCCACCGAGGCGTACGACGAACAAGGGGCACCCCTGCCCGTAGGGGGCCGAAGACTTCGCGCGCTCCTCGCCACCCTCGCGCTCCGCACCAACCGCACCGTCCCCGTGGAAACCCTCATCGCCGAGGTGTGGGCCGAGGACGAGCCGCCCACGGACGCGCCCGCCGCCCTCCAGGCCCTCGTCGGCCGTCTGCGCCGGGCCCTCGGCAAGGCCGCCATCGCCTCGGACCACGGCGGCTACCGCCTCACCGCCGCCCCCGAGGACATCGACCTGCACCGCTTCGAACGCCTTGTGCGCGAGGGGCGGGCGGCCCTCGGCCACCACGACCCGGCGTCGGCCGCCCGCACCCTCGGTGAGGCGCTCGCCCTGTGGCGCGGCCCCGCCCTCGCCGATCTGCCGGACCGCAGCGCGGCCACCCGCCCCGAAGCGCTGCGTGCCGAGGCGACCCGCGCCCGCATCGAGGCCGAGCTGCTCCTGGGCCACGCCTCCGACGTCGTACCGGAACTGCGGGAACTCACCGAGGTCCAGCCGTACGACGAGGCCCTGCACGCGCTGCTGATCCGCGCTCTGCGCGACGCGGGCCGCGGTGCCGACGCCCTCACCGCGTACGAGAACGCGCGCCGCACGCTCGCCGACGCACTCGGCACCGACCCGGGCCGGGAACTGCGAGCTCTGCACGCGGAGTTGCTGAATCGGCCCGGGGGTCCGGGGCCGACCACCGGTGGGCACGCCACTGACGGTCCGGAGCGGCGGGAGCCTCCCGAGCGGCCGGAGCGGCCGGAGCGCCCCGAGCGGCGGGGCAATCTCCGTCCCCGCCTGACCTCTTTCGTCGGCCGGGAACCCGAACTCGCCGCCATCCGTTCCGACATACGACGAGCACGCCTGGTCACCCTCACCGGACCTGGCGGCTCCGGCAAGACCCGCCTCGCCGAGGAAGCCGCCGCCGGGCATCCGCAGGCATGGCTGGCCGAGCTCGCCCCGCTCGACCATCCCGAGGCGGTCCCGGGGGCTGTCGTCAGCGCGCTCGGTCTGCGCGAGACCGTGCTGATGACCAGCGACATGACGGCGCCGCAGGACGACCCGGTCGCCCTGCTCGTCGAGTACTGCGCCCCGCGCAGCCTGCTCCTGCTCCTTGACAACTGCGAACACGTCATCGGCGCCGCGGCCGACCTCGCCCAGACCCTCCTCACGCACTGCCCTGACCTCACCGTCGTCGCCACCAGCCGTGAACCCCTGGGCGTGCCGGGCGAGTTCGTGCGCCCCGTCGAGCCGCTCCCGCCCGACCCGGCGTACCGCCTCTTCACCGAGCGCGCCATGGCCGTGCGCCCGGACTTCGCCCCCGAGGAGGACTCCGACGCCGTAGCCGAGATCTGCCGCCGGCTCGACGGCCTGCCGCTCGCCATCGAGCTCGCCGCGGCCCGCCTGCGCCTGCTCGCACCCCGGCAGATCGCCGACCGTCTCGACGACCGCTTCCGCCTCCTCACCAGCGGCAGCCGCACGGTCCTGCCCCGCCAGCAGACCCTGCGGGCCGTCGTCGACTGGTCCTGGGACCTGCTCGACGAGCCGGAGCGGACCGTGCTGCGCGAGGTGTCCGTCTTCGCCGGCGGCTGGGACCTGGCGGCGGCCGAGGCGGTCTGCACCGGGCCCGCCGCCGACCTCATCGGCGCCCTGGTGGACAAGTCGCTGCTCATCGCCGAGCCCACGGCCAGGGGCGACATGCGCTACCGCATGCTGGAGACCATCCACGAGTACGCGACCGAGCGGGCCGCCGAGACGCCGGACCTGAGTGCCGCCGCGGGCCGGCGCCACACCGCGTACGTCCGCGCGCTGGTCGAACAGGCCGAGCCCCTGCTCCGTTCCGCGGACCAACTCCCCTGGATCCAGCGCATGGAGACAGAGCTGGACAACATCCGCGCGGCCCTGCAGCGCGCCATCGAGTCGCGGGAAGTGGAAGACGCCCTGGCCATCACTCTGGCCACGGGCTGGTTCTGGTGGCTGCGGAACTACCGCAGAGAGGGCACGGAGTGGACCGCCCGTCTCCTGCTCCTCGCACCGCCGATGCCGCCGGACGGGCCTGACGGCGCCCCCGACGGCACGGGCGACCCGCTCCATTGGTCCTGGATGAGCCTGCGGCTGCTGTCCTTCTTCCTGGTGGCGGAGAACAGACCGACGGATCTGATGGAGGGGGAGGGCAAGCGCGAGAGCGTGCGGCGGGTGCGGGACGCCTTCTCGCGACCGGGTCCCGCGGCGGCCCGCTTCCCCGGGCTGATCTGGCCGTTCACGGTCTACTTCCTTGAGGGCACCGACGCGGCAAGGCCCGCCATGGACGAAGTGGTCGCCAACTGCCGTAGGTACGGGGGTGACTGGGAGGTCGGTGTCAGCCTGATGTTCCGTGCGCACCAGGCCGTCGACGCCCCGGGCAACATGTCCGGTGTCGACGAGGACCTCGCCGAGCTGCGGCAGCTGAGCAGGCGCGCCGGTGACCGCTGGATGCGCGCCCAGGTGTCCAGCGCGGCGGGCGAGGCCGCGATGGCGCGCGGTCTGTACGAGGAGGCGCGCGGGGAGTACGAGGAAGCGCTCCGCCTCGCCTACGAGGTGGGCGCTTACGCGGAGACGCCGTTCCTCATCGTCCGCCTCGCCGAGGTGGCGTACCGCGAGGACGACCGCGAGCTGGCGGCGAAGGCCCTCAACGAGGCGTCGATCGAGGCCGACCGGTACGGAGTGACGGACGCGCGGGCGTTCCTGCGGATGATGCAGGCCCGGATGGCGCTGGACGACGGAGATGTCGCCGGGGCCCGCGTCTGCTTCGAGGCGTCCCGCACCGACGCCGAGCGCGGCACGCCACCGCCGCAGTTCAACGCGGACCTCAAGCGCCTGGAGTCCACGATCGTGGCCGCCGAGTCCGGTCCTGCGCAGGCGCTGCCCCTGCTCGCCGACGGTCAGCGCGAAGCCGTGGAGAGCCGGTGCGCGGAGTTGGTCGTCGCCGCCCTCGTGGACACCGGAGCCACCTTCGTGTGCCGCCTTGGCGATCACCCCCGCGCGGTCCGCCTGCTGGCCTTCAGCACCCGGCTGCGGAACGGAAGCGCGCGCCCGATGCCGGAGCGTGCCGAGGCCGAACAGGTCGAGAGCGCGGCGCTCGCCGTCCTCGGCCGGAGCCGTTACGAGGCGGAGAGCGAGGCGGGTGCCCGGCTCACCGCGGCCGGCGCCCTCGCGGAACTGAGCTGAAGGGCGCCGGGCCCGGCCTACGTACAGCGGAAGCGCGACTGCGCCCAGTCCGCGAGCGCGACCGAGTCGAACGGCGTGTGCGGCTCGACGACCAGGCGGATCGTCTTGCGCCCGGTCAGATTCACCTGCACCGGGACCGCCGGGTCCCCGCCCTTGATCACCGGAGACTGCCACAGCCGCGCGCCGTCGCCGAAGACGGAGAACCGCACCTTGCCCAGGCCCATCGTCAGGTCGTCGACACCGACGACCGCTTCGTACGACGAGCAGGTGCGGTTCAGGTCGATGGTGACGGAGGACTGGCCGTGGACGGTCACGCCGTGGCCGTACTGCCGGTCCGCGATGGACATGCCGGACCGCTGCCAGACCCAGCTGCTCTCGCCGAGCCGCATCTCGGGTTTGGTGCCGTCACCGACGACGCCGTACCGCAGTTCGCTCCACTGGTAGACCGCCGGGGCGGGCGGCGGCGGGGGCGGCGGCTTGGGCTTCGGCTTGGACGGTGTGGGAGCGGGCGTCGGCTTCGGGGCCGGCGGCTTCGGCTTCGGGGTGGGCGTCGGGGTCGGCCTCGGCTTCGGCTCGGGAGCCGGCTTGGGGGGAGGCTTCGGCTTCGACTCGGCGACCGGCTGCTCGGGCGGCGGCTTCGGCTTCGGTTTCGGGGGCGGCGGCTTGCTCGGCACGACCGGCTCCACGGCCGGTGGCTTGTCGGCGCTCGGCAGGTCCTTGGGCTTGTCCCCGCCCGCGGTGAGCGCCAGCGCCACGACGGCCGCGGCCGCGACGACGACACCCGCGGCGATACCGGCCTTCGCGGGCGCGCCAAGGCCCTCGGCCGCGGCACCGCCGCCCGCCGCACCTCCGGACGAGCCGCCGCTCGCCGCTGCCGCGCCCGCCGCACCGGCGCCCGCGGCACCCGCGGCGCCACCGCCGACGAGGGCGGCCACCTTCGCGTAACCGGCGGCGCCGAACCAGCCGATGACCGCGATCGGCACGACCCCGGGAATGCCGCTGGCGACTTCCTTGATCTGGCCCGCGGCAAGCCGGCACTTGGCGCACTCCTCCAAGTGCTTGCGCAGGCCGCGCTCGGCCCGGGTGCGCAGACTGCCGCGTGCGTAGGCGCCGAGCCGGTCGGCGTACCGCGCGCACTCCTCGTCGGCGGTGAGCGTGGTGCTCACATGGGCCTGGAGATACGCCTCCTTCAGACCCTCGCGGGCCCGCTTGGCGAGGACCCGGGTGCCGTTGGCGTCGAGCCCGAAGAGGGTGGCGACGTCGCTCGGGGACTCGTCCTCGACCTCCGTGTGCCACAGCACGGCCTGCCACCGCTCGGGGAGGCTGCGGAACGCCTGCATGGCCATGGACTGCTCGGCCTCGTGCATCGCGAGCACGTCCGCGCCGAGGTCCAGGGTGTCGTCGTCGGAGACCTCGGAGCTGCGTGAGGCCTGTGCCGCGAACACCGCGAAGTCCTCGACCAGCTGCTCACGCTTCGCCGACTTCGTCCACCCGGCGGCGACGCGGCGCACCGTGGTGAGCAGATAGGCGCGCACCGCGTGCTCGGGCCCGCTGCCGCCACGGACCGCCTGGAGCATCCGTGCGAAGACCTCGGCCGTGAGGTCGTCCGCGGTGTGCGCGTCCCGGCAGCACGTGCGGGCGTACCGGCGGACGGCTTCGGCGTGCCTTCGGTACAGCTCCTCGTACGCGGTGTCGTCGCCCGCCCGCATCCGGGCGATCAGGTCGCTGTCGGGCGGCGGACCGTCCCCGGGCGCGAGAGCTCCGGCGTCGGTCGGGCCGGTCGGCAGGAGAGGGACCGCTGCTTCGGCCCTGGCGCCTTCCCGCTGAGGCGGAACGCTCGGATCCGCGCCGTCGGGGGCGCCACCGGCGGCGCCGCCGGCCATGGGCCCGCCTTGGTTCGGCACCTGCCGATGAGGCAGTCCCGCGGCCTCGTCGCCCAGGGCGGAGGACGACTCGTCCCGCCCGTCACCACTCATCGCGGAAGCCCCCGCTTGCACACTCAGACCCGGCCATCCGGGAAAGAGTGCCATACGGTCCTGCTACGACGGACGGCGATGACGGTCAACCACCCTTCCGGGGTGATTTCCCGTATCCGAGCACTACCGTTCACCCATTCGGGGAAGGCTCAACCTCCGTGCTCACAACGGAGGTTGAGCCTTCCCTGTGAGGGATTTGTGCTGATGCCGTGTCCTTGGGCCGCTTCAGGCCGTGGGGCGCGAGCGCAGCCCCTCCAGCAGGATGTCGAGCAGCCGCGAGGACGCCGCCGCCTGCTGGGCCGCGTCCGGCAGCGAGGGCGCCGCCGTCGCTATCACCAGGAGCACGTCCGACACGGTCACGTCCGCGCGCAGCTCGCCCGCCGCACGTGCCCGCTCCACGAGGCGCCCGACGACGTCCAGGAGCGCGACCGCTCCCGGGTCGACGGCCGCCGACTCCTCGGCCGGTGCCGAGCGCTGCTCGACGAGCCGCAGTTCGGGTCCGGCCGGAGCCGCCTGCCGCTGCTGCGGCACCCGCGCCTCGTCGTCCCGAACCCCCGCGACCTCGTCCGCGACGCCCACCCGCAGGACCTGCGGCGGCAGGAGCCGCCCCGCGCCCGAGGCGACGGACGTGCGCAGGAAGCGCGAGAGCGCCGACCACGGCTCGTCCTCCTGCCCGAGCGCCGAACGGGCCTGGTCGGTCAGCCGGGAGGTCTCCTCCTCGGCTATGCGCCGCACCAGCACGTCCTTGCTGGGGAAGCGGCGGTAGACCGTGCCGACGCCGACCCGGGCGCGCCGGGCCACGTCCTCCATCGGCGCGCCGTAACCCAGCTCGCCGAAGACCTCGCGCGCCGCGCGAAGTACGTGCTCGAGATTGCGCTGTGCGTCCACACGCAGCGGCGTCGAACGCGGTCCGTCCCCCATGTCGCGTCCGTTCCCGCTGGTGGCGACGGCTGCTGCCGACGCCGTGCTCGAAGTCCAGTGAGATTCCTGAATATGCATACGCGTTCCCCCGGTAATGACGTCTCCCCCCGGAGACACTCCCCGCCATTGACTACCGGAGTGTGAGGAGCAAGCCCGATTCCGGGACCCGTAGCTGGACCCGACGAGCGCATCCCCCGACACCCCGACGACACACGAACATAGTTGAGCCAGAGTCAATTCAGAAGAGGCGGGTTCCGCACGGACCGCCCCCCGATCGGAGTACGCACCGATTCCGACCTGATTGCACCCCTTCGCTTTGCCCCTCTTCACCCCGCTGACCTGCACATCTATATCGCGCTTCGGCAAGGCCCGGACGGCTCGCCGCGCATCACGGCCGGTCACACAAATTGTCGAGCCTGTGGACAAACTCAAGAGCTGGGTGCGTCATGGGATGGTGAAGGAACCTGTGCGCATTCTCGTTGTGGGCGGCGGATACGTCGGCATGTACACCGCGCTGCGCCTCCAGCGGAAGCTGAAGCCGGAGCTGAAGCGGGGCGAAGCGGAGATCGTGGTGGTGACGCCCGATCCTTATATGACCTATCAGCCGTTCCTGCCCGAAGCCGCGGCCGGCTCGATCTCGCCGCGCCACGTCGTGGTCCCGCTCCGCCGTGTCCTGGACAGATGCCGGATCGTCATCGGCGAGGTCCAGTCGGTCGACCACGCCAAGCGCACGGCCTCCTTCACCACCCTCGCCACCGCGGACGAGGGCTCGGGCGCCGTCGAGATCACGTACGACGAAATCGTGCTGGCCCCGGGATCCGTCTCGCGCACCCTGCCCGTGCCGGGCCTCGCCGAGCACGGTGTCGGCTTCAAGACCGTCGAAGAGGCCATCGGCCTGCGCAATCACGTCATCGAGCAGATGGACATCGCCTCGTCGACGCGCGACCCCGCGGTCCGCGACGCGGCCCTCACCTTCGTCTTCGTGGGCGGCGGTTACGCGGGGGTCGAGGCGCTCGGCGAGCTGGAGGACATGGCCCGCTACGCCTCGCGGTACTACCACAACGTCAAGGCCGAGGACATGAAGTGGATCCTCGTCGAGGCCTCCGGGCGGATCCTCCCCGAGGTCGGCGAGGAGATGGGCAAGTACACGGTCCGTGAGCTGCGGCGCCGCAACATCGACGTACGCCTGGAGACCCGGCTCGACTCGTGCGAGGACCGGGTCGCCGTCCTGAGCGACGGCGCGCGCTTCCCCACCCGTACGGTCGTGTGGACCGCGGGCGTCAAACCGCACCCGGTGCTGGCCGCGACCGACCTGCCGCTGAACGAACGCGGCCGCCTCGACTGCACCGCGCAGCTGACCGTGAACGGCACCACGCACGCGTGGGGCGCGGGAGACGCGGCAGCCGTCCCCGACGTCACAGCCGACGAGCCCGGCAAGGAGTGCGCCCCCAACGCCCAGCACGCGGTACGCCAGGCCAGGACACTTGGCGACAACATCGCCGCCTCCCTGCGCGAACAGCCCCTCAAGGAGTACACGCACAAATACGTGGGCTCCGTCGCCTCCCTGGGGCTGCACAAAGGCGTCGCACATGTCTACGGACGGAAGTTGAAGGGCTACCCTGCCTGGTTCATGCACCGCGTCTACCACCTGAGCCGCGTGCCCACCGTCAACCGCAAGTCCAGGGTGCTCGCCGAATGGACCCTGTCCGGCCTGTTCAAACGCGAGATCGTCTCCCTGGGGTCGCTCGAGCACCCGCGTGCGGAGTTCGAACTCGCGGCCGGGGGCAGAAGCCCGAAGGAGTCCTCCTGACCGGAGGCAGGAACTCCCCGTACGACACCGGCGTCTGACGGATGTCAGTCCGGTCGGCCAGACTGTTCGTGTGACCATGGGCGGGCCAGGACCGCCGGAAATCCCCGCCCGATCCAGAAGCGACATCACGAGGCCTACCGCAGTGAACTTCACGCGCTGGAGCGCCCGGCTCCCCGGAACGCAGCGCCGCGCCGCGGCGCGCACCGACCTGGGGATCTCCCCGCCACAGCGAGCCGAAAGCTCCGTCCCTGCGGCCCGCGCCGAAGGCGGCCAGGAGGGCACCACCCTCACCCCGGCCGCCGCAGGCGTCGACGAACTGCCGACCCGCGAGGTGCTCGACCGCATTCCGGCCCTCGTCGCCCTGGTGCACGGCCCCGAGCACCGCATCGCGTACGTCAACGACGCGTACGCCACCGCGTTCGGTGAGCGCCCCGTCGGCGAACCCGCCCGCGACGCGCTGCCCGAGCTGGACGAGCTGGGCCTGCTGCCCCTCCTGGACCAGGTCCTGCGCAGCTCCAAGCCGCGCACGGTCAAGTCCCGCAAGGCGGCGAGCGGCCGGTCGTACACATTCACCTGCACCCCCGTGACGCTCCCCGTGAGCGGCTCCGCCACAGGGCTCAAGGACGACGGCATCCTGGTCTTCGCCGCCGACGTCACCGACCACGCGGAGGCCGCCGAGCGGCTGCGGGCCAGCGAGCGCACCCAGCGCGAGACGGCCGTCACCCTGCAACGCTCGCTGCTTCCGCAGGAGTTGGAGCAGCCGGACGACCTGCGCATCGCCGCCACGTACCAACCGGGCGGCACGGAGGCCGCGGTCGGCGGCGACTGGTACGACGTGATCACCCTCGGCGGCGGTCGCACCGCCCTGGTCATCGGCGACGTCATGGGCCGCGGCGTCCGCGCGGCGGCCGTCATGGGCCAGCTCCGCACAGCCGTGCGCGCCTACGCCCGCTTGGACCTGCCCCCGCACGAGGTCCTGCAGCTCCTCGACGGCCTCGCCACCGAGATCGACGCGATGCAGATCGCCACCATGGTCTACGCCGTGCACGACCCGAACGAAGGCAGCCTGACGTACGCCTCCGCCGGGCACCTGCCGATCCTCGTACGGGACGAGGGCGGCACGATCCACCGCGCGGAGGAGCCCACGGGCCCGCCGCTCGGCACCGGAGGCTGGCTGCACACCTCGGGTTCGGTCCCGCTCGGCCCCGGCTCGACCGCCGTCCTCTACACGGACGGCCTGGTGGAGCGGCGCAGCGAGGACATCGACGAGGGCGTCGCCTCCCTGGAGCGCGCCCTCGCGGGCGCCACCGGCACACCCCAGGTGGTGTGCGACCGGCTGATCCGCGCCCTGGGGGTGGCCGCCGACCACGACGACGACGTGGCGGTCCTGGTCCTCCAGCACCCGGCCCGCACCGGCCTGGACGCCGAGCTGTTCCGGAACGCCGCCCTGGAGCTGCTCGGGGGAGTGGAGGCGGCGCCACGCGCGCGTGCCTTCGCGACGGGAGTCCTCGCCAGCTGGCGCTTCCCGCCCGAACTGCACGACCTGGGGGTGCTCGCGGCCAGCGAACTGGTCGCGAACTCCCTCCAGCACGGCACACCCCCGATGCGGCTCCGCCTGCGCCGCACGGACCGGCGGCTGATCATCGAGGTGACGGACGGCGACGACCACCTGCCGCGTCGCCGCCGCGCCGAGCCCGCGGACGAGGCGGGCCGTGGCATCGCCATCGTCGCCACGATCGCCTCGAACTGGGGCTCACGGCGCACACCGGGCGGCGGCAAGGCGGTCTGGTGCGAATTCGCCCTCCCGCGCGCGTAGTGCTCCTTTAGTACGACAGGTAATGCGACTAGTACGACAGGCGTCTAGGAGTTGGCCGGTACGGGCTCCGGGGTGCCCTGGGCCACCACCCGGCTCTTCGCCACGTACGGCTGGTTCTGCAGCGGAGTGAGCTGCCGGCCCAGACGTACGGCGAGCACCGTGATGCCCAGCGAGAACAGCAGGAACGTCACGATGTACGGCCCGTGCAGCGCGGCCCCCATCGGACCGCCCACCGCGGGGCCGACCGCGAGCGCGAGCTGCTTCACCAGGGCGAAGGCCGAGTTGTACTGACCGACCATCCCGGCGGGCGCCAGATCGGCGACCAGCGGGGCGACGGTCGGCGACAGCATCGCCTCACCGAGCCCGAAGAGCGCGTACGTGGAGATGAACGCGGCGGTGGCCATGGCCTGGCTGCCGTTCCCCATCCCCGCGTACCCGGCGGCGATCCACGCGACGGCCCAGATCAGACCGACGGCGGCGATCACGCGCGACCGCTTGCGCCGCTCGACGAACTTCAGGACGGCGAACTGCGCGATGACGATCACGGCCGTGTTGGCGGCGAGCGCGATGCCCAGGGTCGACGGCGAGATCCCGGCCGCCTCCACGCCGTAGGCGGAGAGACCCGACTCGAACTGGCCGTAGCAGGCGAAGAACAGCACGAAGCCGAGCACGCACAGCTGCACCATCGCCTTGTGCCGGAGCAGCGCCCGCAGACCGCTCTGCGGCGCGGACCCG